>JAUNHU010000048.1 GCA_030523825.1 Lautropia sp. | reverse complement strand
GCCATGGTGAAACTGATGCTGGTCGGCGGTGACGGCTCGATGGTGAAGATCATCGGCCGTGAGTTTGCCTCCGTGGCAGGCCAGCACTGGATCTACCTCGCCTCCTACATGGGTGCCATCGGTGCCTTCTTCTCGGGCTCCAACACCGTGGCCAACCTCACCTTCGGCGGCATCCAGCAGCAGATTGCCAGCGCCACCGGCCTGCCGCACACCACCGTGCTGGCAGCCCACTCAGCCGGCGGTGCGATGGGCAACATGGTCTGCATCAACAACATCATCGCCGTCTGCTCGGTGCTGAACGTGCAGAACCAGGAAGGCGCCATCATCAAGCAGACCGCCATCCCGATGTTCACCTACGGGATCATCGTGGCCATCATTGCAGGCTTCGTCCTGCTCTGATCCCTCGGTGTCGATCCGGGGGGCTGCCTCCGGATCGGCTATGGCCGCAGGTGCCTTGCCTGCGTCGGCCCATGTTGACCACACAGGGCCATGCAAAACAGCGCGCCTGCGGGCGCGCTGTTTCGTTTGTCATCCCCCACGCGCCAGCATCCCGGCGCGTTCAAGCTGGGCGTGCTCGAAGGCGGGAGCAAAATCATCCAGCTCTCGCGCTTTCAGACCAACCGCCGCGTGCTGTGCTGTTTGCCGCCATTGCGACACCGCATGGTGAACTTCTCCCAGAATCTGTCTGGCCGAAGGGTTTGGCAGCGAGAAATCACTGGAGCGTGCCAGCAGCATGTCCACATCCACAATCGGGCCATCCTGTTCCGATAGCCATACTTTCGATTCGCGTTCCTTGTCCGGAAAGGGGTTGATATCGAAGGCCGGTGCAAGGCGCCACAATCCCTTCTCGACATGCAGGAATCCGTGATTCTGCAGATGATCATCGACATTGGTTATGAGCAAATTGAACACCAGTCGTCGCCAGAGCTGTTGCAGATCGTGTGTGGGGTCGTGTCCATTGGCCCTGATGGCATCGGCCAGTTCCAGATAGCTTCTGTCTTCATGGCGTGATGCCTGCAACAGCGAAGCGGCAGACTGGTAGGGAATGCGTCCGCCTGATTCGAGCCGGTCGAAACGATGGATCAGGGCAACGGCCACATCACCCAGCATGACGACACGAGATGCCGCCGCGTCGATGCCTGCCTTTTCTGCAAGTTTCAGGGCAAGAACTTCCCCGCGTGTCACGCTGCGGGTGTCTTCGATGCTGGGAAACTTGCCGATGGCCAGATGTCCCTGTTCGTCGAGCAGCGTACACTTTGGGCGCATGCCACCCAGCGATGTTCCCTTGCCCTGAAGGTATCTCAGGTCTTCGACCGATTCCTCGCCTCGCTCGACTGCATGACTGGCAGCAAAGGCTTTTTCGAGTTCGATCAGTGGTGGTGTGCGGCGCTTGCCTTCTGGCACGGCTCGACACCAGTTTCCATCGGCATCGCGCAGCCGCAGCGCACCCACCCGGCTGAAATCATCGACGGCAAGCAGATAGTCGAGTTCGCTCAGCGGTGCCAGTGTGGGATCGTGCTTGCGTCGCTTCGCGTGATCCCGTGCGATCACGCGCCTGCCCCAGGCATCGGGCGAAGTGTCTGCCAATGCGCCATGAAACACCGAATCCTGCGGTGACGCCGCCTTGTGCGGCTGATGCCCTGGCCCCCAGAACAGATCGGCAGACACATTGAAGCTGCCACGTCGCTCCAGCCAGCTGTCCTGGTAGGCAAAGCTGGAGTTTTCGCGCCGCCCCTGCCGGGCATACACCAGTGTTCCCGTGGGCGTGCCCGCATCGCCAATGCACACCTGCACCTGCTGGCGAAGGGATTGGGACGTGGCCATCAGAGTGCTCCGGTGGCATCGCGTTTCAGACGGATGCGCTTGGGCAGCTTCTCGTCCATCAGCATCAGGCCAATGTCATCGCTGGCGGTGTCCAGCAGGTTTTCAAGCGCCTTTGTCTCGCCAAGCACATGCAGTGCTCGCGCGATGAAATGAATGGGAATGCGCACGTCGCCCTTTTCGATGCGGCGCACGGTGGACAGCGACGCCCCCATGCGTTCGGCCATCGATGCCTGCGAGAAATGCCGGCGCCGGCGCGCCAGCGAGATGTCCTGCCCCAGCTTGCGGATGGCGCGCTCCACGGGCAGCGGAACAGGCGTTTCCATTGATATGGTTCCTGTAGGGACGTTAAGAATGCATAAGAGTTCCAATAGGAGCTCTTATCTCATCTTAACATGGAAGCTGCCGCGTCGTGATCTCCCCTCATGGCGTCTGACGGCTTGTTCGCGCCGTTCGGGGGCTGGCTGGTCGCGGACAGAACCTCCGCTCATCTCCAATGGTGGCGGTGCCGATGAGGCCCAGATCGAATGGCATAACGGTGCCTGGATCGTGAGACCGCTGCAGCGACGCTCTCTGGCTGGCCTGGCAGGGGTATTTCGTGAATTTCCCGAAAACTTCATGGCGCAGGGGCGTGAGTTTCATGAGCAAGCCCCTCGCGATGGGGAGTGTGTGGCATCAGACAAGGCGCAGGAGTGATGGACATGCGCTATATGCTGGACACCAACATCTGCATCTACCTGGTGCTCCAATCTTTCCGTGACCATCCAGGGCTGACAGTGGAAAACTGGCTGGATTGATATTCCCATGAGAGCCATAAACGGGGTTAAGGCGTCTCATCGGAGTGTTTATGATTTTTTGAGCCCTTGAGCCCTGTTCGGTGCCCAGGGCTTTCGCCGAGCGCACCGGTCGTCAGGCCAGCTGGACAACGCTCAGACTGGCCTGGAAGGAGGCTCAGCCAGCCTTCACCACATTGCGCGGCTCACCGCGCACGAAGGCGTCGATGTTGTCGACAAGCTGGTCGGCCAGGCCCTGAATGGCTTCCTGGCTGGCCCAGGCCACGTGCGGGGTCAGAATGAAGTCCGGGCGATCCAGCAGTTTCATGAACGGGTGGTCGGCCGGCGGCGGCTCCACGCTCACCACGTCGAAAGCCGCGCCACCGATCTGACCGGCTTCCAGCGCTGCGCCCACGGCACCTTCGTCGATGAGGCCGCCACGTGCGGTATTGATGAGCAGCGGCCGCTTTTTCATCTGAGCGAATTCGGGCGTGCTGATCATGTTCTGCGTGGAGGGCAGCAGCGGGCAGTGCAGGGTGATGATGTCGCTCTGTTCCAGCACCTGTTCAAACGGGGTGTAGAGCGGTCCCATGTCGTCGCGCCCCTTGTAGGCCGACATCAGCACGTTCATGCCCAGCGCCTGCCCCATGCGCGTTACCGCCTTGCCCAGGGCGCCGTCACCGATCACGCCCAGCGTGCTGCCGGCCAGATCGCGGATCGGGTGATCGAAGAAGCAGAACTGGTCGGCTTCGGCCCAGCGACCGCGTCGTACCGCATCGCGGTAGGCGCAGATGCTGCGGCGCAGTGCAAAGATCAGCGCAAAGGTGTGCTCCGGCACGGTGTTGACAGCGTAATTGCGGATGTTGCTGACGACCACACCGCGTTTTTCGCAGGCCGCAACGTCGATGACGTTGTAGCCGGTGGCAGCCACCGCCACCAGTTCCAGATTCGGCGCTTGCGCCAGTGATTCTGCGCTGATCGGTGCCTTATTGGTGATGACGATGTGCGCGTCACGGATGCGTTCAGCAACTTCGCTGGCCTTGGTGCGCCCGTATTTCTTCAGTTGATGCGGGAAGGCAAAGGGCTTCAGTGTGGTTTCCGGTGACAGTGTGTCGGCATCGAGAAAGACGATGTTTTTCATGGTGGGCATGGGTGTGTTCGTGATCGGGGTTGGCGCGTGGGTAAACAAGTGCATGACACGCTCCAGACAGCGGGAGCATGTCATGCGGAAAACGGTTTGCGGCGTGGGGGCCGGCGTCAGTCATCCAGCCGTTGGCGCACCGTTTTCACCACGGCTTCTGCGGTAATGCCGAAATGCCGGTAAAGCGCATCGGCCGGACCGGAGGCACCAAAGCTGCGCATGCCGACGAAGCCGCCATTGCTGCCCAGCCACCGCTCCCAGCCCTGCTGTACCGCAGCTTCGACTGCCACGGTGATGGTACCGGGGCACAGCACCTGTTCCTGGTATTCCGGTGTCTGTTGCTCAAACAATTCCCAGCAGGGCATCGAGACCACCGCGGTGGCAATGCCATGATGCTGCAATTCATCGCGTGCCTGCAGTGCGATGGCCACTTCCGATCCGGTGGCCAGCAACGTCACCTGCCGGGATGGCACGCCACCGCCGGCTTCGGCCAGCACGTAGGCACCACGCGCCGAGCGGTTTTCGGTGCGAGCAGCGCTGTTTACCGGCGGGAGAGCCTGGCGTGACAGTGCAAACGTGACCGGGCCGCTGCGGTGTTGCAGTGCTGCCTCCCAGCATTCCACCGCTTCCACCGCGTCTGCCGGACGCATCACCAGCATGTTGGGCATGGCGCGCAGGCTGGCGAGAACCTCCACCGGCTGGTGCGTGGGGCCATTCTTGCCGATGCCGATGGAATCGTGGCTGAAGACGAACTTCACCGGCAGGCCCATCAGGGCCGCCATGCGCATGGCAGGCCGCAGATAATCGGAAAATGCCAGATAGGTGACGCTGACCGGAACGATGCCACCGTGTGCGGCCATGCCGTTGCACAGCGCACCCATCACGTGCTCGCGCACGCCACAATGGATGTAGGCGCCGCCCGGATTGCTTGCATTGAAGGCATCCAGCCGGCGCTTGTGGCCGGTGGGCGCTTCCAGATCGGCGCAAGCCACCATCCGCTCGGGCAGGATATCGGTCAGGCAGTCGTTGATGGCGGCCGACAGGTTGATGCCGCCAACGGGGTTCCCGGAAAGCAGCTTGTGCTCAAGCGATTGCAGGGATTCTTTCCAGCCTGCGGGAAGTTCACCACGCATCACGCGCTCGAATTCCTGCCGTTTTTCCGGCGGCAGCTGCGCAACACGCGCTTTCCAGTCGTCATGTTCCGTGCGACCCCGCCAACTGGCATCGCGCCAGGCATTCAGCACCTCGTCGGGCACCTCGAAGGGGGCATGGTTCCAGTCCAGATCCTTGCGCATCTGCACGGCATCGTCGGCAAGCAATGGGGCACTGTGTCCGCCGCGTTGTCCCTGCAGGCGTGCAATGCCTCTGGCGATGATGGTCTTGCAGGCAATGAAGGACGGGCGCGGGTCGGCCTTTGCTTCCGCGATGGCTCCCGATACGGCCGTGATGTCATGCCCGTCCACTTCGACCACATGCCAGCCAGCCACCCGGAAGCGTTCCGGCACGTTTTCACTGATGGACAGCGTGGTGCTGCCATCATCGGTAATCTGATTGTCGTCCCACAGCAGAATGAGCCGCCCCAGCTTCAGGTGTCCGGCAAGGCTTGCCATTTCCTGGCCGATACCTTCCTGCAGACACCCGTCGCCCACGAAGGCATAGGTGTGATGGTCGATCAGGTCGGCGCCAAATCTAGCGCGCAGAAAGGCTTCGGCAATGGCCATGCCCATCGCGTTGGCAATGCCCTGTCCCAGCGGGCCGGTAGTCACCTCGATGCCGGCGGCCGGATCGAATTCCGGATGTCCGGCGCAATGGGAGCCCAGCTCGCGGAAGGTCTTGATCTGCTCCAGCGAAATGCGCTCATAGCCGCTGAGATACAGCAGTGAATACAGCAGCATCGAGCCATGACCGTTGGAGAGCACGACACGGTCGCGGTCCCACCAGCAGGGATCGGATGGATCGTGCTTCAGGTGGTCGGCATAGAGCGCGGTGGCAATTTCGGCCATGCCCAGTGGCACGCCCTGATGGCCTTCGGTGGCCTTGATGATGGCGTCAACGGCCAGAAAACGGATGGCATGAGCCATCGGCTGTTGCGGGTGCGGTGCTTGCATGTCTCCTGCCTGCCTTGAGCCAGAACCGTACACGGACAGCGGGCAAGCGCCCATCCTCACGACAGGCTCGAAAACGAAAAAATGAGCGACAGCTTGCCCTGTCTCTTGCGGTGTCCCCTTGAAGGAAACCCGTCGGGCGCGCTTCATTCTGAAAGCTGCCGGGGGGCAGGACAAGCGACAAGAATTCAGGCACAGATGACAGCGTGTCATCAATGTGAAGGACTTGCGCCCGGAAGATGGAAGCGGAAAAGGATGAAGGGCAGCAAGGCCAGGGCAGGAAATGGCGGGCCACAAAAAATCATGCCCTGCAGCCGTGGCCGCAGGGCATGGTCCAGAGGAGATCAACGTTTGGTCAGACCTTTATTTGGTCTTGGCAGGCGTTTGCCAGACCAGGTGGCCGGAATGGCCGGGGATGACAGTCCGGTCATCGACGACGTAGGCGCCGGTGTCGAGCAGGCCCATGTGCTCGTCGAACTTCCAGTTTGCAGCCACGTCAAACAGGTGGCAGGTCAGACGCTTGGCATTGGGGGTGTTCACGTCTGCGCACAGGCGAAGTTCATTCGGTTTCTCGCCGCGGAACAGCATCAGCTGAATGTATTCGCCGTTGGGGCCTTCCCAGCGCTGCAGCGACTTGTAGTACGGCAGGGTTTCACCAACGCGCAGCTCGAAAGGCTTGGCCGCCTTCATCTCGACGGTCGGGAACTGATCCGTATATCTCGGTTGGACCGACGCCTTGGTTCCAAGCGACATCACAGCCTTACCGGCGGTTGTCGCTGCTTCCGGCTTGAAGAAGATGCTGGCGTTGCGAGCCTCATAGCTTGCCTTGTCAGCACTGATGGACATCTGCACATGGGTGGGCTGGACGCCGTATTCTGCCGTCGAGGCATGGTTTTCGTTGAAATCGGCCCAGCCGATCGACAGTTCGGGGTTGTCTCCGGACGAACTCTGGGGTTGCTGGGTTGCGTAAACGCCCTTCATGGTTGGGTTGACGATGGCGTTGCCTCCGGGAACGGTTCCCGACCACGGAACAGCCTTGTTGCCGAAATAGACCGGATAGACGCGCGGGCCCATGACCGGGTGTATCGCCGAATAGGCAAACGTGTTCTTGACCATCGCCGCTGCCACCAGCTCGGCGCGGACACCTTCTGCCGTGATGGCGTTTGCGCCCGTCACGGGATCGGCGGCAGGTGCCTTGGTTGTCAGGTCCTGCTGAGCGGACGTGGCTTCAGCGCCCGTCGATTTCGGGGCTGCGCCATCGGCACCCGGGCTGCCAGAGTCGGAAGAACCGCCGCAGGCTGTGAGCATTGCCATCAGGACGGCGCTGGCCAGAAGGCTTTTCTTGGATGCAATCATCGTTTCATTCCTGTTTGAATGGATGGATCAGAACAGGGGCATCGAGAGTCACAGTATCAGCCATGTGTCCGTACCTGCAGTGGGTGTCGCAGTGCGGAACCGTGAAAGAGGCTGTCAGACCCCTGTCATGCAACCGGTGCATGAGTGCATCCTAAGGAGGAAGCGGTTGAGCAAATGTGAAGATAATAAATGTTGCTTTTGTTGAAATTGTTGGCTTGTTTCCTGCATTCTTGTTCTTCAGACGCTGTAGCCCCCGGATGAAATTCGCGTCTGTGTCGGGGGAATGGAACTGCATTCGAGGCGTTCAGGGCTGCATCTGACCATGAAACAGCGGGGTGAACCGGGGAAAGCAGTGCGTCGGCGGCTTGAATTCTGGCCGTTTCTGTGGAAAGAGTTGTTTACTTTCTATACAAAACACGAAAAAACAGGGGGTGCGGGGTGGCTCTGCTTCATCAGACGGCATTTTTTTCGGCAATGTTCAGTGGCTGAATGGCGACGAATTTTCGGGATTTGCCTGACATGCCTTGTGGCAGAAGCACTCAGGGCATGCAATCAGCGCGCGTCCGTCCCGTCGGCAGATGCGGGCGATTTCCATAGGGCACCACGCACTTCCACGGTCATCTGATCCAGTGTCCTGCCATCAGTGGTGCGCAGTTCGATCCGATGCCGGCCTGGCAAGGGAAACCAGAGCGTTTCAGGCCCTTCGCCCACGCGCTGGCCATTCACATGCCAGTGCAGTTTTGCTGCCTGTGTGGCAGAAACCGGAAATCCGGTGTTCCCAATGCCAAGTCGCAGACGCTGGTGAGCAGGAGGAATGTCCGGGTCCAGTGCAATGATGGTTCCATTGGTGGGCGTGGCTATTTTCGGGCTGCCCGCACGGCCGGCCTGTGCAGGTGTGTGCTCTGCCTGTTGTGGCGTATGGCGTTCCTGCTCGTAATCATCGCCTGCCACGGAAAACATGTCTTGCGCCGTGCCGGGCATGAACCATTCCGTTCTCCCGGCCTCCCTGTCATTGCCAAACCGGATGGGACGCTTTTCGAGTGCAGACGGAGTTTCAGGCGGCAGCGAGGGGACGTGGCGATGCAGTTCACGCATGACTTCTGCCCAGATGGGAGCCGCACCTGTCACGCCACTCACATCGTGCATGGGCGCCCCACTGGCGTTGCCCACCCATACGCCCACGGTGTAACGGCTGCTCCAGCCCACAGCCCAGTTGTCACGCATGTCCTTGCTGGTGCCGGTTTTTACCGCTGTCCAGAAGCGCGTGTTCAGTACCGGATCGAGCCCGAAGGCCGGAATGCGCGCATGACGGTCGGAGAGGATGTTGCCGATGATCCAGGCGCTTTCGGCAGAGAGCGCACGGTGACAATGCTCCTGTCCGTCGTCCTGTTTCCGTGTCGAAGGAGCTGCTGCCTCGGTCAGCGGACTCGGCGGACAATGCCATCCACCGTTTGCAAGTGTGCGATAGGCGTTGCTCAGCTGAAGCAGGCTGACTTCGGCACTGCCCAGTGCCAGGCTGTAGCCGTAATACCCGCTGCCTTCGGGAAAACGAAACCCCAGTTTCTGCAGTTGCTGCTGAAAGGACTCCGGGGTCAGCATCTGCAGGGTTTGCACGGCGGGGATGTTCAGCGAGGAGGCCAGAGCGGTACGCACTGATACCCAGCCCCTGAAATTCCGGTCATGGTTCTGCGGCATGTAGAGACCGGCTTCCGTGCCGAGCTGGGTGGGAGCATCATGCAGCAATGAGGCTGCGGTCATTCGCCTTTCGTCGATGGCCTGTGCATAGAGGAAGGGTTTCAGTGCGCTGCCCGGCTGGCGCAGGGCGGTCACGCCATCGACTTCGCCAGCCTGGCTGATTTCACCGCTGGAACCCACCCAGGCAAGAATCTCGCCGCTGGCATTGTCCAGCACGATGACTGCACCGTCTTCCACATGTCGCTCCTGCAATTCGCGCAGATGCCGTTGCAGGCTTTGCAGGGCGAGGCGCTGCAGTGACGCATCCAGGGTGGTGCGAACGCTGGCCGTCGTGGTGCCGGGGAGTGCCTTCAGCAGCCTGTGTGCCAGATGAGGCGCAATGCCTTCTCCTGCAGCCCAGCTCCGGTGTGCGAGTCGGAACTCCGCTGTCATCCCGACATCGGTGCAGTTGGCTGCCTCTCCCATCGCTTTCAGCAGCGCGCAGGCGCGTTCGGCAACCCGGTGAATTCTGGCATTTGGTGCGCGCACGAGTACGGCAGCGAGTGCGGCTTCGGTACGGTCCAGTCCGTGGGGAGCCTTGCCGAAATGGCTGCGTGCCAGCGCGTCGATGCCGACCAGATCACCGCGAAAAGGTACGAGATTCAGATAGGCTTCGAGAATCTCGTGTTTCTTCCAGTGTTTTTCCAGTCGTGTTGCAGCGTGGGCCTGTTTCAGCTTCTGCGTCACGCTGCGGTGCTTCCCCGGTTCTGGTGCCAGATCGGGGTTCAGCAGGCTGGCAAGCTGCATCGTCAGCGTGGATGCGCCGCGTGTTCGGGTGTTCCACAGATTGCTCCATGCAGCAGCGGGCACGGCTTGCCAGTCGATACCGCTGTGCTCATGAAAGCGCTGGTCTTCTGACAGGATCAGTGCCTCGCGCAAAGGGGCAGACATGGCGTCGAGAGAAATCCACGTGCCGCGACGCACGCTGGCATCGGTGCGCAGCCGGTGCAGGACTGCACCATGCCGGTCCAGGAGCTGCGCCTCGGATGTCCGGAAGCTGCGACGCACCTCATCGAATGCAGGAAGATCGTTTGCCGAAGCAGGCAATGCCTGCGTGCCCAGCAACAGGATCGTGCTGGCGAGCAGGTGGCGGATCTGGTTTTGCCGTCCGGTGGCTGCTCGCTCAGCTGGAACACGTACTCGTCTGGGAGTAATCATCTTCATGTTCTTCGGCTGGAGTGCGTGTGATGACAGGAGGTGAACATCTCGTCGGCCGCGCACGGCGTGTGCGCCGTGCGTGATCGGGCAGGGGCATGAGACAGAGCCGGTCATCCAGCTGTTTCGCCATGCGTGTGCATTTGTCGATGCCTGTCGCCTGTCAGGGATTTACCGTTACCGGCGCGTTGGGAAGCTCCCCGAACATTTCAGGTGCATACAGTGCCTCTACGCGACTGGCCGGCATCTGGAAGGTGCCAGGGTTGTTCAGGCGCAGCGTGTATTGCAGGCTCCATTCGCCGTGATGCGCGTATTGGTAGTAGGCACGAAACGCCTCGAAACTGCGTTCCGTGAAATCCGGCCATCTTCTGTCCTCCAGCGGTTTTTCCTGGCTGGCAATTTCCGAATCGCGGCCAAGGCCGCTGCCCAGAATGGTGGCGCCGGCAGGTATGGGGTCGGTGACGGCAACCCAGGTCATCGGTGCGCTGGCCTTCACCTTCAGTTCAACGCGCAGTACATCACCGCGCGAGTACTGGTTGGGGGGAAGGTCGTTGCGAGCCTGCTGCACGGGCGTGACTGTTCTGGTAATGGTGTAGCCTGCGTTGAAGGCTTTCTGGCGCGGCACGGCGGCCAGCGACAGCACGCTGGCCCACGGCTTGCCGTTGCCGGAATGCCGGATTCTCAGGGTGTTGGTTTCCTTGCCGTCACTGGTTTTTCCGTCAGAAGCATTCTCGGGATGCCGGCCCTGATGCGGCGTCTCTCCCTGTTGCTGTCTGGCATTTGCTGGCAGTGCAGTTGTCGATTGAGACGTCTGCCCGTGTGCCGCGGATTGAGGCTGTCTGTGTTCAGGCCAGGGCAGGATGAATTGGCCGCTTTCCGGCCGGATGAGTGGTTTGCCCGATCTGCCGTCATGCGATGACAGTGGCAGTACATCACGAAGGCCCGTGCGTGTCGTGCCAGACGGGATCGTCCGTGTTTTGTCCGCTTCCCATTGTGACCAGTCGAGAGAGAACTGTGCCTTGCCGAAGTGGGCGGTGGTTTTGCCGCTCACTGTCTCTTGCTCGTGAATCTTCGAGAAATGCTGCATGGCCAGCCAGCCCCAGGCGTTTGCCGTGGTGGTTTGCCAGGCCCCGTTTTTCTGACGGTCAAGCAGGCCCGTGACCAGTCGCGGCAGGTCATTCTGCCAGGCAGGGTCTTCCAATACTGTGAGCAGCAGCCGTGCAGCGTTCACGTCGCCGTTCAGCATCAGCCACCACCAGTGGTCATTGCTTTCGTTCTGGAATACCAACCTGCCACCCTGCCATGACAGGCGACTGCGCAGGATGCGCATGGCCTCACGCAGTTTGCCAGAAGCATCGGGAATTCCTTTCACGCGCTTCAGGATGTCGATCCAGTCGATGAGCGTGCCGGTGGGCCATGCTTCCGGCTGGATGCGCAGCGATTGCAGCATGCTGGCCTTTGCCGCGCCGTAACGCGACAGTGCCTCGATGGCGGCGAGCTTGCGCATGTCCAGATCTTCCCGGGGGCTCCAGTGTTTGCGCTGGATGTTGCCCTGCACGAAGCGGGTCAGCCCCTCGATCATGTGTGCCCGGAGTTCTGCCGGCAGTGAAAAGGCAGGGTCGAGCCTTGACGCTTCATGGCTGGTGGCCAGCATCCAGGCGGTGAGCGTGTCGCTGCCATTGTTGGAGGAGCCGCCAGCGGGCGGGAAATAGTGGGCCAGCCCGTCCTCATCGAGATAAGCGGACAGATTGTCGATGAGGGATTGCCAGTGCTGCACGTTGTGCAGGCCGATGGCTTTGCTCGACTGCTGTTCGAGGCAGCTGTAGGGATAGGCTTGCAGCCAGGCTTTCACGCCGGGCAGATTGTTGCCCAGAGAAGGTTGCAGGTCGATCTGCAGGCCACCCCGATCCGGCAGTGCGGATGCCGGCCGGGATGCCGGCAGGGAAAGTTCGCCTTCCACCCGCCGGATGGTGGCCTGTTGAACCGACAGGGGCGTGGCATGGAGAATGCGTTGCTGGATTTTCAGCGCATCGCGTATGCCGCGCTTTTCGTCGACAGCCTCGATTTCCCAGAGGATTTCTCCGGTGTTCGTATCGGCCAGTGCGGCAGGTGCCGTCACGCCCCAGTGAATTTCCCGGGCTTCGCCGGCAGCCAGCGATACCCTGCGTTCGGCTGGTTGCAGCAGGGTGGCACGTGGCGTCACGCGCAACGTCATTGGCTCTGCGGTGTTGTTGCGCAGCGTGATGGAAGCCCGGTACTGGTCGTCGGCGCGCACCAGAGGTGGCAGGCCGCTGATGATCTGCAGATCCTGCCGGGTGCGGATATGGGTAGTGCCGGTACCAAACAGTGCGCTGCCGTGGTCCGCCATTGCCACCACACGGAAGGTGCTGATGCTGTCGTTCAATGGCACCGCAATGCGTGCGCGGCCGTTTGCATCGAGCGTCACCCGCGGTTTCCACAACAGCAGCGTGTCGAGCAGTTCCCGCATCTGCGGGCCTCCCTCACCACCATCGCCGCCGGCTGCCACTGCCTTGCGGCCATAATGACGCCGACCGACGATTTCCATCTGTGCCGTTGCCGTGCTCACATTCCAGTCACGGCGTGACAGCATCGCTTCCAGCACGGCCCAGCTCCGGTTCGGCTTCAGTTCCAGCAGCGCCTGATCGACGGCCGCGATGGCCACTTCGGCATGTGCTGCCGGTGTGCCGTCGGGGCGCTTCACCTCGATGTCGATCTGTGCCGTGCCCCGCACCGGGTAATGCGGCTTGTCGGCACTCACCTTTACATCGAGACGATGGGCGTTGGGATTCACGCGAATTTCGGTCACACCCAGCCGGAAGGCCGGTTTGCTCAGGTCGACCAGGGCCGTGGGCGCTGCATGCCCGGTATTGTCCTGACGCCAGCTGCGCCACCATTGTGCAGGGCTTTTCCAGCCCCAGTCGAAAAAGCTGTACCAGGGAACATCGTGCAGGCGCCCCCGCAGCGCCAGCACGCTGACGTAGACGTTGGGTGTCCAGTCGCGCCCGATTTTCAGGGAAACGGTCGGGTCGTCACCCCGGATCTCCTGAACCTCGGTGTGAATGATGCCTTCGCGCTCCACGCTGATCAGCGCGGTGGCTTGCCGGAAAGGCATGCGAACCTGAAAACGTGCCGTTTCACCGGGGGCGTAGTCCTTCTTCTCCGGGATCAGATCCATGCGGTCGCTGCTTTCGCCGTTGGGGCCAAACCAGATTTCTCCCAGTCGCGTAACCCAGACATCCATGGCGGCATGACTCTTGCGTCCATTGTTGTCGGTTGCTTCCACCACCAGTTCGATGGAACCAGCGTCGAAGGTTTCCGCCTCGCATTCCAGTAATCCGTGTGCGTCGCTTTTGCCCGAGCAGATTTCCGTCGCGCTTCCCTGATGCGTCTGGCTTTCATAGGCGTAGAGTCCGCCCACGGCCCGTTTGCGGGCAGTGGTGGTGTGCAGCCCGATGGCCAGAACACGCAGCGGTACATTGGCTTTCGCCTTGCCGTTCGTGTCCAGTGCCAGTGCCTGCACGCGGATGCGCTTGCCCACGGAGATCCAGTCTTCCGTGCGGATTCCTGCTACCACGGCGGCAGGCCATAGCATGCTGCGATGGCGCAGGGTCTGGATCTCGCCGTTCGGGTCGGCGTGGCTGGATTCCACGATCAGGCTGTGTGGGTAACGAAAGGGCGGTACATCGAGTGCAAGACTGCCAGTACCCTCGGCGTTGAGTGTCAGAGGACGCTTGTCGGCAATGACATGATTTGCGTAAACGCCGTCGGGGGCGTCGTTGCTGAAGGTTTCCGGGTCTTTGTCTGCATTCTTGGGGGCCGGTGGCGTGTAGCGTTCCGGTGCATTGAACACGAAGCCGGGGTGATCGGGAAATTCAGGGAGCTTGCCCTGGATGACGGCTGATATCTGAACCGGCAGGCGCTCGGCCGGGCCGCCGGCAATGTAGGAAACGCCAACGTTGACGGGGAGTCGTGAAGGCGCAATCAGCGCCGCATCTTCCCCGATGCCGATGCTGCCCTGAAACAGGGGCAGACGGAATTCCTCGACCCGGAAGCTGCCACTTTTCTGGCGTCCGTATCCGTCTTTTCCGAGTGCGATCCGGTATTCACCGAGGCGGGCTGCTTTGGGAATCCGGAATTCGCTGATGGCAGTCCGCCCACCAGAGGCCGTGTCCCACCATTGCAGTGGCTGCTGGAATTCCTGCCCGCTGCCGGTGTGTGTGATGGTCAGCGTGTCGGGTTCCTTGTCACGCGCGGGCAGGCTCAGGTTGCCCGCTTTCGGGCCCTGTTCAGCGCGAACGAAGTGTTTCATCGACACGGTTTCACCAGCACGCAGCAGGGTGCGATCCATGATCGTGTGTACATGGTTTTCCTGGCTGCCATGACGCCAATGTTCGGTCAGCTGAAAGCGCCACGGCTCGATGCCGCGTTGCCAGTGGCTCCAGACGAAGGCCATGTCTTCGACCCCGTCCTTCTGCAGGCGGGCGCTGATGAAGTAGTTGCTGCTGCTGTCAGGGTCTCTCGTGCTTGTCCAGTCGCATATGGGAGCGTCTGGCGGGAGATTGTCGAAGCGTGCGATGCCGTTGGCGTCGGTGGTGGCCTGGGCAATCTCTTTGCCCTCGCAAGACGATACACGCACCTGCGCGCCTGCCACCGGCTTGCCATCATCCAGGCTCGTGACCCAGGCAAGCGAGTTTTCGTGTCCCCGCTTGAAATGCACGCTCAGGTTGGTGACGAGCGCCATCGTGCGAACGAACATCTGGCGACCAGGCCCATAGGCGGGATCGAGCAGGGACGCGCCCAGCTGGCTGGATGCAATCTCCAGCACATGCACGCCGCCTTTCAGTGGAATGCCGAGTACCTCCAGGGGTTGCCTGCTGCCGGGTGTGGTGCCTGGCAGGGGGCGTGTCTCTACATTGGCCTTGCCATTCAGCAAGGAAAGGGTGCGTGATTCGATGAGGCGATATTCCCGTTCGGGAATGCTGGGAGGAAGTGTTCCGTTTACGTCCTTGCGGGCTGCTTTGCGTTCGACCTCCGCTGCATCATAAGCCACAACCTTTCGATACCAGTCGATGATCTCGGTGTCGTCACGCAGGCTTAGCTGGCTGAGCTGCAGATGTGAGACACCGGGCATGGATTCGACGTTGCGCAGGGTGACGGGAAGAATCGGCGTACCCGCAGGGCCTTCGGCAAAACGTTCGATGATACCGAATGGGGCTGACGCGAATTTGGCGAGTGGAGGCAGCGTGCCGGTTGAAATGGTGATGGGAAAACGCCCTGCGTTGTCGAGCGGGCGGTCGTCATCATCCCGTATGTCATTTGGCAGGCTCAGGACATAGTTCGTGTTCTCGACAAACGGCGGTTCAAAGCGCAGACGCTCCACGTAGGTCATCTGACCTTGCAGTTCTTCCGGGGTTGCGGCACGAAATTCGTCTTCCTCCTCATCATACGGAAAGGCGAACACGGGGCGCAGCATGTTGCTGCCATTGCTGAGTTTTACCTGTGCTGCCACCTGCAAGGGGACAGGAGCGCTGAAGTTCAGGCTGATGGGGCGAATGGGCAGGCAGGGAGACTGGGCATTCTCGCGCTCGCAGCTCATCTCGGCGCGGAAGGCTTCACGTACTCTGAAGTCGATGCGTTTGGTAGTGCTTGAAACGATACCGTTCGGGGAGCGCAATCCCTGGTCGATGATGACGCCAACCGTGCTGCCGGGAGAAAGGCGCCGCTGACACTGCAAGGCTACCAGCTGCTGGTATCCGGCCACGTCGTGAGGTTTGTCTGTGGTCTGTTTTGAAGCATTGCTGTCGCTGTCGCGCCCCAGCCAGGATTTTTTCAGGGCCTTGTGTCGTTCGTCGTCTTGCAGGATGCGAGCGGGAACCCGTTCTCCCAGGCCGGGCAGACGGCACCAGATTTTCTGCTGTAGCAGTGAGGTGGCGGCAGGCGCGCTCAACTGGAAGATGAAGGTCTGGTCTTCGTTGATCGTCGCGTTTTCAACGGGATCGCTGCGTTGCAGCTGCGGGCCGGGGGTGTTGAAGTGACGGGGTTTTGTCTGTTTCAGGCCGCTGCCGTCGGGCGTGCGAAATGTCGGAATCGGATTCAACTGGCAGCGCGTGGCGCCGGGCAGTTCCGTTTCCAGGTCGTAAACCCATTCACGCTCGTTGGTCCAGCGGCCGCTGCCGGGTGGCTGGCTCTTGCTGTCGCAATGCAGGGTGAAGGGGGCAGGCGCCTGCGGGTCTCCCAGGCGCGTTGCAGGGCCATCGAACTTCACCACCACCTGTCGCACGCGGGAGACTTCGCCTTCCGGGCTGACGCTGGTAATGCTGAGCGCCAGCGCACTGGTGTGGAGCCACAGCAGGGAGCATGCAACGAGGAGGCTGCCCGGCAGGGACGAGCAGCGCAAGGAACGGGTGATGGACAT
The DNA here is from genome assembly GCA_030523825.1 of Lautropia sp. GTDB lineage: Bacteria > Pseudomonadota > Gammaproteobacteria > Burkholderiales > Burkholderiaceae_E > Lautropia. The sequence continues at coordinate 6,733 of JAUNHU010000048.1, read as the reverse complement.
GGTTTCGGCGCCGGAAAATCTGTCAGGAAACTGACGATTTGCCGATGGTACGCAAGCCAGGCGTCACTGAAACCTTGTCTTTGTGGCTTTTACGACGTTTGCTCAGGCCAGGAAACACGGCCAGCACGCTGACCTGGCCACTGTCGACACCTTTCACGCGCAGCGGTATGGCGATAACCCGCTTGAGGTGTCCCTTGTCGATGTGCGCCAGCATCATGTCCTCGATGATGCAGATGTAGTTCTGGCTGAATTTGCCCAGCAGGGTCTGGTGTGCCTTCACACCGTGCTCGGCATTGGCGGGTGATTTTTGTAGTTGGCTGTTGCCATGTCGGATGGCGACATGGCAACAGGCCTTACCCGGCAGGGCTTACTGCGGCTGCTTCTCGTGCTTGCCGGCAGCCACTTCGGCCACCGCCAGCGCGGTCATGTTGATGACGCGACGCACGGTGGAGGACGGCGTCATCACGTGTGCGGGCTTGGCGCTGCCCAGCAGGATCGGGCCGATGGTCACGCCGTTGGCGTCGACCAGTTTCAGCACGTTGAACAGGATGTTGGCGGCATCCAGGTTCGGGCAGATCAGCAGGTTGGCTTCACCGTGCAGCGTGGTGTCGGGCACCATCGTCTTGCGCAGTTTCTCGCTGAGGGCGGCATCGCCGTGCATTTCGCCTTCGGCTTCGATGTGCGGCGCCATCTTGCGGAAGATGTTGTAGGCTTCGCGCATTTTCAGGGCCGATGCACGGCGCGAGCTGCCGAACTGCGAGTGCGAGACGAAGGCCACTTTCGGCGGAATGCCGAAGTTGCTGACTTCCTGTGCTGCCATCAGTGCGATTTCGGCCAGCGTCTGCGCGTCCGGGTTTTCATGCACATGGGTGTCGGCAATGAACAGCGTGCGCTTGCCCATGATGAGGGCATTGACGGTGCTCAGCGATTTTCCGGGTTGTGCGCCGATGACTTCGCGGACGTGGTCGAGGTGGGTGTCGAAACGACCCAGCGTGCCGCACAGCATGGTGTCGGCATCGCCGAGGCGCACCATCAGTGTGGCGATGAGCGTGGTGGAGCGACGCACGCCGGCCTTGGCGGCTTCGACCGACACGCCGTCACGGCACATGATGCGGTGGTATTCCTGCCAGTAGTCGTCGAAGCGCGGGAAGTCATCCGGGTTGATGATGTCGATGTCCTGTCCGGGGCGAATGCGCAGGCCAGCCTGTTTGATGCGTTCGAGAATGACGTTGGGGCGGCCGATGAGGATCGGGTGTGCCACGCTGTCATCAACGACGCTCTGGGCCGCACGCAGCACACGCTCGTCTTCGCCTTCGGCATAGGCCACGCGCTTTCTGGTGGCTGCCTTTGCCGCAGCAAACACGGGGCGCATCACCATGCCCGACTGATAGACGAAGCGGGTCAGGTTGGCCCGGTAGGCGTCCATGTCCTGAATGGGGCGGGTTGCCACACCGGAGGCCACCGCTGCTTCTGCCACGGCAGGTGCAATGCGCAGGATGAGGCGCGGATCGAAGGGGGTGGGGATGATGTAGTCGGGGCCGAAATTGAGGTTCTTGCCCACATAGGCGTTGGCCACTTCGTCGCTGGCTTCAGCCTTGGCCAGTGCGGCGATTTCTCGCACGCAAGCCAGTTTCATTTCTTCGGTGATTCGCGATGCGCCGCAGTCCAGTGCGCCCCGGAAGATGTAGGGGAAGCACAGGACGTTGTTGACCTGGTTCGGATAGTCGGAGCGGCCGGTGGCGATGATGCAGTCGCCGCGTGCAGCCTTGGCGATTTCCGGGCGGATTTCAGGCTCGGGGTTGGCCAGTGCCAGGATGATCGGCTGGCGGGCCATGGTTTTCACCATTGCTTCGGTGAGCAGGCCGGCAGCCGAGCAGCCGAGGAACACGTCGGCATCGACGACGATGTCGGCCAGCGTGCGGGCTTCGGTTTTCTGGGCGTAGCGGGCCTTCGATTCGTCGAAGCCGCCCGGGCGGCCTTCATAGATGACGCCCTTGGAGTCGGCGACGAAGATGTTTTCGACCTTGACGCCCAGTGCCACGAAGATGTCGAGGCAGGCCAGTGCAGCGGCGCCAGCACCGGATACAGCCACCTTGACGGTGTTGAGCGGCTTGTTGACGAGCTCCAGACCGTTGAGCAGCGCAGCGCCCGAGATGATGGCGGTGCCGTGCTGGTCATCGTGGAAGACCGGGATTTTCATCTTCTCGCGCAGTTGGCGCTCGATGTAGAAGCATTCCGGTGCCTTGATGTCTTCAAGATTGATGCCGCCGAGGGTGGGCTCCAGTGCGCGGATGATCTCGACGAGTTTGTCGGGGTCGCGTTCGTCCAGTTCGATGTCGAACACGTCGATGCCGGCGAATTTCTTGAACAGGCAGCCCTTGCCTTCCATGACGGGCTTGCCGGCCAGCGGGCCGATGTCGCCCAGGCCCAGCACGGCAGTGCCGTTGGTGATGACACCGACCAGGTTGCCGCGGGAGGTGTATTCGGCAGCCTTGGCGGGGTCGGCCTGGATGTCGAGACAGGGATAGGCCACGCCCGGCGAATAGGCCAGCGACAGGTCACGCTGGTTGGACAGGGGCTTGGTGGGGGTAACGGAAATCTTGCCGTGGGAGGGGAAGGAGTGATATTCCCGCGCTGCGTCGCGCAGGGCCGCTTCGGCGGCAGTCAATTGCTTGGACATTGTCGTTCTTGAAGATCGTTTGCTTCAGCTGATGCGGGAGGATGGCTGAACGGCTCCCTGCATTTCCCGGCCCTTTCTGCCGACGCAGCGCGTGGGTGACGGAAGGCGGGCTGTGGCACAGGGAGGAACCGTTTGGCATCCTGGAACGGATTCCATCCGTGAGATTACACCTAACGGTGTTGGTCTGCTTTCGCTGCCCACGACGAGATGCGGGGGGAGGGCGTTCGCGGGGAGCGGGCTGTCTGCCATGCTGTTCGGGTTTGGGCAGACATGGATCTTCAGGATCGGCGGGTGGGGCAGGTGCCTGATGGGCACCTGCGCGGCGGGTGTCGTGCGCTGATGGGCTTCGGTGGTGCGGGTGCGGGTGCGGAGCAGGGCAGAGGTGCTGACATTTGTGCAACAGGCCGTTTCCGCCTGTCTGGCGTGCCGTTGTCTCTGGTCGGCATGTGGCAAAGGTGGCGTGCGCTGACACTGCTACACTGGGCGGATGAATCAATCCGGCCAGCCAGCATCACCGGGCTTCTGGGAAGTCTACGGACAAGTCTTCGTGTCGCGCCGCATGGCCGCGATGCTGCTGCTCGGCTTTTCCAGCGGGTTGCCACTGGCACTCAGTGCCGTGGCGCTTCAGGCATGGCTGACGGTCGAAGGCGTGGGCCTGCATACCATCGGCTATTTTGCGCTGGTGGGGCTGCCCTATACCTTCAAGTTCGTCTGGGCACCGCTGCTCGATCGCTTCGAGCCGCGGCTGCTGGGCCGGCGGCGTGGCTGGATCATCGTCTTTCAATTGCTGATGGGGCTGGCCTGCATCGCCATGTCGCAATTCGATCCGACGCGGTCGGTGGCGATGATGGCGGCTCTGGCGGTGCTGATCGCCTGGCTGTCTGCATCGCAGGATGTGGTCTTTGACGCCTACCGGGCCGATCTGCTCGATCCGGCCGAGCGCGGGGCAGGTGCTGCCGTGTCGGTGCTGGGCTACCGGCTGGGCATGCTGGTGTCGGGGGGCGGGGCGCTGATGCTGGCCGATACCTCGCTGGGCTGGCCGGGTACGTATCAGGTGATGGCGCTGTTGCTGCTGCTGCTGATGGTGGCCACGGTGTTCAGCCCGCGCCTGTCGGTGCCACCGTCGACCGGGGAGCGCAGTGTGGCCGGTGCCGAGCTGAAGGGCTTCCTGGCGATGGTGGGCGGTGGTGCTCTGGTCTGGTGGCTGGGTACCTGGCTCAGCCGCCAGTTGCTGGGAACCCTGGGAGGCGGCGGCCCCTTTGCCGGTCTGCTGGCCGAAACCGTGGTGATGCTGCTGAGCGGCATTGGCGCGGTGCTGCTGGCGCGCCGGGTGGGATTCCCGTCTTTCGTGAAGCCCTGGGATGCCTTCTTTTCACGCTCGCATGCACTGTCGCTGCTGCTGCTGATCGTGCTCTACAAGCTGGGGGACGCTTTTGCGGCCAGTCTCAGCACGAGCTTCCTTTTGCGCGGCGTGGGTTTCAGCCAGACGGAAGTGGGGGCCATCAACAAGGGCCTGGGGCTGGTGGCCACCATCATTGGGGCCCTGCTGGGTGGTGCCTGGCTGTCGAAGCGCTCGCTCTATCACTCGCTGATGCTCTTTGGCATTCTGCAGGCGTGCTCCAACCTGGGCTACTGGGCGCTGTCGGTGCTGCCCAAGAGTCATCTGCTGATGGCAACGGCCATCGGCGTGGAAAACCTCTGCGGTGGTCTGGGTACGGCAGCTTTCGTGGCCTTCCTGATGGCGCTCACCGACCGGCGTTTCTCGGCCGCGCAGTATGCGCTGCTGTCGGCGCTGGCTGCGGTTGGCAGAGTTTATGTCGGACCGGCTTCGGGTGTGGTCGTCGAGCAGTATGGCTGGTCGGTGTTCTTCCTGATGACCGTGGCCGCTGCGCTGCCGGGGTTGCTGATGCTGTGGTGGCTGCGCCGTGAAGTCACGGCGCTGGGGCGGCCCGAGCTTGCGGACGAGCTTCGGGACTGAAGCAGGCGGGGGCTTGATGCTCGCCCCTTGTGGCGATGCCGAAGGCAGCGGGGCAAATCTCACTCTTGCGCTAACTGCTTGTTCTGCAACGGGCATTCATCTGCTTTTGCCCTCGTGATGCAGAATTATTCATTGCGTCAGTAGAAGCATGCATGGCGATGTCAAAAAAACCGGGCATCAGCCCGGCATCTCCCGTGATGTATCAGCGGCGGTTGGTGCCGCCATCCAGCAGGCGATCGACCGCTCTCCAGACTTCGCGCTCGCCATAGATTCGGCCAAGGCGATAGAGTGCTCTGCGTGTGGATGCAGAACGCAGCATTACGGTGGCGGTGGGTACGGCAACGAGCAAGCCGATGCCGGGATGCTTCAGCAGAAACCGCAGGGTTTTGCTGCGCGGGAAACCGTCCGGGTTGGTCTGCGCGTCGGCGTTTCCGGGCGGAACCCCGAAGCCTGGTGGTGGAAGCGGATTGCCGTCTTCGTCAACGTCGATGAATTCTGCATCATGTAATGCAGAATGATTGAATTTGGTGGCGCCTGCGGTGTTCGGCCCTTTTGCCGAGGCCGTCCCAGAAAAGCCGGGCCCTGTCGTGGAACCGGGCCGACTGGTGTCCTGCCGGAAGGCATGGGCCTTTGTGCCGGATTCTGTGGCCGTTTGTGGGCCGGATGATTGCCGGGTGGCGCCTTGGCCAGTCGCAACCTGCTCGGCCTTCAGACGCTCAATGGCTTCGCGCAGATCGCGCAGCGACGCATCTTCGTCGGGGTCTGTGGTGTCTTCGGGATGGATGGTGGGTTGAGCGGCAGGGGCATGCTGGCTGCGGTCAGCATGCCGGCGGCGCTGAATGCGCGCAAAGACGCTCTCGGCGGTATCCCGGATGGATTTATCCTGCGGCATGGTGATCTCCATCGTGCTTCACCGCATTGCGCAGATCGTGGGCATCTTCGGCCAACACCTGCCGCGTGAGCGGAAATGGGCTGGGATGCTTGCGCAGCATGGAACGGATGCTGAGCAACAGGCTCAGGCTGAGGATGAGCCAGAATGCGGCGGCCCCAATCAGGACATGGATGCGCCAGGGAGTGTCCCAGGCGAGTGCCACGCCGGTAGCCATCAGCCACACCAGGGTGATGATGACAATGATGAGCGATGCCAGAGCCAGGATGGCCAGGCGAGCCAGCCAGCGGGATTCCTGGCCAAGCTCCAGCGCGATCAGCTTGCAGCGATCGTCCAGTCCTTCGAGCAATCCGGCGGCCATCGTTTGCAGCCGCCGGATGCGGGGTTCAATAAATCGCCCCAGCATGAGCAGGAATCAGCGACGCGACAGCAGGAAGCCGATCACCAGGCCAGCCGCAGCCGCCATGCCGGCCGTTTGCCACGGCGAGTTGTGCGCATAGGCGTCAACCCGTTCGGCGCCTTCCCGGGCGCGGCGCTGGACTTCCTGGGCAGCATCCTGCACGGAATCCGACATGTGCTGCACCGTATCGCGCATGCGGTTGACGGTGGCACGCAGTTCGGGGCGGTCACGCAGAGCATCACCTTCGAGCAGATCGCTCAGATCGGCTTTCAGGGCATCCCACTCCCGCTCGATGGACGCACGCGACCGTTCTGCAGAGCGACCGACGCTGCGGCGGCTGTTGCGGAAGGAGCGTTCCAGCGAAGCAGCGGCTTCTTCCAGCCGGGCAGCCAGTTTGTCAGTGGTGTCGGTGGGCATAGGAGGGCCTCCTGTTAGTGATTGAGAGCCCAGTATTGCACAGAGTCTTGCTGGTTGGGGGACGTTGCGGGGTGTTTACATAGCGTTGCATGACATTTGCCGCTTTGGCCGCCGCGGGGCATGGCAGCGCCACCCGGAGGCGCGTGGACCGGCAGCCGGGTAGGGCCGTGGTCGGGCGGAGCGGTCAAACAGCCAGCACGCGCCGCAGGAAGGCTTCGATGTCGGCGATTTCCTCGGGGCTGACCGAGTGCGGGATCGGGTACTCGTGCCAGTCGATGCGGTAGCCAAGCTGTTTCAGCAGGTCGCGCGAAGCCACGGCGCGCTCGAAGGGCACGACCGGATCGACCTTGCCGTGCGCCATGAAGATGG
>JAUNHU010000047.1 GCA_030523825.1 Lautropia sp. | reverse complement strand
CCGGCCACCAGCCCCAGACGCGGATCTAGCCCGAGCGCTGCCGCCATGCCGGTGCCGACGGCGTTCTGCACGACGATGAACACCGACACGACTGCCAGGAAGATGACCAGCGGCTTGCCACCCTGCTGCAACCGCGAAAAATCGGCCGAGAGCCCGATGGACGAGAAGAACGCCAGCATGAAGGCCGTTTGCAGCGGCTTGTCGAAGGTGAAGGTGACACCATAGAAGGCGTACAGCAGATACAGGGCCAGCGACACCACCAGCCCGCCAGCCACCGGCTCGGGAATATTGAAATCCTGCAGGAACCTGATCCGTTTGACCAGCAGGCGCCCCAGCAACAGCACACCCACCGCTGCAATCAGCGTGTAATAAGCATTTACGGTAAACATCACGACTCCGCATCGTTATTGTGTTTGCAGAAAGCACATGCCCGGTGTTGCCGATATCCCCATCGTGGGGCAGGAAGCCTGCAGAGGAACGGGGCCTTGCCGTCCATGCACCGGGCAGGCACCGCGTTATGGTACTGCCGACCGAGGTGAAGGGTATTGTGCCTGGGCAAGCGTGCCTCCTGGCCGCCCGCTCCGGGCATGGCATCTGTAACGCGACCGGGGCTGCGCGTTACAAGGTGAGGCCATGCGGGCAACGAAATTCGCCCCACCTGATGAAATTGGTTGGTTTACGGCTTATTGTTGTCATGGAGCGTTCGGCCGGACAGCAATTGGCCTCTTGCCGGGCGGATACCCTGGGCGAGCTCACTCCGGCAGCCACGCCCCCTTTCACGGAGGACATGTTCCATGTTCCAGCGCAAGATGCCATTTCACTCGCTTCGCCTCCCGATGACCGTTGCCGCACTGTCGGTATTGCTTGCCGCCTGCGGCAGCGATGGCGACGACAACTCCGCCGTGTCGGCAAGCCCCGCAGCCAATACCACGGCCAGCACCTCGGCCACCGCCAGCGCCACGGCGGCCGCAACAGCGGGCAACGAATCTGCCGGCACCACGGCACCCGACACCCCGACACCGGGCACACCCGTTGCACTGATTTCCGACAAGGGCATTCGGGGCGATGTATTGCTGGCCTTGCTGGACGAGAAGGAATGCCGCAGCGCTGATGCACCATTTGCCATGCTGGGCGCGGCGGATGCCAACGGAAATCACCTGCAGGGCGCGCCAACGCCTTTCGTGTTTGCGGGTGCCACCCTCTCGCACAACGCCTACTTCTATGACGAGGAATACTGGAAGCGGCCTGGTGTCACCATCCCCGTGGATGGCACGCTTGCGAATTGCGCAGCAACCCGGTATCAAAACCCGGTACAGCCCGGCGACTACCAGATGGAGATGGGCAGCCGTGCCCGCTATCAGGTGTTCCGCTCGGTTCTGTGGGGTGATCCGGGCATTACCAAAGGCTTCAATGCCTCGGTTGCCTCGTTCCCGGTGAAGGTGCAGGCAGACCGCGTCGAAATCGCCAGCACCGTGGTGATGAAGCAGGAAGAAGACATCGGCTACACCATGCAACGGCGCGCCAGACCGGAACCCGGCACCTATCGCACGGCAGAAAACAGCCTCAGCGCTGCGCAGGCATACAGCTTTGCACGACAGGGACTGGTGCCTTTCGGCAGGCTGCAGGAGTGGAAGGACGCAGTCGGCAACACCGTACAGCTGCTGCTGAACAAGGGCTCTGCGGCGGATGAATTTGCCTTCTGCCTGAACACCAGCAGCGCGATGGCAAAACGCCTTGATTGCAAGACATGGAAGGTGCCAGCCAACTGGACCTGGGGACAGGAACCCGAAGCAGTGGGCTATTCCGTGCAGGATGACCGCAGCGTCTATGCCACTGGCGAATCGGGCTTCCTTTACTGGCAAGTCCGGCCCTGAGCTGTTGCGTGATGCGGCAGGGTGAGAAGACTCCTGCCGTGCGGAGAAGGCCCGGCGGGCAATGCTGCCTGGCGGGCTGATTTTTCAGCCAAACTGCCCGATCCGCCAGATGGACGTGGCCTGATCCGCCATCCAGTTCTGCCAAGCGGCAAGCCGGTCCGGCGTCCAGTCGGTGTTGTCGGCCGCAAGGCGCTTCGTGATGGCGATGGCGCTCTGTTCATACACCGCGCGCTTTTCTGCGTAGGTCTTGTTGCCGATGTCCCTGTTGGCGCCTGAATGCAGCAGCGTCATGTTGCCCAGCCGATAGGCCAGTGCATCGGCCTCCTCGTTGCTGAAACCACCCCAGCCGTCCGGCGCGCTCTGCGGCAAAACGTGCTCGATGTTGATGGCATCGCTGGAGAAGCTGATGTCATTGCCGGACAAATGCTTTTCGAGCGCGCACAGGATGATGCGCACGACCCGGCTGTTGCGCGAATCGGTGGTGCGAATGACCTTCTCGGCAAATGCAGCCCTGAAGGCTTTGTCGGAAACATAAATGCCACGCAATGCGTCCAGGGTCGGCGCAAGGCGCGTCAGTTCGCCGCGAGCAATGCGCTCCGCCACGTCGTTGTAGGCCCGCTCCTGCTCGGCCGTGCCATAGGATGCAATGACGTTGTAGCGCAGCGAAATCACGACGGTAGCACGCAGCAGCCCGGCAAAATCAGCCTCGTCAAAAGCCCTGCGGGCAGCAAGCAGCAGCGGATAGGGTTGCTTTACCCGGAATGTCTTGAGCGTGGTTGCAAGCTGCTTGTTTTCCGGGCTCCAGTGCGAGGCTTCAGGAGATGTCAGCGCCAGATAGGTATCGAGGTCTGCCTCCATGTTGCGCAGCAGCTCGAAAACCCGCTCACGGGTATTGACGTGCCCACGAATGACCTTGAAAAGCTCCGCCTGACGTGCAAAGCGCTGTCGCGCTGTTCCAGTGTACGCGCAGAAAATCCGGGAAGTTTTCAGACTGCAGACGCCCCACCACGGCCTCCCAACGCTCCTCCAGGCTCCGCAATTCGTGATCGGCACGGCTTCCGCGATCAGAGCCAGCATCGGAGCCGCGATCCAGCACGGAAAACAGGTAGTTCTTGAGCAGATCGGTTGCCGACAGCCGGACACCACGCGCGTTGAGGGTTTCAAAAACCTTGTAGGCATTCAGTTCGTCTGTCACCGTGATGACGGTGAAGAACAGACGGTCACTCATGCCCTCGACAAACTCAGCCAGACGCCGGCCTTCATCCCCTGCCGTCTGTTTCAGGTATTTGCCCAGCTCCCGGTCGAACCATTCAAATGCCCTGCGCAGCAGATGCTCGGAAGCCCGAAAGCCACGCTGAGGCAAATGCCCGAGGGGGACGAGATAGCTCTGGTAGTAGTTGTCGTTGTTGCGGTTGAGCGTGAGCTTGGGGCGCGCAAGCAAGGTCACGGGATCAAGATAACCGACATAGGTTTGCCGTATCTACTCCAGGCGACGCGCATTGGCATCGGCCTCCTTGCCAGCATCCACCAGACGCTGCAACTGCTTGAGCACGGCAAGCACGATCAGGCTGAGCGTGGTGAGACGTTGCTGACCGTCGATGACATCGAAGCGCTTGTCGTCGGATGATTGCAACACCAGATACCCCATGTAGTGCGCCCCCTCCCCCGCATCGGCAACCAACACGGTAAGAATGTCGTTCCACAGGTCTTCCCACTGATCTTCCGTCCAGCTGTAATCCCGCTGAAAACGCGGAATGCGGTAGCTGAGACCGTTGCCGATCAGCTTGCGGAAGGTGTTGTTTTCAGCCCTGAATAGGGAGATGGCCATCTGGATCGCCCGAAGGATGAGGAGCACACGACTGGCACAAGGGTACACCGATCATGCGGCCAGCGGGGCGGCCGCCCTGGCCTTCAGCCCTCCCGAGCGAGATGTGGGGGGTTCCCGACACTCCGGAGGCCCCAGCCAGCAGGGAAAAATCCGATACCCAGCGGCGGATGATCCAGACACAAATCCTGTAGCCATTGGGCTACCATTTTGGCTAAAATGGCATTTTTTGACGCCCAGGGGCTACCATGACAACGCTGGCCGACATTGCGGAAATGCTGAAGGAAGCGCGGCGAGGCGCGGGGCTCAGCCAGCAGGAGCTGGCTGACCGGGCCGGGGTGGCGCGCTCGACCGTGGCCCGGATGGAAACGCTGGCCCGCGGCGACATGAGCGTGATGGTGCTGACCAACCTGCTGGAGTCAGCCGGTTACGACCTGAAGCTCATCAAGCACGGCCACATCCGCACCATCGAGGACATTCTGGAAGAACAGCGACGCGGGGACGATGATGCGGCTTGATGTTCGGGTGTGCGGGCAGCTGGTGGCAAAGCTGTACCGCGAGCGGGATGCGCATGTGCTGAAGTATCTTCCCGACGCCAGCAAGACAGATTTCGTCAGCCTGACCATGCCGGTGCGGGAAGAAGCATGGCGCTGGCCGCGCGATCTGCATCCTTTCTTCCGGCAGAACCTGCCGGAAGGGTTCCTGCTGAGCGTGATACGCGAGGAATTCGGCCCGTTGATGGATGGCACCGACCTGTCCCTGCTGGCCGTGGTGGGGAGCAATGGCATCGGGCGCGTGAGTGTCTTGCCGGAAGGCGCGCCCGTTACCGATACGGTCGAGCCCCTCGACATCATGCAGTTGCTGAAGGCGGAAAATACCGAAAAACATTTTGCATCGCTCGTGCGCCGGCATGCACGTGCTGCCATTTCCGGCGTGATCCCCAAGATCCTTGCCCCCGATGCCAATGTGGACGCGGCCTCTGCCATGCCGGGAAAAATGACACTGCACACGCAGCGTCACATCATAAAAGGTTCGGACGAAAACGCACCTTATCTTGGATTCAATGAATTTCATACCATGCGGGTGCTGGAACGACTGAACGTGACCCCCGTAGCCAGCACCCGCATGTCGGATGACGGGCGTGTGCTTGTCGTGGACCGCTTCGATGTCGATGCACAGGGTGCCTCCACATGGGGGCTGGAAGATGCCTGCGCCTTGCTGGGCCTGCCTCCGAACGAAAAATACGCCACCACGACAGAAAAGGTGCTGAACGCAACCCGCATGTATTTGCCACCAGATGCGGCACGTGCCCAGCTACAACAGTTTGGATGGCTGATCCTGACGAACTACGTGGTACGCAATGCAGACTGCCACGCCAAGAACATTGCCCTGCGCTATCAAAGCCGTTCTGATGTAGCGTTCAGCCCGGTGTTCGACCTCGTCACCACGCAGGCTTATCCGCGATTTGCCAGCAGCCCGCCCGCGCTGTCGATTGGTGGCCGCCAAAGCTGGGCAGCAGGAAAAGCACTGGAGAAATTCTTTGCCACACGGCTGGGCATTGCGCCCCGTGAATTTGCCGACATGGTGGAACGCCTCTGCGAGTCGGCCGTGGAAGTGGGCAAGGAACTGATCGAGGCAGCACGCAACGAACCACGATGGCACACGGTGGCAAAACAGATGGTGCATGCCTGGAACGAAGGCATGTCGGTGCTGCGTGACCCGAAGCACGCAGTCGCATTCAGGGGCCTGGACGAGGCGATTGCAGCAGCTGCATTTTCCGACCCGGAGCCGCCCGAGCGACCGAAGGTGATCGGGCGCTCGGCGCTGATGGGGAAGCGACAGCGGAAAGAATGATGGCGGCCGAGGCGCGCTGACTGGACTGTCTCCGATCAACGCGCAGAAGGAGTTTCAGCCCCGCCGACTTCATCCCCTGCAACCGGGGGTACATCAGGAGCAGAAGCAAGAATGCGCCGAACGGCCTCCTTGTTGCCACGGACAGCGCGCTCGCGGAAGAATTCGGTCGTTTCGAGCGCGCTGACTTTTTCGGCCACTGCCAGCGCGGTGTTATGACGAATCATCAGATTGACAAGTGATCGTGCCGTATCAACGATCAGATACGGGACCAGGATTCAGATAAGTCGCGCGAAAGTCATGCAGGAAAAGCCTGCCTTCGGCAGGCCCCCCTGGCACACCGCCACCTGCCGGGTGATCCCATTCCCTTTTTGCGGGCAAGCCGCCTTCGCTCGTCAGGTGGAATCTTCCATCGGGCGCCAGGCTGACACGCACTTTTCCGCTCTGGGCCACGTATTCTGATGGCCCAGAATCGGGTTGTGTTTCTCCAAAACGGACCACTACCGAAATCACCTTGTCGTTAGGACCGGACTCACTGACTGCCCGCTGTGAAGGCACTACAGTGTAAACGCCCGGTGTGTCCCCCCTGAACATTACGCGGATAATACTGCCCTGATAAGGAGCGTTATGAATATCCGTGGCACGATTGTTATACACAGTGGATGCCATGAACGACATTCCCAGATATCCTGCCTTATGGAAGGCTACACTCAGGGACGGTGCGTTTGCTGGCCCCTCTGGCACATACCGAGTTTCCGCGAGCGTAGGCAGTCCTTCCATTCGGTACTGAGACCCCCCGTCCGCGTTACGAAAGAACATGTTGTTGAATTCCCAGTAATTCCCCGCTGGACGCACGCCGGGCAGGGAGGCGTTCGTGTCCGTGGCCGCGGCGTTTGTGGAGGCAGCATCCGCTGCACCCGCACCGGGTTGCCCGGCAGCGGGCTGTGCTGATTCAGGTGCATTGGGCGCAGGTCCGGTGGCCGGGTTGGTGGCAGGCCCTGCGGCAGGAGTCCCTGCTCTGCCCGCAGCATCCTGCGCAGCGGAATTCACGGCGTCAGAGACAGGGTCTCCGCCACCCCCTCCCCCGCAAGCTGACAGGGCGCAGGCAATGGCAAGCATGCCAGAGGGGATGATTGATGCTGGTTTCATGAAGACTCTCCCGGTTGTTTTTGTGTTGTCAGCCGGCGCCCTGTTGCCGGCTATCCAGCCTGGCGACACGCGAGCCGGTACAGGGGTTCGCCAGAGCGGTTTCCCTGAATGGGCACAGTTCATGATCTGCACGCAAGTAGCGCAGCTCGCCTTGTGTCGGTTATGCCAGACAGAATCGTAACTTACAAACAACAAGCGGCGCAAAACTGTCACTCATGGGCAAAGGCCATTGCAGGCAAGGAGTAAACGCGAAAGACCAGAACGGAAATTCCGGTGGTGCGCACGCCCTTCTCCCTCTACCATGCCCCACCGCCCCCATGACCCGGAAACCTGCCGAAAGCCCCCCATGCCGAAGCACGACACCCCCACGGCGCAGAGCGCCCCCGCTGAACCAACGGGTTTCCGCGCATTCCTGAAGCGTCAGCAGATCGAGATAAGCTGGCGGCGTTATGGCATTGAGGCGCTGAATTTCATGGCGCTGGGGCTGTTTTCGTCGCTGATCGTGGGGTTGATCCTGAAGAATCTGGGCGGCTGGCTGGGGTTGCCGTGGCTGATGGATGTGGGCGCGCAGGCGCAGGCGATGACGGGGGCGGCGATTGGTGCGGGGGTGGCGTTTGCGCTGAAGGCGCCGGCGCTGGTGATGTTGCCGGCGGTAATCGTGGGTTTTTCGGGGAATGCGCTGGGCGGTGTGGTGGGCGCTTTCGTGGCGGCACTGGTGGCCACGGAATGCGGGAAGCTGGTGTGGAGGCAGACGCCGGTGGACATCATCGTCACGCCGGCGACGACGATTCTGGTGGGCGTGGCGGTGGGTCAGTGGATCGGGCCGGGCATTGCGGAGGGCATGGCGGCGCTGGGTCGCTTCCTGATGTGGTCGGTGGATTTGCAGCCGCTGCTGATGAGCGTGCTGGTGTCGGTGGCGATGGGGATGATCCTGACGCTGCCGATTTCTAGCGCTGCCATTGCGATCTCGCTGTCGCTCTCGGGGCTGGCGGCAGGCGCGGCCACGGTGGGCAGCTGTGCGCAGATGGTGGGCTTTGCGGTGATGAGCTGGAGGGAGAACGGCGTGCAGGGGCTGCTGAGTCAGGGGCTGGGCACGAGCATGCTGCAGATGCCGAACATTTCGCGCAATCCGCGCATCTGGGGGCCGCCCATTCTCACCAGTGCCGTGCTGGGGCCGGTGGCAACGATGGTGTTCGGGATGACGAATCTGCCAATGGGCGCGGGCATGGGCACCAGCGGGCTGGTGGGGCAGATTGGCACGGTGAATGCGATGGGCAGCGAGCCCCGCGTGCTGGGGCTGATCGTGCTGATGCACTTCGTGCTGCCGGCAGTGCTGACGCTGCTGTTTGCGGCGTGGTTCCGGCGGCGCGGCTGGATCAGGCCGGGAGACCTGAAACTGAACTTCTGAAGCCGGGAGCAGCAAAGCCTGAAGGCCAAAGGGCCAGAGCGCTGACAGACCTGGGACACCGGCCCCCAGGTTACGCATCATCCGCCACACGAGATGCCCAGCGTGCATGCGCAGGGCGGCGAGACAGAAAAAAGAGATGACACGGAGAAGTCCCTGGCCCCTCCCCCGCACCGCAGCGGATCAGGAGGAACAGGGCCGGGTATCGGCAACAAATCAGCCGAAGTATTTTTCGAGATCGTCGCTGCCGCCGATGTGCTGGCCGCCGATGAAGACCTGCGGCACGGTGCTGCGGCCGGTGATGGCGCGCACGGCGACGGTGCTGGCGTCCTTGCCGAGCACGATTTCCTCGTAGGAAAGGCCGCGCTCCTTCAGCAGTGCCTTGGCCTTCAGGCAGAAGGGGCAGCCGGGCTTGGTGAAGATGGCAACCGATGCCTGTTCCTTGAAGTCGGGCTTCAGGTAGCGCAGCATGGTGTCGGCATCCGAGACTTCAAAGGGATCGCCTTCCTTCTCGGGCTCGATGAACATCTTCTCGACCACGCCGTTTTTGACGAGCATGGAATAGCGCCACGAGCGCTTGCCGAAGCCGAGCTTGTCCTTGTCGACCAGCATGCCCATGCCGGCGGTGAATTCACCGTTGCCGTCGGGGATGACCTTGATGTTCTCTGCTTCCTGGTCGGCTTTCCAGGCATTCATGACGAAGGTATCGTTAACAGAGACACAGACGATGTCATCGACACCACAGGCACGAAAGGCCGACGCCAGCTCGTTGTAGCGCGGCAGGTGGGTGGAGGAGCAGGTGGGGGTGAAGGCACCGGGCAGCGAGAAGACGACGACGGTCTTGTCCTTGAACAGCTCGTCGGTGGTCACGTCTTTCCAGGCGTCGCCAACGCGGGTGTGGAACACGACCGACGGGATGGCCTTGCCTTCGTGATTGGGCAGGGACATGAGATTCTCCTTGGGGCAAAAAACTGATCGTTGATTATGCCCGTTGTGCGCGGGGCTTTCAGGCTTGCCCCGCTGGCCTGCGTGCAGGATTCCGCACGTACAAAAAACCCCGCCGATGCAGGCAGGTGCCGGCATGACGGGGCTCTTTGATGATTGTGCCCGCAAGAGGTACGGGGTTTTCTTCGGATCAGGGCATCTCCTGCGCTTCGCGTTGCCCCCGGAACCGTGTGCTGACAAGGCACCACGCCCGCCATCAAGGCAGGCGTGAAGCGATGCGGTCGATGCCCGGTTCCGGGGCCTGCCCGCAGGGAAGGCCCCTCTGGGCGCCCGCTGCTTACCAGTGAATCCAGAAGAAGTAGGCGCTCAGCCCGATGATGAGGATGCAGGCGAGGTTGAGGATGGCGCCGGCCTTGACCATTTCGGGCAAGCGGATGTGGCCGGTGGCGTAGACGATGGCGTTGGGCGGGGTGGCGATGGGCAGCATGAAGGCGCAGGATGCCCCGCAGGCGATGATGGCGGCCAGCGACACCGGTGGCAGGCCAAGCTGGTTGGCCACCGAGATGAAGATGGGCATCAGCAGTGCGGCACTGGCGGTGTTGGAGGTGAACTCGGTGAGCAGCACGATGAAGGTGGTGAGGATGAGCGTTACCACCACCAGGTGCTTGTCGCCGACGAAGCCGACGATGTTGTCGGCGAGGATCTTGCTGGCGCCGGAGTCTTTCAGGACGATGCTGAGCACGAGGCCGCCGCCAAAGAGCATCAGCACGCCCCACTCGGTTTTTTCCTGGATCTGGGGCCAGGTGGCACCGCCGGCCACGCAGAGCGCAACCACGGCCACCATGGCGATGACGGAGTCGAAGTTCTTGATGGCGTCCTTCAGGCCCAGCAATTCGCGCAGTTCGGGCTCCACCCATTTGCCGATGACCAGCAGCAGCGCGGTCAGCACGAAGATGACGAGCGTGGTGATGCGGCGGCCATCAAGCGGGATGTCTTCGATCTCGACGTTGAAGGGGGCATTGAAGTTGGGACGCAACACCACCCACAGGCCGAAGATCATCGAAGGCATGAGCAGGCCGGCCACCGGCAGGCCATAGGGCAGCCATTCGGCGAAGGTGATCGGCGTCATGGTGGCCAGCAGCGCGTTGGGGGTGCTGCCCACCAGCGTGGCGATGCCGCCGATGCTGGCGGAAAAGGCAATGCCCATCAGCACGAAGGAATAGAGCGGGCGGTTCTTCTCGACATCGACCTGGCTGAGGATGCCCATCGTGAGCGGCAACATCATCGCGGCGATGGCGGTGTTGTTGACGAACATGGACAGGCCGGCGGTGACGGCGAACAGATAGAAGATGGTGAGCTTGAGGCTGCCCTTGGCAAGGCGGATGACGTGGCTGGCGATCCAGAGGTCGATCTTCTGGATGTTGAGCACGGCGGCGATGACAAAGCCGCCGAAGAACATGAAGATGACCGGCTCGGCAAAGGGTGCGAAGGCTGCCTTGGTGGACAGCACGCCCAGCGCGATAGCGAACACCGGGATCATCAGCGAGGTGATGGTGATGTGAAAGGCTTCGGTGAGCCAGAGGATGGCGACGAAGACGAGCAGCGCCAGGCCCTTGTTCTCGGAGGGCGAGAACGGCAGCACCTTCAGCAGGATGAAGAACAGGATCAGGTCGGCAATCAGGATGAGATAGCCGCGCATGTTGAGCGGGGGTGAGGAGGACATGGCGTGGTTCTGTGAACGAACAGTGGGAGGAACGATGAACGACAGGGCCGCCAGAGCGCCCCGGCCCGCCCCGGCAGGCAGGAGCAGTCGCCATGACGACATGTCCGGAGCACGATGCGAATCTGGCCGCCCCCGGCGGTCTGTGTCGCAATGGTGACGGCATGGAATGGCCCGGCAGACGACGCCCACAGGGCGCGCGAAGGCCGGAATCTGCCGTCAGAAATGGTGCGCGCCGGATTGTATTCCAGCGTAACAACGCCCGGACGGGGAGGGAAAGCCCTATCTTCCGGGGCAACTGAAACGTGTTAAACAGATACGGGTTTCATGCCTTTCACCGTCCCGAGAGGGAAAGGCACGATGACCTCCCCCTATTGAAGTCAATGGCGGCGGAAATGTTCGGGCCCAGGCAGGAGCGGCGGCTCATCATCCCTTCTCGTCAACGGGAGCGCCGTTAATGCCCCCGGGCCACTGCCGCGCCCCCCATGCAGAGGATCAGCCCTTCCAGAGCCGATGGAAATGGTGCACCGGGCCGTGGCCCTGGCCGCCTTCGCGCCGGCCCACGTCGAGCTGCGACGAGGCGCGCAGCGCGCCTTCGAGGTAGTCGAGTGCGTCGGCCACGGCGGAGGGCACGTCGGGGCGCTGCGGCAGCAGGGCCGCCACGGCGGCCGACAGCGTGCAGCCGGTGCCGTGCAGGTTGCGGGTGTCAATGCGTTCACCGCGCCGCTCGATCATCCGGTCGCCGTCAAAGAGCAGATCGACCAGATCGCCCTGCAGATGCCCGCCCTTCAGCAGCACCCAGCGCTCGCCGTGGTCGGGCAGCAGGCGCCGCAGGCGCTCGGCCATCCGGCGCATGTCGGCCACCGTTTCGGGGCGCGACTGCGAAAGCAGCAATGCGGCTTCCGCCAGGTTGGGGGTGATGATGGTGGCCAGCGGCATGACGGCTTCGGTCAGCATCTGAATGGCATCACGTGGCAGCAGCACGTCCCCGCCCTTCGAGACCATGACCGGGTCGAGCACCAGCGGCATGGCCTGCGCGGCCGGCCGGGCGTGCAGGGCATCGGCCACGCTGCGGGCGATGGCGGCGGTGCCCAGCATGCCGATCTTGGCGCTGTCGATCTTCACGTCGTCGAACAGGGTGTCGATCTGCAGGCGGATGAAGTCGGGGGCGATGCCCTGGATGCCGGTGACGGCACGGGTGTTCTGCGCGGTGAGTGCGCAGATGACAGCGCAGCCCCAGGTGCCGAGCGCGGAAAAGGTTTTCACGTCGGCCAGCACGCCGGCCCCGCCGCTGGGGTCGACGCCGGCGATGGTGAGCAGGTTGGGGATGCGCACTGCCGACGATGGCGTGCGGGCGGCAGGGGCTGCGGACAGATTCATCGGAGTCTCCTCACAGTGCCCCCGTCATCGGGCACGGATACGGCACTGGGCTATCAGGCACGAGTGGCGCACAAAAACAGCATTTTCTGACAATTGGATACAAAATAAACAGCATGTAACCGCACGGCGTTTTTGCAACCTTGCTGCAAAGATCGCATCCTATCATTGAGAATAATTCTCCGGGGACTGCTGCCGTCTCAGGCGCTACCCCCTGCCCGCCCGCCTGCACCCGGCCCCTGGCTGCGGCCCTGCAGGCCCGGGATACCGGTTCTGCTCTTGTCGGGATGTTCCTGCTGTATGTCTGTCGTCGATTCTCTCCCCCCTTCCAACGTGCTGTCCATCGCAGGAACCGACCCGACCGGGGGCGCTGGCTTACAGGCCGACCTGAAGGTTTTCGGAGCACTCGGGGCCTATGGGATGGCCGTGGTGACGGCAATCGTCGCGCAGAACACGCAGCGGGTGTTGCGGGTGGCTCCCCTGCCGCCCGATCTGGTGGCCGAGCAACTGGATGCCATCTTCGAGGACGTGCGCGTGGACGCGGTCAAGATCGGCATGGTGGCCAATGCCGACATTGCCGAAGCCATTGCCACCCGGCTGATGCGGCACCACCCGGCCTTCGTCGTCTTCGATCCGGTGATGGTTGCCAGCACAAATCATCGCCTGATGAATGAATCGGATCTGGAGCGGATTCGTGCGCTGCTGCTGCCGCAGGTGACGCTGCTGACCCCGAACCTGAGTGAGGCCGGGCTGCTGCTGGGCACAAAGCCCCCGGCCGACCCCGACGGCATGCGTGCGTGCCTTCCCGCACTGCATGCGCTGGGCGTGCCTCACGTTCTGCTGAAGGGCGGGCATCTGCCCGATGGCGATGCCCTCGACCTGCTGAGTGATGGCAACGAGGTGATCGAACTGCGGGCCCCCCGGCTGGACACCCGGCACGGACACGGCACGGGTTGCAGCCTGTCGTCGGCCATCGCCGCGCTGCGCCCGCACCACCCCCTGCCCGACGCGGTGCGGCTGGCCAAGCATTATGTGCATCAGGCGCTGGCACAGGCAGGCCGCCTGCAGGTGGGCCACGGCCGTGGCCCGCTGCACCATTTCTACGGCCGCCCCGCCCCGGAAACTTCCGGCTGAGCCCGCACACCGCCCACCGGCGCCCCCATCCGCGCCCCCTCTGCACGTATTCAGGCAACGCCGGTTCGCCCCGGACGCAAGACAGGCAGTACCATGCAGGCTGGGGCCGTTCACGCGGGTGATCCTCATGGGACGCCCTGCCCTTGACCGTTCCTGTTGCGGAGTGCTTCGTGAATCTCGAAAAAGTCGCCTTTGCCTTCTTCACGATTCTGGCCTGTACCCTGAACTTCGGCTTTTTCCTCGGAGAGATGGATCAGCCACAGTTCCATCATCCGGCCGAGCTGTTCATCGCCATCGTCATCAACCTGATCACGCTGCTGATCAAGTTCGGGGACCGCACGCAGATGGGCGCCACCCACCTGGCCACCAGCCTGGTGGCCACGCTCCAACTGTTTGCGGGTGCGCTGGTCTGGATGTGGACGGTGCAGTTCACCGGCGAGCCCATCAACGGCAACACCATCAGCATCATCGTCTCGCTGTCGGGCGGCGCGCTGCTGGCCAATCTGGTGTCCGTCTGCCTGCTGATCGGCGAAACCCTGCGCCAGACCCGCTGAGGACGCCGCTGCCATGATCGACGTGATCTACATGATCCTGCGGCGCCTGCGCGTGCCGCTGATCCTGCTGATCGTCGTCTATGCGGTGTCGATCCTGGGCCTGGCCTATGCCCCGGGGGTCGACCCGGACGGCAACCCGTGGCGGATGGGCTTCTTTCACGCCACCTACGTCATCAGCTACACCGCCACCACCATCGGCTTCGGTGAGCTGCCCTACGCCTTCTCCGACCAGCAGCGCGCCTGGCTGATCATCTCCATCTACATGTCGGTGATGGCCTGGACCTACGCGCTGGGTTCGGTGTTTGCGATGACCACCGACCAGACCTTCCGGCGCGCGGTGGCCCGCAACGTGTTCCGCTGGCAGATCAGCCGGCTCTCCAGCCGCTTCTTCGTGATCTGCGGCGCAGGGCGCAGCGCGCTGGCGCTGGCCCAGGCACTCGACCAGCTCGGGCACCGGCTGGTGGTCATCGAGCTGGATGCCGAGCGGGCCACCCGTTTTGCGCTGAACCGCTTCCTGGCGCCGCCGCTCATCCTGGAGGCCGACGCCACGCACCCCGGCTCGCTGAAGGACGCCGGTGTCCACCACCCCTTCTGCCGGGGCGTGATCGCACTCACCAGCCACGAGACGGCCAACCAGACCATCGCCATCGGCGCCAAGCTGCTGCGCGAGGACATCACGGTCATCGCCCGCATCACGCAGACCGACACCATCAACCAGCTGCACAACTTCGGCGACGTGCACGCCATCAACCCGATGCAGGTGCTGGCCACCAACCTGGCGCTGGACATCGCCGCCCCCGAGGTGCTGCGCCTGGAGGACTGGGTGACGGCCGCGCCCGATTCGCCGATTCCCACGCGGATCAACCTGCCGAAGGGGCCGTGGGTGCTGGTGGGCTACGGGCGCTTCGGGCAGATGATTTCCGCCGCACTCGACGAGGCAGGCATCGCCTGGAAGGCCATCGACCCCGACCACAATCTGGCCCGCGAGGCGCGCCTGCTTCAGGGCGACAATTCGGAGGGCTCGTTGCGCATGGCCGGCATCGCCCGTGCCAGCGTGCTGGTGGCCGGCACCAACAACGACACGGTGAACCTGAGCATTGCCACCATCGCCCGGCGGATCAACCCGAACATCTTCATCATCATTCGCCAGAACCAGACGGCCGACCGGCTGCTGATCGACGCCGCCCGCGCCAACCTGCGCTTCGAGCAGTCGGAGCTGATCGTGCGCGAGATCCTGCAGACGCTGAAGACCCCGCTGCTCGGTGACTTCATCAGCCTGATCCGCCAGCAGGGCAGCACGCCGGCCAGCCTGGTCATCGAGCGGATCATGGCCACGGTGGGCAATGCCTCGCCGCGCAACTGGGCCTTCCATTGCGACCCCACCCAGCCGGGGCTGTTCAACGCCTTCTTCCGCAATCTGGGCGGACGGGCGCTCACCATCCGGCAGATCCTGCGCGACCCGCGCGACTATCACACCCGGCTGCCTGCGGTGGCGGTGATGCTGTCGCGCCGGGGCGAGCGCATCCTGCTGCCCGATGAAAACACCGAGCTGAAGCCGGGCGACCGGCTGCTGTTCTTCGGCCGCGACACCGCACGCCGCCTGCAGATGAACTTCCTGACCGACCCGCTGGTGGTGGACTATGTGCGCACCGGCGTGCACCAGCCCCGGGGCTGGCTGTTCCGCAAGCTGGATGCGTGGTGGAAAGCGCGCCGAACCGCCAGGCAGGCGGCCGGCCCGAAGAAGGCCGGCGGGGCATCACTGCCCGCCAGGGGTTCTCAGAAAAACGACAGATGAGGCGCGCCATGAGGGCCCGTGCGATTTGCATGGAGTTCTCGCGGGGAATGAGGTTTGCCCCGTGCGGACGGCCCCCCCGCCAGCGCCCTGCCCCGTTCAGACAGGGCCAGCACCTGCCGTGGCTTCGGTCCGGGAGGAATGCCCGAGCGGTTTCAACATGCTTGATACACAAACTGTCGCAAAAGGCGCAGAATTGACGGCTGAATGAATGGGCCGTATATTGATGACTTGATAGTCATTAATTTTCCCGATTTTGACACCCACGCCAGCCACCCCCAACAAACCGCCGCGCACCTGCCGCTCCTGGGAGCGACGCAAGGAACACCGGCCTTCCGAGCTGCTCGAAGCCGCCACGGAAGTGTTCGTGACCCGCGGCTACGCGGCAGCGCGTCTCGATGACATCGCTGCGCGTGCCGGTGTCTCGAAAGGCACGCTCTACCTGTATTACGCAGGCAAGGAAGAGCTGTTCAAGGCGGTGGTGCGCGTCAAGTTCGTGCCCATCATCAACGAGTTCCAGGCGCGCATCGAGCAGGCCACCGGCAGCAGCGAAGCACTGCTCACCGAGATTCTGGAAAGCTGGTGGTGCTGTTTCAGCCAGCCCAAGCTCAGCGGCATCATCAAGCTCATCATCAGCGAAGCCGGCAACTTTCCCGAAATTGCGCGCTTCTTCAACGACGAAGTTTCCCAGATCGGCAAACAGAGCACCCGCAGCCTGCTGGAACGCGGCATCGAACGCAACGAGTTCCGCGCCGTCGAAGATCTCGAAACCGCCTCGCACCTCATCATCTCGCCGATGGTGATGAAACTGGTCTGGCACCATTCGGTCGGCGCCTGTGTGGGCGACTGCATCGACCCGGAGAACTTCATCCGCCAGCACACGAAACTGGTGCTGATGATGCTGCGGAAGCCCGACGCAGATCAAACCTGACCAGCAGACAACCCGGTGCGCGGGGCGTTTGCCCTCAGCCCCCCAATTGCGGCGATAATCACGGCATCATTGCGCCACGTCAGGCATGCCCGGCCCCCGCCGGCATCGCACGGGCGCCCCTGTTTCCAGACCAAAGCACCGATAGCGAGACACCCCATGAACATCGAGCAAGCCCGGTTCAACATGATCGAACAGCAGGTCCGCCCGTGGCGGGTGAACGACGCTCAGGTTCTGGACATCCTGTCGAAGGTGCAGCGCGAGGAATTCGTGCCCGCCCAGTGCCTGGGCATGGCCTTCGCCGACACCCAGGTGCCGCTCGACATCGACGAGCATCGCAGCGGCCAGGTGATCCTGCCCCCCAAGATGGATGCGCGCATGCTGCAGGCGCTCGCCATCACCCCGCAGGAACGGGTGCTGGAAATCGGCACCGGCTCGGGCTATGGCACGGCGCTGCTCGGCCACTGCAGCCAGCACATCACCAGCTGGGAACTCGACCCGGTACTGGCCGAATTTGCCGCCGCCAACCTGCGGCGCGCCGGCTTCGCCAATTTCTCGCTGCACACCGGTGATGCGCACGAGGCCCTGCAGGACGCCAATGCCCAGTGGGACGTGATCGTCTTCTCCGGCGCCGTTGCCCTGCCCCCGGAAGACTTCCTGGCGCGCCTGAAGCCCGGTGGCCGCCTGTTCTGTTATCTGGGCGAAGCCCCGGTGATGGAAGCCTGTGTCTACACGCACACCCAGGGCAATCTGGTTCGCACCGACCTCTACGAAACGATGGCGCCCACACTGAAGGGCTTTCCCGTTCCGAACCATTTCCGCTTCTGAATTCTGAATCCTGAAACAGAAGGCCCGCCCCCTGAAGGCAGCCCGCCTCTCCGAACGACCGCACTCGCCATGAAACGACTGACGGCCCCCGAACTGGCGGCCTGGCTGGCCGACCCTGCCCGTGACAAGCCCCTGCTGCTGGATGTGCGGGAAGAATGGGAATTCGAGCACGTCAGCCTGCCTGGCTCGCATCATCTGCCTCTGGGCGAACTGCCCGCAGGCGAGCCCGATCTCGACCCCGAACAGCCGGTGGTCTGCATCTGCCATCACGGCGTGCGCAGCCTGCAGGCGGCTGCCTTCCTGAAGCACCGGGGTTTCGGGCAGGTTCACGACCTGATCGGCGGCATCGACGCCTGGTCACGTGAGGTGGACCCCGGCGTGGCGCGCTACTGAACGCCCCGCGTTTCGACACGCACCGGATGGCCGCGTGTACGACGAGGCCCCCTGCCCGCCCTGCGCCCCGGGAGGAAGGCACGAAGGCCAGCCCTAGGAACGGAAACGGAAACGCCTGCAAACCGGCAACGATAGCTGCCGTTCCGGCTGCACCCGGTCAGTGCCCGGCAGCAGGCTGCGGCGGTGGTGGGGTCGTGACGAGCGGGATGGCCGGTTTGCCCAGTGCCTTCACCAGCAACGGCGAAAGTGCATCGAGGGTGCGCTCCAGCGAGCCACGGTGAGCCTGGGCAAAGGCCAGACCAGCGGCCGACATCGAGGCGCGCCGCGCCGGATCGTTGGCCAGTGCAAGCGCCACGGGCATGGCCTCGCGGGGGCTCTTGACCTGGATGGAGGCGCTGAACAGGATGGAGGCGTCGGCGGCCTGCTGGAAGTTGTAGACCGACGGCCCCAGCACCACCGGGCAACCGGCGGCACTGGCCTCGATCAGGTTCTGCGAGCCGAAGGGCAGCAGCGAGCCGCCCATGACGGTGACATCGGCACAGGCATACCACGCCTGCATCTCGCCCATCGAGTCGCCCAGCAGCACCCCGCAGTCCGAAAAATCCACGTTGGGATCATCGAGTGCATCGCGGTGCAGCGGCGGCTTGCCGGTGTAGCGGGTGATGAGGCGCGCCACCGTCTCGAAACGGTTGGGGTGCCGGGGCACGATGATGAGCAGGGGCGCGTCGCGGCCGCCTGAGCGCAGGGCCGGGCCCTGATGCTGCATCAGCTGGCGCCAGCCTTCGAGGATGAGCACCTCCTCGCCCTCGCGGGTGCTGGCGGCCAGCACCACCACCCGATCGCCGAAACGGCGACGCCAGCCGCGACCCCGCGCCTGCAGCACAAAGTCGGCCGGCTGGTCGAACTTGAGGTTGCCGGTGACGTGCTCGGGGCGCTTGCCGAGCTGGGCGATGCGTTCGGCATCATCCTGTGTCTGGGCAACGATCATCGAGTAGCCCTTCACCGCGGGCTCGATCAGGCTGCGAAAGCGCAGCCCTCGTGCGAGCGACTTGGGTGACAGGCGCGCATTGACGGCCACCATCGGCACACCACGCCGGTTGGCAATGGCCACCAGATTGGGCCAGACCTCGGTTTCGACGATGAGGCCGATGGCCGGGTTCCAGTGCTCGAAGAAGCGCTCGACGGCACCCGGTGCATCGTAGGGCAGATAGCTCTGGGCCAGCCGGCCACGCAGATCCTGCAGCCGTGCCTCGCCGGTACTGCGCCCGGTGGGCGTGCCATGCGTGAGCAGGATGGGCACCTCGGGCCAGGTGGCCGCGCACTGGCGCAGCAGCGGCAGCACGGCAGCCGTCTCGCCCAGCGACACGGCATGCACCCACAGCGGACGAAGCAGGCCGTTGTGGAAGCTGGTGATGTCATCACCGGCCGCAGGCCGGCGCCAGTGACCAAAGCGCTCCCCCCAGTGCAGGCGATACTCCGGCTGCCGCAGGCTGCGGTAGAGGAGATAGCCCATCAGCAGGGGCGTGCTCAACCGCCAGCCCCAGCTGTAGAGACGACGCGCGACATCCGGCGCAGCATCTGGCGTGGTCATGGTAAAGAATCAGAAAGGAATCTTGACGTCGGCACGAACCGACAGGATGGCCTGCCGGAACTGATCCTGGATGCGGGCCAGCGCCTCGGGTGTGTCGGCCTCGAAGCGAAGCACCAGCACCGGTGTGGTGTTTGAGGCCCGGATCAGGCCGAAACCATCAGCATACTCCACCCGCAGACCGTCGATGGTAATCACATCGGTCGACCCGTCAAATTTTGCATGCTTTTGCAAGGCGTCGATAAAAGCAGCATTTTCGCCTTCGGCCAGCGGAATCTGCAGCTCGGGCGTGGTCGGCGCATCGGGCAGCGCATCGAGACGCTCGCCGGGCACACCAGCCACGGCCGAGAGAATCTCCAGCAGCCGTGCCGCCGTGTAGAGGCCATCGTCGAAGCCATACCAGCGGTCATTGAAGAAAATGTGGCCGCTCATCTCGCCGGCCAGTTTCGCGCCGGTTTCCTTCATCTTGGCCTTCACCAGCGAGTGGCCGGTCTTCCACATCAGCGGCACGCCACCACGCGCCGTAATCCAGGATGCAAGATTGCGGGTGCACTTGATGTCGTAGATGATGGTGGCACCAGGGTTCTGCGCCAGCACGGATTCTGCATACATCATCATCTGCCGGTCGGGGAAGATCATCTGCCCCGAAGGCGTGACCACACCCAGCCGGTCGCCATCGCCATCGAAGGCCAGGCCGATGTCGGCCCCCTTCTCCTTCACGACCCGGATCAGGTCCTGCAGGTTCTCGGGGTGGGCCGGATCGGGGTGGTGGTTGGGGAAATTGCCGTCCACCTCGCAATACAGCTCGGTGAGATCGGTGATGCCCAGCGCACGCAGCAGCGCCGGTGCCACGGCCCCGGCCACCCCGTTGCCGGCATCCACCACCACCTTCAGCGGGCGCGCCAGCTTCACGTCGGACACGATGCGCGCAATGTAGTCGGGCACGATGTCCTGCGTGCGGCGCTGGCCGGCCTGCGGTGCAAGGCAGGCGGCATAACGCGCCGGATCGGCGATGGTCGCGGCGATGTCGCGGATGTCGGCACCATGCAGAGTGCCACCACCCAGCATCATCTTCAGGCCGTTGTACTCGGGCGGATTGTGGCTGCCCGTAACCGCCACGCCGGTGCCACAACCCGTGAGCACCGTGGCGAAGTACACCAGCGGCGTGGGCACCATGCCAATGTCGATCACGTCGACCCCGGCGGCACACAGGCCCGCCGCCAGCGCGTCGGCCAGCATCGGCCCCGACAGGCGGCCATCACGGCCGATGACCACCGAGCCGATGCCCTGGGCCCTCGCCTTCGCGCCCAGCACCAGACCGATGGCCGACACGGCCTCTTCGGTAAGCGCGGTGGCCACGATGCCACGCACGTCATAAGCCTTGAAGATGGCAGGATTCACCTGCGGCGGGGTGGCGGGAGGCAAAGACCGGTTCGTCATGGCAATGGATTCTTTCGGGATCTTTCAAACGTGGATGTTTGCGCAAAATACAATAGCGCCAACTGGATGGAGGATTTTACTGCGATGACAACAACGACCAACCCGACAGCAGCCCATGCCCGCGCAAACGAGACACCTGCCGATGTCGTCGTCACCGGAGCAGGCGGGTTCATCGGCCTGCCCCTCATCCAGTCTCTGCTGAAGGCCGGCCACCGGGTTCGGGCCGTCACCCGCGAACCGGCGGTTTTCCGCAAGAAGATTGCCGACACCATCGACCTCAACCAGATGCAGCGCCTCAGCCTGCTGGAGCATCCCGGCTTCGGCCGTGATGCCGACTGGAAATCCATTCTGGCCGGCGCACAGGAGGTGGTGCATGGGGCCGGCATCGCCCACGTGGCGCTGGGGGCCGACCGCAGCGCCAGGCGCCAGCTCTGGCGCGTGAACGTGCAGGGCACCCGGCAGCTGGCCCGCGAGGCCGCCGATGCCGGCGTGCAGCGGATGATTTTCCTCAGCTCGATCAAGGCGGCCGGCGAACGCTCCGAACCCGGAGAGCCGCTGCAGGCCGACGCCCCGCCCCGCCCCGAAGACTGCTACGGCTACGCCAAGCTGGCGGGCGAGCGCCACCTGCTGAAGCAGCATCAGCAACGCCCCGGAATGGACATCACCATCATCCGCCCGCCACTGGTCTACGGGCCGGGCGTGAAAGCCAATTTTGCGGCGCTGATGAAACTGGCCCGCAGCGGCCTGCCGCTGCCCTTGGGCAGCATCCGCAACGAACGCAGCTTCCTGTCGGTCCACAACCTGGCCGACGCCATCCTGCGCGTGATTGCCGAACCCCACGGCGGAGGCAATGGCGTCTTTCATCTCAGCGACGGCGCTCCGGTCTCCACGCCCGGTCTCATCCGCAACATCGCCCGCGCCTACGGCAAACCTGCCCGCCTGCTGCCCATTCCCCCTGCCCTGCTGGGTGCCGTCGCCAAGGCCGCCGGACAGAACGGCGCCTGGCAACGCCTGGCCGGATCGCTGGCAGTAGACCATCGCCCCTTCTGCCGGCAATTCGACTGGCAGCCCCCGCTGTCGATGGCCGAGGCACTGGCCGCCATGCGCGCCGACGACACCAGCAGCTGAAAACGCCATCGGCATTTTCGCCTGCTGCCAGCCCGAAGCCTGACTCCCCAACCTCGCCCCCGGAACCCGATCCCTGGCTACCGGGCTCGCCCTCCTGCCGACGCGATGTCGCCAATGGGCCTCCCGGCCATCAGCTAACCCCCCAAGAGAAAAGGGCGGCGCCGGGAACCAACCCCGGCACCGCCCTTCAGGTTCAGGCACGCAACACTCAGGCGTCGCGCAGCACCGTCTTCAGCAGCTCATCCCACGGAGGCATCTTCAATCCCCACACCTGCTCGATGCGGGAGAGATCGAGACGCGAATTGGTGGGCCGCTTGCTGGGCACCGGGAACTCGGTGGCCGGCACCGGCTCCAGCGTGGGCAGACGCGGCACCTGCCACTCGGGACGCGGCCGCGCACCAGCGTTTTCGCCCGCAGCCCTGGTGGCTTCGTGCAGATAAGCAAGCCCCACCGAGGCATAGCCATGCCAGGTGGTTTCACCCGACGGCGCCAGATTGAGGATACCCGACCAGTTGGCCAACGCAGCGTCGGTGGAACGACGACGGATCAGCTGCGCCGTCACGTCGGCAATGAAGGAGGCCGGCGTGGGCACACCATACTGGTCGGCCACCACCTTCAGGTGATCGCGGCTGCCCGCCAGCTTCACCATCGTCTTCAGGAAGTTGCCACCGTGCAGCGAATACACCCAGCAGGTGCGCAGGATCAGGTGGGCGCAACCCGAGCGCTGAATGGCCAGCTCGCCGTCCAGCTTTGTCTGGCCGTACACATTCAGCGGCGCCGTGGCGTCGTCTTCCCGCCAGGGGCGCGTGCCCTCGCCGTTGAAGACATAGTCGGTGGAGTAATGCACCAGCAGCGCATCATTGGCCTTGCACCACTCGGCCAGCACACCCGGCACATCCACGTTCAGCACGCGGGCCAGCGCCGTCTGCTCGGGCTCGGATTCGGCCTTGTCCACGGCGGTATGGGCTGCCGGGTTCACCACCACATCGGGACGTACCCGGTCGAGCAGCGCACGGGTTGCCTCGGCATCGGTCAGGTCCAGGTCGTCGATGGAAACCGGCACCACCTCACCCAGCGGCTGCAGGGCGCGCACCAGTTCCCAGCCCACCTGTCCGGTGGTTCCTGTCACAACGAATTTCATTGCAATCTTCTTCCGTAAGGAAAGCTCAGCACGCCAGCGTGCGCTCAGGCATAGACTTCGGCTTCGGCCAGCGGCTTGCCGATCTTGTCCTTGTCGGACACCAGAATGGCATCCAGCCCGCCCACCTGCTCCAGCGGCCACTCGATGCCCAGCACCGGGTCGGACCACAGCAGCGAGCGCTCGTGCGCCGG
>JAUNHU010000201.1 GCA_030523825.1 Lautropia sp. | reverse complement strand
CCAAGCCCGAGCAGATCCGCAAGCAGATCGAGGTCTTCGCCTCCACCTACGAGAACCCGGCCGAAGTCATCCGCTGGTACTTCAGCGACCGCGAGCGTCTGGCCGAGGTCGAGGCGCTGGTCGTCGAGCAGAACGTGGTTGACTGGTTCCTGTCGAAAGCCAAGGTCACCGACCACCCGCTCACCTTCGACAACCTGATGAAAGGCGTCGCCTGATTCAGGAAATACCGTCGTCCGCCGCCTCCCCCAGGGGGCGGCAGGCCGTGGCCGCACACGCCGGACCGGCGTATTGCAGGCAACGAGGTGGTCACCATCGCGGCCCCCGATGGGCAGCATGCCGGATGCCCCTGACGCCTGCAAGGCTGCACACCCGCAGACCACACCCGCACAAGCCAACCATCACGTCTTCATTTCGAGGAAGCCGACATGAGTTTCAACAGCCTGGTGGAAGATCAGGTCAACCTGCACCTGGCCCAGGCCACCGACCCCTTTGCACCGCAGGCCATCGCCCAGACGCCGCAGGGGCTGGGCATGGTTCCGATCGTCATCGAGCAGAGCGGTCGGGGCGAGCGCGCCTACGACATCTATTCGCGCCTGCTGCGCGAGCGTGTCGTCTTCCTGGTCGGGCCGGTCATGGACCAGTCTGCCAATCTGGCCGTGGCGCAGATGCTCTACCTTGAAAGCGAGAATCCTGACAAGGACATCCACTTCTACATCAATTCTCCCGGGGGATCGGTGTCGGCGGGGCTGGGCATCTTCGACACGATGCAGTTCATCAAGCCGGACGTGTCCACGCTGTGCATCGGCTTTGCCGCCAGCATGGGCGCCTTCCTGCTGGCCGCCGGCCAGAAGGGCAAGCGTTTCTCGCTGCCCAACTCGCGCATCATGATTCACCAGCCCTCGGGCGGCGCCCAGGGTCAGGCGTCCGACATCGAGATTCACGCCAAGGAGATCATCTATCTCCGCAAGCGCCTGAACCAGATCCTCGCCGATCGCACCGGCCAGCCGCTCGAAACCATCGAGCGCGACACCGAACGCGACAATTTCATGTCGGCCGACGACGCACTCGCCTATGGCCTGATCGACAAGGTCATGGCCAACCGGGGCGAGCCCGCGAAGGCCGATAGCCAGTAACGAAGCGGGCAGGGCGCACGCACCCGCCTGGGCCTGCCACGCATCACGGCCGACACCGTGTCCACCGGTGGCAGGTGCGCGCACTTGCACCATCATCCGGGCCAGCATCATGCTGAGCCCGATGATGCCCCCTCATGCCCGGAGAAATGTTTTTCCCATGTCCGAGAAATCAGGATCCAACGACAAGCAGCTCTACTGCTCGTTCTGCGGCAAAGGCCAGCAGGAAACCCGCAAGCTGATCGCCGGCCCGTCGGTCTACATCTGCGACGAGTGCATCGACCTCTGCAACGAAATCATCCGTGACGAAGTCGAGGCCGAAGGCACCACCGGCAGCAGTTCGGACAGCCTGCCGATCCCATCCGAAATCGCCGCCATCCTCGATCAGTACGTGATCGGCCAGCAGAAGGCCAAGCGCATCCTGTCGGTGGCCGTCTACAACCACTACAAGCGCCTGCGCCACAAGGGCAGGGACAAGGATGATGTCGAACTCAGCAAGAGCAACATCCTGCTGGTCGGCCCCACCGGTTCGGGCAAGACGCTGCTGGCCCAGACCCTCGCGCGCCTGCTGAACGTGCCCTTCGTGATGGCCGATGCCACCACGCTGACCGAAGCCGGCTACGTGGGCGAGGATGTCGAAAGCATCATCCAGAAGCTGCTGGCAGCCTGCAACTACGAAGTCGAGAAGGCCCAGACCGGCATCATCTACATCGACGAGATCGACAAGATCTCGCGCAAGGCCGACAACCCCTCCATTACCCGCGACGTGTCGGGCGAGGGCGTGCAGCAGGCACTGCTCAAGCTCATCGAGGGTACGATGGCGTCCATTCCGCCACAGGGCGGGCGCAAGCACCCCAACCAGGATTTCGTGCAGGTCGACACCACCAACATCCTGTTCATCTGTGGCGGCGCCTTCGATGGCATGGAAAAGGTGATCCGCGACCGATCCGAGCGCTCCGGCATCGGCTTCGGTGCCGAGGTGAAGGGTGCCTCCGAGCGCACGCTCTCCGAGCTGTTCAAGGACATCGAACCCGACGACCTCATCAAGTTCGGCCTCATTCCCGAACTGGTGGGCCGCCTGCCGGTGCAGGCATCGCTCGACGAGCTGGACGAGCAGACGCTGGTCCGCATCCTGACCGAGCCGAAGAACGCACTGGTCAAGCAATACCAGAAGCTGTTCTCGATGGAAGACGTGGAACTGGACGTTCGGCCGGGAGCCCTGAAGGCCATCGCCCGCCAGGCACTGCGCCGCAAGGCCGGTGCCCGTGGTCTGCGCTCCATCCTCGAAGCCGCGCTGATGGACATCATGTACGAGCTGCCGGGGCTGAAGAACGTCGAGAAGGTGGTCGTCGACGAGAACGTCATCGACGGCAGCAGCAAGCCGATCCTGATCTACAGCGAAACGCCGAAGGTGTCGGGCGGCGACAGCGCCTGAACTGGCGGCACGCCCCCATGCCCCCGTGCCTGCACGGGACAATGGGGGGCAGCGCCTCCCCGATGAACCCGTGTCAGGAAGCGGTCTGTCACCTTGTCTGTCCGCCATCGGCCCGGGGATTCATCCGGGGGAATTCCGTTCCCTCGAAAATATTGGCAACGCAGCGCGGCAAAAGCGCAGGACGCCCGGCCCCAGATGTACCAGGCTGCGCGTGGACTTCTTTCGGGCTGCCGGCGAGTGTGGAAAGGCCGGGATGTTCAGCGATGGTGCCCATGTGTGGCTCCTGTGCAGTGGCTTGCAGGGTTATTGAGCTTAGTTCGGTCAGCCATGCCGGCATAAAGGGGGGCGTTCAGACGCCCCTTTTCACCAGTTGTCCAATGGCATTTTCGCAACATCCCATGTGTCTCGCCGGGATACGGACACAGCCTTGCCACGGCATGCTTCAATAGCGCAGCAGCGCCTGAACAGGTGTCATGTCAGCGCGCCGCTCATCGGAAAATCATCCGGCGTCAGGCGGATTTCGGTTGCATCTCGACAGCAGCTGGCCTTGCGACGGATGGCGATGGCCACTCATCCAGTCAGGGACAATTCAGAACGCCTTATACGGTTTCATGTCATTGTTCTGGTGGTTCAACGTATTCTTGTATTCTGTGTCACAACCCCCATGTGAAAGTCTGCTTGCCACTGTAAATCCGGATGGTCCGGTTACAGCGGCCAGCACACTGCCGGGAAACTGATGAACGACAACAACGTGCCCCTTCAA
>JAUNHU010000200.1 GCA_030523825.1 Lautropia sp. | reverse complement strand
CATCGAACTGCCACAGCACCACCGATCCCGTCACGAAATAGACGAGGATGTAGGTGATCATGTCGGCACAGGTCATGACGGCATCGCGCACTGCCAGCGCACTCTGCATCACCTTGGCCGACACGCGCCCGGCGAATTCGTCCTGATAGAAAGCCAGGCTCTGGCTCATCATCAGCCGGTGAAAGCGCCAGCGCATCCGCATCGGCAGAACGCCCTGCAGCGACTGAAAGCGCACCGCCGAACTCATCAGGATCAGCAGCGGGCTCAGCGCCATCACCACGATCATCGCCGTCATGGCCCAGCCTTTCTCGGCCAGCAGGGTTTCGGGCGTGTACTTGTTGATCCAGTCCACCACGAAGCCCATCCACTGAAAGAGCAGGGCTTCCAGCACCCCCACCAGGGCCACCAGCAGCACCAGCAGTGCCAGCCAGCGCCGGGTTCCGATCAGGCAGGAGCTGACGAAGGACCACAGGCTGTTGCCCGGCACGGGCATCATCTGGTCGGGGTAGGGGTTGATGCGACGTTCAAACCAGCTGAAAAGGGCGTTCATCGGGAACAGGCAGGAGGGGGAGAAGGAGGGAGGAGAGGTCTTGATGACCAACGGGCCAGTTTATCACTCCCGCCTCTCGCCAGACCCTTGAAATCAGGTGTCATGCGCTTCGGGAGGCACCGGGGCCGGGCCGCGGTTTGCCGTCAGCGCACTGCCCATCGCGGCCAGCATCGTGCAGCCGATGGCACCCCATTGCAGGGCCGTCAGGTGCTCGTCCAGCGCCACGAAAGCCACCACGGCCGCAATCGCCGGTTCCAGGCTCGTCATCACCCCGTAGGTTTCGGGACGAAGCTGCCGCAGTGCCTTCATCTCCAGGAAGGTCGGCGTGGCGCTGGAGATGAGTGCCACCACCAGTCCGAGCCCCAGCACCTCCGGGGTGAACAGCGTGGCGCCGGCATGGCCCAGGCCGACGGGGGCAATCACCAGTGCGCCCACCGTCACGCCCAGTGACAGCACCTGGCCGGTATGCAGATGCCGGGTGCGACGACCATAGATGATGTAGGCCGCCCAGCAGATGGCCGCGCCCACGGCATACAGCACCCCCACCGGGTCGAGCGCAGCAGCCGGACTGGAGGGCAGGGGCAGCAGCATCAGCAGGCCGGCAATCGCCAGCCCCACCCACACCAGGTCGAGTCGCTGCCGCGACGAATACACTGCCACCGCCAGCGGCCCGCAGAACTCGATGGCAACCGCAATCCCGAAGGGAATGGTGCGCAGCGCCATGTAGAACAGCAGGTTCATCAGCGCCAGGGCGGCGCCGTAGCGGGCAATGTGCCAGGCATCCTGCCGGGCCAGGGGCCGGCGCCACGGGCGCCAGATCTGCAGCATCACCAGCGCCGAAAAGCCCACCCGCAGCAGCGTGGTGCCTTCGGCGCCGATGACCGGAAAAAGCTGCTTTGCCAATGAGGTGCCCACGGCCAGCGCCAGCATGGCACCCAGCAGCGCCAGCACGGCGCGCCAGGGGAAGGTGTTCTGCACGGTAGTGTTCATGTGGCGGTGAAGGTGACGAAGGATAACGCCGCTTGCCCATGCCGTCCCGAATGCGCGTACAATGCGCCCAGCGCGGGTGTAGTTCAATGGTAGAACGGCAGCTTCCCAAGCTTCATACGAGGGTTCGATTCCCTTCACCCGCTCCATCCTTTTCTTCGTGCCATCGTGCAGGCACCGCCCCGGGGGCCTTTCCCGCCTTGGGTTGCTTCCCCGTATCGGCACGCTCCGCGCCCGCCGCACAGGCTCCGCCACGTTCGTGTTGGCATGCAGCACCCTCCGGCGCAGGGTCTTCCCGTGGTCATGAAAACATCAGGGAGACCCCCATGCAATATCGTTCTCTCGGCCGCAGTGCGCTGAAGGTTTCTCCGCTGTGTCTTGGCAGCATGATGTTCGGTGGCCAGACCGACGAGTCCACCTCCCGGCGCATCATCGCCAGCGCTGCCGATCAGGGCATCAACTTCATCGACACCGCAGATCGCTACAACGAGGGACGCTCGGAAGAAATCGTTGGCCGCGCCATTGCCGCAGACCGTGATCGCTGGGTGCTGGCCACCAAATGTGCCAACCCCCTCAGCGCCGATGCAGGCCCCAACCAGCGCGGCCTGTCGCGCAAATGGATCTTCAGGGCCGTCGAAGACAGCCTGAAGCGGCTGGGCACCGATTACATCGACCTGCTGTACTTCCACCGGCCCATACCCGATGCGCCGCTCGATGAAAGCGTGCGTGCAGTGGCCGACCTCATCCGCCAGGGCAAGATCCGCTACTTCGGCGTGTCGAACTTTCACGGCTGGCGCATTGCCGAGGTCGCCCGGCTGGCCGACCAGCTTGGCATCGACCGGCCGATTGCCAGCCAGCCGCTCTACAACATCATGGACCGCAAGGCCGAAGTCGAGCAGCTGCCGGCTGCGGGCTTCAACGGGCTGGGCGTCGTCTCGTACAGCCCGCTGGCGCGTGGCGTGCTCACCGGCAAATACGATGCCGACATCCAGACCGCGCCTCCCGCCGACAGCCGTGCCGCCCGTGGTGACGAGCGCCTGCACCAGACCGAATGGCGGGCCGAATCCTTGCAGATTGCCCAGCGCATCGTCGAGCACGCCCGCCAGCGGGGCACCACGCCGGTGGCCTTTGCACTGGCCTGGGTGCTGCGCAACCGTCTGGTCAGTGCCGCCATTGCCGGCCCGCGCACGCAGGCGCAGTGGGATGCCTATCTGCCCGCGCTCGACCTGCGGCTCAGCGCCGAGGACGAAGCCTTCGTCGATTCGCTGGTGGCGCCGGGCCATGCGTCCACGCACGCCTACACCGATCCTGCCTATCCGGTCGAAGGCCGGAAGGTGAGCTTTCACGCACGCTGATTGCGCCCGGATGGCCCCGCGTGCGGGGCTTTCGCGGGGTCGAACAAGTCCATCAGACGCTTTTGGCAACTGCGCGTCCGTTCCGGTGTCTTTCATGCAGCATCTGTCCTCTGTCAGTCATCGCAGCGCTCTCATCTCCGCCCACATCGTAGCCATCCTCTTTGGCATGACGGCGCTGCTGGGTGCGTTCATTCGTGCCGACGCCTGGGCCATCACGGCGGGCAGGGCGGGCTTTGCGGTGCTCACGCTGCTGGTGCTGGCGCAGTGGATGAAGCGCCCGTTCCTGCGGGGGCTGGATGGTCGCAAGGCGATGGCCCTGTTCTGTAGCGGGCTGATGCTGGCTGCACACTGGATCACCTTCTTTCTTGCCGTCAAGATTGGTGGCGTGGCAATGGCCACGCTGGGCTTTGCCAGCTTTCCGGCCTTCATCGCCCTCATCGACTGGC
>JAUNHU010000199.1 GCA_030523825.1 Lautropia sp. | reverse complement strand
CAGGAATACCGCCTGCTCGATCTGCATGCAGATGGGTTCAACCCGGTGTATTCGGTGGATGAGCTGGCCCTGTTCAACAAGGGGCAGGCACTCGATCCGCAGGTGCTGTCCTATCAGCAGACGCTGAAGGAGACCGAGCGTCTGATCTTCATTTTCCCGATCTGGTGGGCCGACATGCCGGCCATCGTGAAGGGATTTCTCGACAAGGTGTTCCTGAAGACCCTGACCTATGTGGAGAACCCCCGGACGGGGTTGCTTGAAGGGCGGCTGACCAACATCCGTGAGGCCATCGTCATCACGACTTCGGCTGCCCCGCGCTTCTATCTGAAGTTCTTCTGTGGTGATGTCATCCAGAAAGCACTGATCGGGCACACGCTGAAAGGAGTGGGTGTACCGCGTGGCAAATGGATCAATTTCGGCCGAATCGGCAAATCCACGCCTGAAAAACGCCAGGCGTTTCTGGAAGGGCTGGGCCGCACTGTTTGATCAGTCCGAAGCGTCGCATCACCGCCAGGCTTTTCTCTTGTCTCTTTGATCGGGTATTTGCTGATGCCAGAAAGTTGCGCGGCTTGATGCGCATCGTGCTCTGCGATAGGGCGTGCAATGGTTTTTTTAGTGCCCCGCCTATTTGTGTGATCCGAGGGATTCGAGCCGAAGGAGCCAGGCATCGAAATGTGGACATTTGCTCCGGATGGTGTGCAGTCCGATGTCGAGGGCGATCAGGGGTCCATGCAGCGCTTTCTGGTAGGTGTTCATGGCGCCGAGGATACGCTTGGATGGGGCTGTTTCGGGCGAATCGTTGATGTCTTCCGGAGCCATGTCACGGGTGCTGTCGAGCAGTCGTTCCACATGGCTGTCGTCGTCCAGCCAGATTCTGAAGGCATCCGGGTTGGAGAACAGAAGGGCCTCGAATTCGTGCACGATCAGGTTAGGGATGAAGTTGGTCTGGTCGATGTCTCGGGCGAGCGTCTCTTCGAGGAAGGATGCCTTGCTGGCGCCATCCTTTTGTTGGGCACAGACAGGGTCGGTCTTGCCGGGAAAGTCTTGCGGCAATGCGTATAGATCAAAGAGGGTACTGACCCAGGCGTGCGGGTCTTGCCTGCAAAGCCGCTGGATCTGCGGCTTGATCTTGCCGTAGCTGACGACACCGCCCTTGTGGCCGTGGCTGGTGCGGACGATGATGGCTTCGAGAAAGATGCCCTGTGTTGCGTAATGCGGGGTGAGCAATTCCTTGACGAAGGTTTCTTCCGTTTGTCCTTCCACCAGCAGTCTGATGCGGATCATCGGCTGGGCCTCCCCCCAAGAAGGTTTTTCTTCCAGAGTTCGCCGAGCGTATAGTCATCCAGCCATTCCGTGTAGCTGCTTGCATCAGGCCGGTTGAAGCTGGTGGCGCCATTCCGTTTGTCGACCACGATCACGTCATCCAGATCGAATTCGTTGACGAGTTCGACGGACTGTGTGGAAACGATGAGCTGGTGGGATTCAGCAGCAGATTTCATCAGTCCAGCCAATACCTTGATGGCGAATGGGTGCAGACCGAGTTCTGGTTCGTCGATCAGCATCGTATCGGGGGTGAACGGTTCGGGTTGTTGCAGAACGGTTGCCAGACAGATGAAGCGCAGCGTGCCGTCGGAGAGAGCGCTGGCGTTGAACGGCTCGTCCTGGTCCTGCTCGTGCCATTCCAGCTGGATTCTGTCTGCATTGTGAACCGTGGGGCGCAGGATGAAGTCGCCAAAGAAGGGAGCGACGAGGCGGATGCTGCGGACGATACGCTGATAGTGCTCAGGGTGCTGGTGCCGGAGCCGAAGGAGGAAAGCGGCAAGGTTGCGGGCATCTTCGCGCAGATATTCGTTGTCGTTGATGTTGTGAACCTGTTTCACCCCGGCACTTTTGCTGGTGTCATGAAAATGATAGAGGCGCCAGCTGCGCATGGAGGGTACGACGTATTCCCAGACGGCACTATATCGCCCCTTTTCATCGAACACGGTTTCAAAATGGCCGGATTGTGGATGAAAGTCACCTGTCATGTTCCACCAAAGGCTCTCGCGCGCAAACATCATCCGGTTGTCGCCGGTGGGCACCAGATTGAACTTGTAGCCGTTGTTCCCGAAGTACAGCTCTGCGGTCAGTTCCTCAGTCTTCTTCCGACCGAAGTGCAGCAGGGCGTCCGGGCCGCCGGCGAGGCCCACATGTTTCTGAAGCTGTTGATTCAGCATGTCGCTGATGAGCCGGAAGAAGCCGATCAGGTTGGATTTGCCGGCACCGTTGGCGCCGATGAGAACGTTCAGGCGGCCCAGGTTCAGCTCGTCATTGGCAATGGATTTGTAGCCTTGCAGCTTGATGCGGGTCAGCTGGGATTGGCTTCGGACAGGCTTGATCATGGTGCTGCTTTCAGAAAGGTCGAAGCATCGGGGAGGGGCGAGGAAACTCATCATTATCGCTCGGCTTGCTGTGACGGTATGTGGAACAGACAGCTACGGTCACAGTATGGGGCGAGCGATGGTTCCGGTGTTTGCCTGCATGGCAGGGTGGCTTAGGCAAGATGGTCAGTCACGGCGACAACCGCTCGCGCACCCAGTTGCCATTGTCCAGCCGGTATTGGATGCGGTCGTGCAGGCGGCTGGGGCGCCCTTGCCAGAATTCCACCAGGCGGGGAATGACGACATAGCCGCCCCAGTGTGGCGGGCGCGGAACATGCAGCGGGTGGCGGGCGCCGACCAGCGCGGCGCGTGCCATCAGGTCGGCCTTGCTGCTGAGCACTTCGCTCTGGTGGCTGGCCCAGGCACCGATGCGGCTGGTGTAGGGGCGTGTCTCGAAATAGGCGTCGGACTCGGCTTCGGGCAGTTGCCTGATGCTACCCTCGATGCGTACCTGACGTTCCAGTTCGGGCCAGAAGAAGGTGAGGGCCACATGGGGGTGGTGCGCAATGGCGCGGCCCTTGCGGCTCTGGTAGTTGGTGAAGAAGACAAAACCGTCGTCATTCACTTCCTTGAGCAAAACGATGCGGGCGTTGGGGTGGCCGTGCTCATCGACGGTGGCCACGTTCATGGCGGTAGGCTCGTGCACCTCGGCGTGCATGGCAGCATTCAGCCATTTCCGGAACTGCGTCAGCGGATGGTCGGCGCAATCGGTCTCGGAAAGTGCCTGTTTGCTGTAGTCCTGTCGGATGTCGTGCAGATCCAGTTTGCTCATGGTGGGTTCCCGTGTGGTTTCCCGCTATTTTGCACCGGGTGGGGGTTGCGCGTGTCATGAACTGATTCGTTCCCGCGAAAGCCCCTTCAGGGGCGTACAAGGCA
The DNA here is from genome assembly GCA_030523825.1 of Lautropia sp. Lineage (GTDB taxonomy): Bacteria > Pseudomonadota > Gammaproteobacteria > Burkholderiales > Burkholderiaceae_E > Lautropia. The sequence continues at coordinate 76 of JAUNHU010000199.1, read as the reverse complement.
GGGTGCCTGCACGGCGGAGTCCTCGATGGCTTCAAGTGGAGGAGAACGCTGCCAGACCACGGCTCCGGATTCGGCG
>JAUNHU010000198.1 GCA_030523825.1 Lautropia sp. | reverse complement strand
CTGCCCGATGTGGGCACCACCATCTTCACCACGATGTCGGCACTGGCCGTGCAGCATCGGGCCGTCAATCTGGGACAGGGCTTTCCAGACTTTGATTGCGACCCGGCATTGCTGGATGCGGTAAATGGCGCGATGCGTGCCGGCCACAACCAGTATCCGCCGATGGCTGGCATGCCGACGCTGCGAAAGGCGGTGGCCGACAAGACCGAACGGCTTTACGGACGCCACTATGATGCCGATGCGGAAGTGACCATCACGGCGGGTGCCACGCAGGCGTTGCTCACCGCGATTCTGGCTGTGGTGCAGCCGGGGGATGAAGTCATCGTGCTCGACCCCTGCTATGACAGCTATGTGCCTGCCATCCGCATGGCAGGTGGCGTTCCCGTGCGCGTGCCACTCACACCCGGCAGCTTTGCGCCGGATTTCAACCGCATCGGCCAAGCCATCACGGCGCGCACCCGGCTGCTCATCATCAATTCACCGCACAACCCCACCGGCACGATCTGGTCGGATGCGCAGATGCGGCAATTGCAGGAACTGCTGGCCCCCACCAGCGTGCTGTTGCTCAGCGATGAAGTGTATGAACACATGGTGTTCGATGGGCAGCCACATCAGAGTACGGCACGCTTTGCAGGTCTTGCTGCCCGTGCCTTCATCGTGTCCAGCTTTGGCAAGACCTTTCACGTGACGGGCTGGAAGGTGGGCAGCGTGGTGGCACCTGCACCGCTGATGGCGGAGTTTCGCAAGATCCATCAGTTCAACGTGTTCACCGTAAACACGCCAATGCAGGTGGGGCTGGCGCAATACCTGCAAGACCCGGCCCCCTATCTGAACCTTCCTGCCTTCTATCAGAAGAAACGCGATTTCTTCCGCGAAGGGCTGGGCAACACCCGCTTTCGCCTGCTGCCCAGCCAGGGCACGTACTTTCAGACGGTGGACATTTCTGCCATCAGCCAGCAGTCTGAAGCCGAATTCTGCGAATGGCTGACCACCGAAATTGGCGTGGCCGCCATTCCGACCTCGGCCTTCTATGGCGACGGTTTCGATCAGGGCGTGGTGCGTTTCTGCTTTGCCAAACGCGACGACACGCTGCGCGAGGCTCTGAAGCGATTGCAGAGACTCTAGATCAGAACATCCGCTTGCCGTTGAGTGACACGCCACCGTCCTCGAAGCGTGCGGTGGCTTCCCAGGCTTCGTCATCCGACTTGATGAAGCCCTGCTGGGCAAAGCTGTCGGCAAGGATGCTGAGCGACTCCTTGGTGAAATCGGGACGATTGACCACGTCAGCGATGATGGACGCCCATGCCTTCGGCAGGCGCAGACTGGCATCGGCAACGGTGGCACTGCCAAAGCGCTGTTCCATCGAAACATCCATCTGCTCGGCAGCAGACTCCTTCAGCGATACCGCATATTTCAGCTCGCCCGTCTTGCCCGCCATCTTCACGGAAATGGTTTCGCTGATTTCCGGGCGCGCAGCCAGCAGCCTGCCCATCATGTCCAAAAGGTCGGGCTCGATGTCCTTCACGTCGCTGGCCGCTTCGGGGTTCTGCATCAGGCTCAGTACGAGTTTCTGCATCTCGGCCAGAACATTGGCGTCGATGCGGGACACCTTGCCTTCGACACTGATGTTTTCCAGCGGCATGTCGACGATGGTTGCCCTGCCGCTCAGCTTTTGCTGGCCGCTCAGCAGATTGCCTTCCTGACGGTTGCGGCCTTCCATCGTGACGTTGTGCATCGAGAACAGGCGGGACGGCGATGCCCCCTGCTTCACGAGCTGCACGTCGAGGAGATCCATCTTGCCGTCATAGCGGCCGGGACTCATCAGCCACAGGTTGCGGTTCAGCGTCATGTCGTAGGCACCACTGGAGCCACGCATCTCCATGACGATGCCCTGCCCGCCCGTTCCGTCTTCCTGCTGCCTGTCGGCAATCGACATCGACACCAGCGGCCAGTTGAAGGTTCCGCCCAGGCGCGTCCTGTCGGCGTTCAGGTCGAAGCCATAATCCAGCTTCTGCCACCGCAGATGATTGTGCGCCGACTTCGCGTCACGAATTTCGCCCGCCGGCAGCATCACGTTGCCGCTCAGGCTCTTGTTGAAGCCATGCACCGTCGTCAGCACCGGCGCATGCAGGTTCGCCGTCAACTGGCGCATTTCCTCATCCATCGGCAACCCGTCGACGTGATCGAGCGTGGTCACGAACTTTGCGGCAGCAATCTTGCCTCCCGCCAGCGGGCCGTGGGTGATGTCGTGCTTCAGATGCACGTGCAGCACGATCGGCGGTTCTTCCTTCTGCGGGGCGTTGTCGGTGGCAGCAGGAGCTGCGGGGGCAGCACCTTTCTGCCCGGCGTTCAGCGCGGTCTTGCTGGCGCCCTTGCCAGCATCGCGTTCGGCCAGTGCCACGCGCTTGCGCGATTCAGCATTGCCGGCACGCGCTTTCTCCGCCCTGTCGGCCTTCGCTGATTTTGCACTGCCCTTCTTCGACGACTCGGCCACTGCCTGCGGCGCAGCCTCCTCATCGGACGCTTCTTCCTCGCTCACCCGGGGCTTCGGCCTGGGCAGCGTCACTGCCAGCACGAGATCTGCCTTGGCACCGAAAACGCCACGCTCATACTGGCGGGACTGCACCTTCACCTTGTCGAAGCCATATTCGGCGACAAGCTGGTCGATGTGTGCGTTGTACTGCCGCTCGACTTCCTGCCCCAGCCACCAGCTTCCGCCGGTATAGGCACCCCCCAGGGCGATGAGGGAAACAGCGGTGAGGCCAATGGCTTTGCTCATGATCGTGTCCGCAATGAAAGCGCAAAATTGCGGGGATTTTCAGGCGCAAATCCAGGGATGGGCCACGGCGGGGCGACACAAGGAAAGCTGCTGGGCACGGGCGGCAGGACGCTCGTCAGGCACCCAGTGACCGGGTGCGGTCTGGCAGACTCTTTGACAGCAGCAGGCCAATGCAGAAGCCGACGATGGAAGGCACCACCCAGCCAAGGCCCACCGGGTAGAGAGGCAGATACTGCTCCAGGAAAAGATGCAGCTCGCGCGCCGCGCCATCTTCCACACCACTGAAGGTCTTCCAGCCGTCAAAGAGCGCGATGATGGCCGTGCCTGCAATGGTGCAGGCATAGACGATACGCCGGCCGCCAAAGAGCCGGTGCAGAAAGGCCAGCGCAACCAGTGCCATCGTCAGCGGGTAAAGCAGCATCAGCGCAGGCACGGAGAGCTTGATGATGGTGCTGAGGCCCACGTTGGCAAAGCCGAAGGACACCAGCGTGAACAGCGTGACCCACACGCGATAGGACACACGGGGCAGCAGACGTTCGAAGTATTCCGAGCAGGCGATGATGAGACCCACTGCAGTGGACAGGCAGGCCAGCAGCACGATGAC
>JAUNHU010000197.1 GCA_030523825.1 Lautropia sp. | reverse complement strand
GGTCCTTGACCTTGAGCGTGCCGTTGACGACGCGCACCAGCATGACGACGCCGACATAGTTGTCGAACCAGGAGTCGATGATGAGCGCCTGCAGCGGTGCGTCCGGGTCGCCCTTCGGTGGCGGCACCTTGTCGACGATGGCCTTGATGATCTCGTCGAGCCCCATGCCGGTCTTGGCACTGGCGGGAATGGCGTCGGTCGCGTCGATGCCGATCACATCCTCGATCTCGGCGCGGGCGTTGTCGGGATCGGCCGAGGGCAGATCCATCTTGTTGAGGACCGGCAGCACCTCGACGCCCAGGTCGATGGCGGTGTAGCAGTTGGCCACCGTCTGGGCCTCGACGCCCTGGGAGGCATCGACCACCAGCAAGGCACCTTCACACGCCGAGAGCGAACGGCTGACTTCGTAGGAGAAGTCGACGTGTCCCGGGGTGTCGATCAGGTTGAACTGGTATTCGGTGCCGTCCTCGGCCTTGTAGACCAGCGAGGCCGTCTGCGCCTTGATGGTGATGCCGCGCTCGCGTTCCAGATCCATCGAATCGAGCACCTGGCTGTCCATCTCGCGCTCGGACAGGCCGCCGAGACGCTGGATCAGTCGATCGGCCAGGGTGGATTTGCCGTGGTCGATGTGGGCGATGATGGAGAAATTGCGGATGTGCTGCATGCGATGGGTTCTGGGGAATCCGGTGCCGGACGAAAGCGCCTATTGTAGAGGCTGCGCGGCACTTGCAAGGCAGACAGCACGCTTTTTTGCTGAAGGAAGGCCGGAGGGGTGACACGGGGCAAGGCGGAACCTGCCCGCCCTGCCCCGGAGCCGATCAGGGACGGATCGGCACGTAGGAGGTTTCGCCGCCGCGACGCACCAGCAGAACCAGCGTGCGCTTGCGGTCGAGCTTGCCGACGAGGCTCTCGAACTGGCTGGCCGAGTTGATCGACTGGCTGTTGATCTGGAGCAACACGTCGCCCTCGCGCAGGCCCGAGCGGGCCGCCACCCCGTTGGGATCGAGCGAGCGGACGATGACACCGCCCTTGGGCACGTCCTGGCTTTCGCGCTGCTCGGCGTTCAGCTCGTCGGCGCTGATGCCCAGCCAGTTGGAACGTGCGGGTGCCTGCGGCTGCGACTTGAGGCCGCGCTTGCCCTTGTCGTTGCCGGTGGGCATTTCGCCGACGACCACGTCGATGTCGCGGGCACCGCCCTCACGCCAGACCTGCACCGATACCTTGGTGCCCGGCTTGGTGTTGCCGACGATGCGGGGCAGATCGCTGGAACGCTCGATGGGCTGATCGTTGAAGCGCAGGATGATGTCGCCGGGCTTCAGACCGGCACGGGCGGCGGGGCCATTGGCCTCGACGCTGCTGACCTGGGCACCAACGGCCTTCTCAAGACCCAGGGGCTCAGCGATGTCCTTGCTGACCTCGGTGATGGCCACCCCGATGCGGCCGCGCACGACATGGCCATTGGATTTGAGCTGGTCGGACACCCGCATCGCCTCGTCGATGGGGATGGCGAAGGAAATGCCCATGAAGCCGCCGGTACGGCTGTAGATCTGGGAATTGATGCCGATGACCTGGCCGTCCATGTTGATGAGCGGACCGCCCGAGTTGCCCGGATTGACTGCCACGTCGGTCTGGATGAAGGGCAGATAGTCGCCGGTTTCGCGGGCCTTGGCCGAGACGATGCCGGCCGTGACCGTGCTGTCGAGACCGAAGGGCGAACCGATGGCCAGCACCCACTCGCCGACGCGCAGCTTGTTGGGATCACCGATCTTCAGCACGGGCAGGTTGCCGGCGTCGATCTTGATGAGCGCCACATCGGTGTTCTTGTCCGAGCCGATCAGCTTTGCCTTGAACTCGCGTTTGTCGGTGAGCGTGACGTAGATCTCGTCGGCACCGTCGACAACGTGGTGGTTGGTGAGCAGGTAGCCATCATCGGAAATGATGAAGCCGGAACCCAGACCCCGGGGGATTTCCTGATTGCTGCCGGGCGGCACCTGCTGCTGCCGGCCGTTGGGCATGTTGGGAACGGTGCCCGGCGGGAAGAAGCGACGGAAGAACTCGTAGAACGGATCGTTCGGGTCCATCAGCTCGGGCGGCAGTCCGCCCTGCTGCTCGCGCGGATTGGGACGCTCGGTGGTGCGGATGTTGACGACGGCACCACCGACCTGCTCCACCAGCCCGGTAAAGTCCGGCAGCTGGCGCGCAGCGCTCTGAGCCACGGCAGGCGTCGGTTGCATCAGGGCGACGGGTGCGAACAGGGCTGCGACGGCCAGCGCGCAACCGCTGAGCGTGGAAGCCAGCATCGGGGCACTGCGCCGGGAGCTTCGAGCCTGGGGGTGGCCCGGAACGATCGGAGTATTCATCAATCAAGACACCTCGAAAAAACAGTCATTGACGGAGTGCACGGCTGCGCACTCCGCCTGAAGGGAAACGGATCATTCACCGCCCCGCTGGCGCCAGAGCAGCCAGCGACGCAGAGCTGCGGCATCGGCATCAGGCAGGCGATTCAGCCAGAGCAGGCAACTGCCATGCCGCAGGCTGATTTCCGGGGCCGGGCCACCGGAAGAATCGTCCAATAACGGCTGGGGTCCCTCATCGGTGGACGAGGATGGTTCCCTGCCAGTGATGGGTACGGATGGCGGTATTTCAAGCGTCGAAAAACCTGACGCAGCTAAAGATGATGCAGCAGAAGCTGCAGACGGCGCAGCAAATCCCTCTGAACCTGACGGTGCTTGCGGTGCATCAGGCGGTTGCGAGGATGAGGTGGCCGCCGATGGTGCTGCGGCAGCAAAGGCCAGATGCAGCAGCGGCCCCAGATGCAGGGGGCGCACCTGGGCCACGGGAATGAAGGCGCTTTCGCCGGGCAGGCGGACCTGCAACGCATGATCCGGCGCGATTCGCAATGCCTCGGGGCGCAGATAATCGACCCGCGCCTGTGCACAGAGGCCACGGGGCCTGTGGCTGGCGCGACGGCTGCGGGCATTGAGCAGCCGCGGCACGAACCAGGACAACAGCAACAACCCGGCGAAACCGGCAAAAGCCAGCGGATGCCCCGGTTCGGCCAGCCAGGCTGCCAGCACGGCAAACAGCACCAGCGCGACGATGATCCGGTCGAATACCGGCCCGATGTCGGCCCGACGGATGTCGATATCGTGCTGACGCGCGTCGTCAGTCATGGCCTCGCGCGCATGGAAAAAAGGCCAGGCAGGCTGCGAAACCCGACTGGCCGGATGAGTGCTGCGATCAACTGAATCGCCGCATCACCAGTGTGCCGTTGGTGCCGCCGAAGCCGAAGGAATTCGACAGGGCGTTTTCGATCTTCATCTCCCGCGCCGCGTTGGCGCAGTAGTCGAGATCGCACTCGGGGTCCTGGTTGTCGATGTTGATGGTG
>JAUNHU010000196.1 GCA_030523825.1 Lautropia sp. | reverse complement strand
TCCAGGTCGATGGCAGCCGGTTCTTCCACCGGCTCCTTGCCCAGCAGATAGAAATCGAACAGCTTGCGTGCAATGGGCGCGGCGGTACGGGCACCGAAGCCGCCGTTTTCCACGATCAGCGCCAGCGCAATGCGCGGATTCTCGAAGGGGGCGTAGCCCATGTAGAGCGAATGGTCGCGCAGGTGGTGTGCAACCTTCTTCTCGTCGTATTTCTCGTTCTGGGCAATGCCGATCACCTGGGCCGTGCCGGTCTTGCCGGCAGACTGATATTCGGCATTGAGGAAGGCACCACGTGCCGTGCCGCGCAGGGTCACGTCGCGCATCGCCTGCTGGACGAGCTTCACATGACGGGGATCGACATGCAGCGCCGCCCCTGGCTTGCTGGTGCGACGTGGCAGCTCGTCGTTGCCGATGTGGGTGACGAGGCGCGGATGCACGGGCACGGCATCGTTTGCCAGAGATGCGGTGGCCTGCGCCAGTTGCAGGATGGTGAAGGCGTTGTAACCCTGACCGATGCCCACCGACGGGGTTTCACCGGGATACCAGGGTTGCTTGAATCGGGCCTTCTTCCATTCGCTTGAGGGCAGGATGCCGGACACTTCGTCGGGCAGGTCGATGCCGGTGGGGCGACCAAAACCCCAGGGCTCCATGAAGCGGTGGATGCGATCCACGCCCAGATCGTAGGAGGCGCTGTAGTAATAGGTGTCCGACGAGACAACGATGGACTTGCGCAGATCGACACGCCCGTGTCCCTGCGGTTTCGAGTCACGGAAGCGGTGCCGGCCCAGCATGAAATAGCCGGGGTCGGTGATCACGTCATCCGGCTTGCGCACGCCATTTTCCAGAATGGCCAGCGCCATGAAGGGCTTGTAGGTGGAGCCCGGCGGATAGGTGCCGCGCAGCGGACGATTCAGCAGCGGGCGACCCGGGTCGCCATTCAGGCGCCGCCAGTTCTGATGGTCGATGCCGTCGATGAACAGGTTCGGGTCAAAGCTTGGCATCGAGACAAATGCCAGCACATTGCCCGTGGCAGGTTCCAGTGCCACCAGCGCACCCCGGAAATCGCCATAGAGCTTCTCGGCCAGCTGTTGCAGGCGGATGTCGAGCGACAGCTTCAGGTTCTGCCCAGCCGTGGCCGGTGTTTTCGACAGCGAGCGCACCGGGCGACCGCCGGCGGTGATTTCCACGGCCTCGATGCCGACCTGGCCGTGCAGCGCAGTTTCATACTGCTGCTCCAGACCGAGCTTGCCAATGTGCGTGGTGCCCGCGTAATTCGAGGCAAGGTCGTTTTTTGTCAGCCAGGCATTGTCGTTGCTGGAAATGCGGCCGATGTGTCCCAGCGCGTGAGCTGCCGTCAGGCCCAGCGGATAACTCCGGTGCGGCCGGGCCTTGATTTCCACCCCCTCGAAGCGATAGCGCTGGCTGGCGAGGCGTGCCACCTCGCGGTCGCTCAGCCGGGTTTTCAACGGCACCGTGCCACTGGTGCTCTTGGTGGTCGCCATCTCGCGCTTGAAGCGCTGGATTTCCCCCGGGGTAATCTCGATGACTTCGCCCAGTTCCTTCAGCAGCCTGTCGAGGTTCTTCGTCTGGCCCACGCTGATTTCCAGCGCCGGCGTGTAGATGTCTTCGGCAAGCACCACGCCGTTGCGATCGAGGATGCGCCCGCGTTGTGGCGCAATCGGCAGCATCGTGATCCGGTTGTTCTCGGCCAGTGCGTGATAGCGGTCGTAGTGCGCCACCTGCAGATGCCAGGCGCGGGCCGTCAGCAGGCCGAAGCCCACCATGCCGGCAATCATCGCCACCTGCAGGCGCCGTCTGAAATACGGCTGGGACTGTAGCTCGTCGTCGCTCATCACGGCCGGAAATCAGTGGCGGTTGTCGTCGTCACGGCGCGGGATGGTGGGCTGCTGCGCGTAAGACGAATGCGGGGCGTAGGTGGCAGGCGCTGAATCGTCGATGGTCGGGGCAATGGGGCGGGCTGTGCGGGGTGCAGGGCGTTCCGCGCGCTGCGGCTGGCGCCCCGACATCAGCAGCATGTCGATGAGCGGCCAGAGCAGGATGCTGCTCAGCCAGGTGAGGAATTGCTCCGGCCCCAGCCAGGGCAGGCCGATGAGCCAGCGTGCTCCCGCCAGCAGGCCCTGAGCCACCAGGAACACGCCCAGCACATGCAGCATGCGTCCCGGTGTCTGGAACCAGACGATGCGCCGGTGGAACTGGAGCACCAGGAACACGATGGCGGTGTAGAGCAGCGCATGCTGGCCGAGGTGCATGGCCCGATGCACGTCGATGACGAGACCCAGCAGGAAGGCAATGGGCAGCAGCAGGCGGACAGGGCGCTGCACTGCCCAGAAGGCCAGCACCAGCGCCAGCACATCGGGCACCACCGGGCTGTTGCCCAGCGGGGCAAGGTTCACCAGGGTGGCCACGCCCAGGCTCAGGCTGATCCACGGCCAGCCAGCTTCGCGGAGTGGTCGCGGGGCCGCGCTCATGGGCGGCCTCCCGACGAGGCGACAGGGCCCGGTTGTGCCCGTCTGGCTGTCAGCTGAGTGTCGGGATTGTTCTCGTTGATGCTTTCGCTGGCCGTCATCGTGTCGGCGTCCGACACGCCCTGCTCGTCGGCACGCAGCACCAGTACCAGCGCAGGGGTGTTCACATTGCCCGCTGGTTCGATGGTGATCCGGGAAAAGGGATCGGCACCGGTCGTGTCGATCTGACGGATGCGGCCCACGGGCAGGCCCGGCGGGTAGAGGGTATCGAGACCGGAGGTCAGCAGCACGTCATTGGCCTGCAGGTCGGCATCGGCCGTCTGCAGCCGCAGTTCCAGTTGTCCCGGCGCCGTGCCACCGAAGGCGATGGTGTTCAGGCTGGTGCGCCGCACCGTGATGGGCACGCTGATGCCCGGATCGGTAATCAGCGTCATCTCGCTGTGAAACGGATAGACGCGGGTAATCTGTCCAACGACACCGGAGGCATCAATCACAGGCTGGCCGGCAAGCACCCCGTGATGCTCACCCTTGTCCAGCAGGCGTATCTGGCTGTGAGGCGTGCGATTGCCCGGCTGCACCTCGGCCACGATGCCGGGGTGGGTAATGCGCGGCCGCAGTTCGGCCAGTTGGCGCAGTGTCTGGTTTTCACGACGAAGGCGTTCGGCGCCTGACAGCAGCCCGGCCTGTTGCGTCAACAGCGTGCGCAGCATCTGGTTCTCGTCGCGCAGCCGTGCAATGTCGTCGAAATAGCCGTCCACTGAGCGGATGCGCTCGCCCGGCCAGTTGAGTGCAAGTTGCACGGGGTGCAGCACCGTTCCCAGCACGCGGCGTACCGGCGCCAGCGCTCCTCCGCGGGCATCGGCGTACATCGTTGCCAATGCCAGCAGGATCAGGGCCGTGGCCAGACCACGGCCAGCCGGAGTGGAGGTGCTGCTGCGCGCGTTCATTCGTTCGTGAAGATACCACCCAGATCGTC
>JAUNHU010000046.1 GCA_030523825.1 Lautropia sp. | reverse complement strand
CGGCACGCAGTGCTTCGGCCATGTAGCTGCCCCCCAGAAACACCAGCGCAATCACCCCGCAGGTGAAGCCATCCCACTGGATGCCGATCTTGGGCAGCCCATAGTAGAGAAAGAAAAGCTGAATGAGCAGCGGCGTGTTGCGCGACAGCTCGACGTAGGCGCTGGCGATGCGGTCGAGCGGCGCCACGCGATAGGCCATGACAAGCGCCACTACCAGCCCCACAAGCAGCGACAGCACGATGCCCCATGCAGACAGTTCCAGCGTCAGCAGGGCGGCATCAACGAACTGTGGTGCAGCTGACAGGATATAGGACCAGTTCATGATGGCCGGAGCAGCTGAAGCGTCAGGGATCGTGGAGATGCTCAGTCTACCGGCAGCACGCCACCTGCTTCATCGGTTGCTGCATATCGTCATGCGCTCAGCCTATATCGGCAACGCCAGCGACCGGCCCCGGCCCTTTCCTCCCGCCGCATCGGCCATCCGGCGGTCTTATCATCGGGCGCTAAAAGAAATCCTTGACCATAAATTTAGAATTTGCTAATTTAGCAAACACTGAACAATGAAACACCAGAAGCTTTCTTTTGAGCAGCAGGCGGCCGAAGCTGCGGGTTTTCTGCGCGCGCTGGGCAATGAACATCGTCTGCAGGTTCTTTGCCTTCTGGCGGAGTTCGGCGAGATGAACGTGGGTCAGATTCACGCACAAACCACCCTCAGCCAGTCTGCCCTGTCGCAGCATCTTGCCCGGATGCGTGACGAGGGGCTGATCGCCTACCGCCGTGAAGGTCAGACCCTGCATTACTCGCTGCGCGATGCGCGAGCCGTGCAGTTGCTGACCGTGCTGAAGAAAATCTTCTGCCCTCCCGACGAATCCTGATCCCATGCACCTTTCTTCCGTCAGTCCCGAACAGGCCGCCGAAATGATCCGCGCCGGCGCCATGCTGATCGACATTCGCAGCGAGGCGGAGTTCCGCAGCAGGCACATCCGCGGCGCAATCCCGGTCCCACTCGACCAGCTGCACAGCCAGCCAAAGCCAACCGATGGTGTCGTCATCTTCACGTGTCTGGGGGGCATGCGCACCCGTCAGAACGCCGCCCTGCTGGCCGAGCATGCCAGCCTGTGTGCCGGGGCCCATCTGCTCGCCGGCGGACTGAACGCCTGGGAAAAGGCGGGCTTGCCCGTCGAGCGCCAGGCCAATGCTCCGCTGGACATGATGCGGCAGGTGCAGATCGTGGCCGGCGGGTTGGCGTTGGCCGGCACCCTGCTGGGCACACTGGTTTCGCCCTGGTTTCATCTGCTGGGCGGCGTGGTGGGCGCCGGCCTGCTGCTGGCCGGCCTCACCGGCTTCTGCGGCATGGCCAGGCTGCTGGCACGCATGCCCTGGAACCGGCTTGCAACTTCCAACCCGAGCGGTTCTTCAACCGGAGTCTGACATGAAAGCCAATCTCGGCAATCTCGATCGTGCGCTGCGCTTCATCGCAGGAACCGTGCTGGTGGCACTCACGCTTGCCGGCACCATCGGCCCCTGGGGCTGGCTCGGTGTCGTGCTCATCGCCACGGCGTTCATCAGCTTCTGCCCCCTTTACCGTTTGCTGAGCCTGTCCACCCGCAAGCCGGAACAGGATCACTGAAACTCTCCTGTCGTGATCCGTCTTTACCCCGTGCTGCACGCGATTCGACGGCAGCCGGGGTTATTATCGTGTGGCCGTGCCGCCTCCCCGCACGGTCAGGACGCTCACGAATTTCAGGAGACACCGATGAAAAACCCCTCTCACGCGACACTCGGCCTGTGTGCAGCCATTGCGCTGGCATTCCCGTCACTGAGTGCCCAGGCTGCACCGCCCCTGCCCGACAAGCCCGGACAGGCTGCCGAGTTCAACCGCCAGATCGCCAATGCCTGGCTGGAAATCGACGTGGCGGGGTTCGAGCAGAACATCGCCACCCTGCAGAAACTGCTCGATGGCAAATCGCAGATCTGCGCCATCATGAAGGCTGATGCCTACGGCAACGGCATCGACCTGCTGATGCCCTCGGTCATCCGCGCCGGCATCCCCTGCATCGGCATCACCAGCAACGATGAAGCACAACTGGTGCGCGCCCACGGGTTCAAGGGACGGCTGATGCGGGTGCGTGCAGCGTCGCTCGACGAGATGCGCGACGGCCTGCCACACGACATGGAAGAACTGCTGGGCGACCCCGAACAGGCGGAAGCTGCGAGCAAGCTGGCGCAGGAAGCAGGCAAGACACTGCGCTTTCATCTTGCCCTCAATTCATCGGGCATGAGCCGCAACGGGCTGGACATGGACGAGGATGGCCGCAAGACTGCGCTGGATATCGTGCGTCTGCCCGGCCTGCAGATCACCGGCATCATGACCCATTTTGCGGTGGAGGATGCCGACGACGTGCGCAAGGGACTGAAGCGCTTCAACGAGGAATCGGCCTGGATCATCGAGAACGCAAAACTTGACCGCAAGACATTGACGCTGCACGCGGCCAATTCGTTCACCACCCTGTCGGTGCCCGAGGCGCGGCTGGACATGGTGCGCCCTGGTGGGCTGCTCTATGGCGACACCATTCCCTCGCACACCGAGTACAAGAAGATCATGGCCTTCAAGACACGGGTTGCCAGCGTGAATGATTACCCCAAGGGCAGCACGGTAGGCTATGACCGCACCCATACGCTGAAGCGCAATTCGCTGCTGGCAAACCTGCCGATGGGTTACTCCGATGGCTATCGCCGGGTATTCACCAACAAGGGGCATGTGCTCATCCGCGGGCATCGCGTGCCGGTAGTGGGCAAGGTCTCGATGAACACCACGATGGTGGACGTGACTGACTTCCCCGACATCCGCCCCGGTGATGAAGTGGTGATCTTTGGCCAGCAGGAAGGTGCTTCGATCACGCAGGCCGAGATCGAGGAAATCAACGACGCACTGCTGGCCGACCTCTACACGGTCTGGGGCAATTCAAACCCGCGCTTTGCGAAGAAGGCAGACAGCAGCACAAGCGGCAAGTAAAAAAACGGCGATGTGCGATCAGGCGTGCTTGTTGCGGTTCTTTGCACCGCCCTGGCGCGCCTTGAAGCGCGGGTTCGAGCGGCAGATGACATAGATGCGGCCACGACGGCGGACGATCTGGCAGTCTCGGCTGCGTTGCTTGGCTTCCTTGAGTGAGGACAGAACCTGCATGCGGACTCCTGCGTGAAGGGGATGTTGGGAAAAATGAGCTGAACAGCCGTGATCTGGCTGCCACAGGCGGGAAGACTCGGCTGCCTGACCCAGGCTATCTGGCTGCCAGACACTAATGATAATGCAATATCATTAGCAAATGAAGATGCCCTGTCATCTACCGTCTCATCTTCTTCTTTCTCCCGATCATGCCCCGCTTCCTTCATCAGCAGCGATCAGCCCCACGTCCCACAGACGGGTGCGGGTAGCCGTTGCAGTGCCCGGCATGGCCCTGAGCTGACACGAGGCCGCTGTAGTCAACGCCTGCGGGGACGTACTTTCAGGGCTGCAAAGGCACTTTCATCGTCGATGACCCGGTACTGGCCCGGCTGAAGATCATCGAGTGTCCAGGGGCCGATGGCGGTGCGGATGAGGCGCAAGGTGGGCAGCCCCACATGGGCCGTCATGCGCCGTACCTGCCGGTTGCGGCCTTCGTCGATGTCGAGTTCGAGCCAGCTGTCGGGCACCGATTTGCGCACGCGGATGGGTGGGGTGCGTGGCCAGGGCTCGTCGATCTGCCCCAGCCCCCGGCAGCGGGCGGGCCGGGTCGGGCCATCCCGCAGCATGACACCGCTGGCGAGCTGCCTTGCGAGCTCATCGGTGACGATGCCTTCGACCTGGACGAGATAGGTCTTGAAGACTCCCGAGCGATGACCGGAAATGGCGTTCTTGAGCGCGCCGTTGTCGGTGAGCAGCAGGAGCCCCTCGCTGTCGGCGTCCAGCCGTCCGGCGGCGTACACATCGGGAATGTCAAGGTAGTCGGACAACGCCCGCCACCGCCCTTCGGGGGTGAATTGTGAAAGCACGCCATAGGGCTTGTTGAACAGCACCAGCATCGTCGGAATTCCTGAAAGGGCAGCCATCCGGCACCCGCTACCGGGTCGGCGATGCAGAGTCTACCCAAAGAGAATCCGGGCGCGGCCGACACCCGTATCCATGCAGGAAACAGACCTTGCGGCAGGGGACGGACGGCAAACGTTCCCCCCGCCCCCTGATGCACGAATAGCTCGGGAAACTTCATGGGCCACACGCCTTTCAGGGTTCCCGGGCTTGGCTCAGAAAGTGCCGGCTCCCCCGGTAGAGCCTGCCGGCTTCGCTGGCCTGGTAGCCGGCCACCGCCAGCGGCTGGCCGCGCCATCAGCCCGGAAAACTTCTTCTGTCTCGAAGCCTCGGATCCACACCTTACACTTGAGCACATTCTTCAGCAGGGGTTCTGAAGCACGAAAGCAACGATGCACAACCAAAGGTAAATGAGCAGAAGTTCTTCGGCACCAGGGCTCCACGGAAAGCGCTTCGATCCATGCCGATGGGCGCAGCCAATATACTGATACCTTCAGCACCGAAGTCCCTTTGGGGGCAGGTGCTTGCGGCCCTGCCCGCGCCGGCCTGCTGTCGCCCCCTGCCCCTGCGCTTCTCCTGCCACCATTCCCCCTGATCTTCCGCTTACGATCCGACCGCGAATGTCCCAGACGCCTACCGATCTCTCCGCCCACACGCCGATGATGCGACAGTACCTCAGCCTGAAGGCGCAGAACCCGGATGTCCTGCTGTTCTACCGGATGGGGGATTTCTACGAGCTGTTCTTCGATGACGCCAGGAAGGCAGCGGCACTGCTGTCGATCACACTGACGAAGCGTGGCGCCTCGGCGGGCGAGCCCATTCCGATGGCTGGCGTGCCGGTGCAGGCGCTGGAACAGTATCTGGCACGGCTGGTGGCATTGGGCGAGTCGGTGGCCATCTGCGAACAGATCGGCGACCCGGCCACCAGCAAGGGACCGGTGGAGCGCAAGGTGGTGCGCACCATCACCCCGGGCACGCTCACCGACGCCCAGCTGCTGCCCGAGCGTGAAGACCGTCCGCTGGCAGCCGTGGTGTTTTCGGGCACGGGCAGACAAGCGAAGGCCACGCTCGCCTGCATCGTGGCCGCCAGCGGGCGCGCCACCATCACGACGCTGGCCGAGCACGAGCTGGAGGCCGAAATCGAGCGTGTGGCGCCGGGCGAACTGCTGGTGGCCGAGCGCACTGCGCGGGACCGGGCCGTGCTGCTCGACCGCATCCGCCAGCAGGTGCGGCGCGGCCCGGTGATGCCGGTGCTGACCCGTCCCGACTGGCAGTTCGATGCCCAGCGCGGCGGCAAGGCATTGTGCGAGAGCCTCGACATCAAGACACTGCACGCCACCGAGCTGCAGGACGACAACGACGCGCTGTCGGCGATGGGTGCGCTGCTGGCCTATCTGGCGCTCACCATCGGTCAGCCCTTCCGGCACCTGCAACCCATCGAGCGGCTGAAGCGCGACGACCAGATCATCATCGACCAGGTGGCGCGCCGCAATCTGGAACTGGTGCGCCCGCTGCAGGATGAAGCTGGTGGCCCCACCCTGCTCTCCCGCATGGACTGCTGCGAAACGGCAGCCGGCAGCCGACTGCTGCGCCAGTGGCTGCTGGCGCCGCTGCAGGATCGCGATCAGGTACAGGGCCGGCAGGCGCTGGTCTCGTTGCTGCTGACAAAGTCCCTGCAGCAGCCGATTGGCCGGCTGCTGTCACAGGTGGCCGACATCGAGCGCATCAGCAGCCGCATCATGCTGGGCAGCGCCCGTCCGCGCGAACTGGTAGCACTGCGCGACAGCCTGCCGGTACTGGCAGCCTGCGTGCAGCAGCTGCAGGCCCAGGTCGATGACCAGACGGAAAGCGCTGCGGTCGATGCCCTGGCAAGACTGGCGGACGTGGCCGGCATCGACCCCGACATCGGCCAGCGGCTGGCCGCCACCCTGCAGGAAGAACCCGCGTCGCAGATCCGCGATGGCGGCGTGATCCGGGCGGGCTTCGATGCCGAACTGGACGAGCTGCGTGCCATCGACTCCGGTTGCGACGATTTTCTGGCCGAGATGGAAAGCCGGGAACGCGAACGCACCGGCATCAGCACGCTGAAGGTAGGCTACAACAGCGTGCACGGTTTCTACATCGAGGTGGGCCGCACCCATGCCGACCGGATTCCGCCCGAATATCGCCGCCGCCAGACGCTGAAGGCAACCGAGCGCTACATCACACCTGAACTCAAGGCGTTCGAGGACAAGGCACTGTCGGCACGCGAGTGGGCGCTGGCACGCGAGAAGCTGCTCTACGAGCAGTTGCTGAAATCGCTCGAACCACACACGCCGGCACTGCAGAAGCTGGCGGGCGGTCTGGCGCATCTGGATGTGTGCCAGGCATTTGCGCAAGTGGCAGCCCAGTCTGACTGGACCCGTCCGGAACTGCTGGCCGTGCCCGGGCTGCGGGTGAAGGCCGGACGCCATCCGGTGGTGGAGAACATGGTCGAGCAGTTCATCGCCAACGACTGCGAACTCACCCCGCAGCGGCGGCTGCTGATCGTGACCGGCCCGAACATGGGCGGTAAATCGACCTACATGCGACAGTCGGCGCTCATCGCCATCCTCGCCTGGTGCGGCAGCTTCGTGCCAGCTCAGTCGTGCGAAGTGGGCCCCATCGACCGGATCTTCACCCGCATCGGCGCATCCGACGACCTGGCAGGCGGACGCTCCACCTTCATGGTGGAGATGACCGAGGCCGCCGTCATCGTGAATGCTGCCACCGAGCGCTCGCTGGTGCTGGTGGACGAGATCGGCCGGGGCACCTCCACCTTCGACGGCCTGGCACTGGCCCATGCGATTGCCCGGCACCTGCTGGTGCAGCGCCGCTGCCTCACCCTCTTTGCGACCCATTACTTCGAGCTGACCAGCCTGGCCGCGCACGACGATGCCGCCGTGAACCTGCACCTGTCGGCCGCCGAGCACAATGGCCGCATCGTTTTCCTGCACCAGGTGTGCCCTGGCCCGGCCAGCAAGAGCCACGGGCTGCAGGTGGCCAAGCTGGCGGGCCTGCCGGCGCCACTCATTCGCCATGCCAGCGCCATGCTGCAAACGCTGGAGCAGCACGCCAGCGATCAGGGGCCACAACTGGACCTGTTCGGCGCCGAGGCAAACGCCGCAGACGGTGCCGGCCTGGTCGCGCCCTACCCCGAAAAGGCGCACAATGGAGAAGCCGATGCCACTCCGGCCCTGCCCGGCCATGCGTTACAGGTGCTGGATGCCCTGCGCACACTGGATCTGGACGCCATCAGCCCTCGGCAGGCCGTCGAGCAACTGTATGCGTGGCGGCAGCTACTGGACCAGCAGGAACCATGAGCAAGATCCTTCAGCCCATCCCCCCCGAGCCCTCGCCTTCACGGCGACGTTATCTCCGGGCAGCGGCAACGGCCGTAGCCGCTCCGCCCCTGAGCGTCGCAGCCGGCGTGCTGGGCAACCGCCCCGTGCCACCGGCCTTCGATGCCGATGCGCTGGCCGAACTCGACCGGCTGCAGAAACCGCTGCCCCCCGGTGAAGCGCCCTCGCGCATCGAGCCTCCCTTCGAGGGCTGGGGCAGTGGCACCCTGCCTCCGGCTGACGGCAAGGATCGCCCCTTCCACTTCGGCTTCATCGGCGACACCCCCTATAACCGCCTGGACGAACAGGGACTGCGCCGGGTGATGCAGGGCCTGGACGACACCGAACTGGACTTCGTGCTGCACGTGGGCGACATCAAGAGCCGTGGCGAAAGCTGCTCCGACGCGCTGCTGCTCGACCGGCTGGAAATGCTGGACCGCAGCCGCAACCCGCTCGTCTATACCCCCGGCGACAACGAGTGGACCGACTGTGGCTGGGAGGACAGCTACAACCCCTACCAGTCGGGCACCCCGCTCGACCGGCTGCACTGGCTGCGAAGCCAGGTCTACAACCGCCCCGAATCGCTGGGCAGTCGCCGGATGCGGGTCGAACAGCAGCGGCAGTTCATCCCGAACCTCTCGGTGCGCGAATCGAACAGGCAGGATCAGCCCCGTCTGCCCGAGAACATGCGCTGGCGGATCGGATCGCTGCAGTTCTGCACCATTCATGTGGTGGGCAGCAACAATGGCATGTTCAAGACACCGATGATGCGCGAAGCCTGGGCGCTTCGCCAGCAGGCCAATGCCATCTGGCTGGCCGAGACCGCCGTGCTCGCCCGCCGCCACGGGGCGAAAGGGCTGGTGATTGCCACCCATGCCAACATGCGCTTCGAGAAGGATCTGAACGACGGCTGGAATGCGACGCGGCAGGCCATCATCTCGGTGGCAGCCGATTTCGACGGCCCCGTGGCCCTGCTGCATGGCGACACCCACATCTTCCGCACCGACCGGCTGCTCCTGCAGTCGCACGGGCTGGACAACTTCACCCGGGTGGAGTGTTTCGGCTCGCCCTTCACCTGGCAGTGGGTAACAATCCGCTGGAACCCGGAGGCGGCAAGGCACCGCGCCCCCGACCCCGACCTTGGGCCGGCCTTCAAGGTGTATACGCACCACGCCTGAGCACCCGGATTGATGTCGGCATTCATGTCATCAGGTATCAAACACGCCATCTCGTAACGTCATGAGCTTTGCGGGCAACTCAGCGACGCATTCCTGCCAGAAAGGGGTGCTAGCATCGTCGCCAGACCATGTGGTGTTCGTGCCGGACGCAACACCGCCCGCGCCGACACATGGCCCCTTCAATTTTTCGGAGAGACCGGAAACCATGCGTAAACTGATTTTTGCTGCACCGCTGCTGGCCCTGGCCCTCGTCGCCTGCAACAAGCAAGACCCGGCGGCCGAAGCCGCCAACAAGGCTCTGGATGCAGCGAAGGCCAATGCCTCCCAGGCAGCCGATTCGGCAAAAGACGCCGCTGGCCAGGCGAAGGATGCAGCCGGCAACGCAGCTGACGCAGCGGGCCAGGCCGCCAGCAGTGCAGGTAACCAGGCGAAGGATGCTGCTGCAGCTGGCGCCGAGAAGGCCAGCGACGCAGCCACCGATGCGAAGAATGCAGCTGCCGACAAGGCTGCCGAAGCCAAGGACGCTGCGGCCCAGGCCGTGGAAAACGCCAAGAAGGCAGCCCAGGGCAACTGAGTCGCCTGAAGCATCGTTATGAAGATCACGGAGCGTCTCCCGGATGCTCCGCTTCACAAAAAACGCCGCTCCCCGAAAGGACGCGGCGTTTTTTGTACGCACTGGCATGTGCGCACCGGGCAGTGCCCCCGCTCCGGCGCACCGGCAGACGAAGCGAGCGGCCAGGAAATGTACGCCCGCTGTGCGCGGCGGGAAACACCCGGTTCAACCCGGTGCCCTGCGAGGACGGCCGGGCGATGTTTTCACCCGGCCGCAGTCTCACGTATTGTCAGCGCAGGTTTTCGTGCAGCACGCGGATCAGGCGCTCTGCCACACGGCGATCCTCCTCGGACTCAGGCGACTTGCCATCGGCCAGACGTACCTCGACCGTGGAAGCATCACTGCCCTGACCGGCGACCTGCAACAGGTAATGCTGGCCGCTGAGATCCTTGCGTTCGCCCGAGAAGATGCGTGACAGCGCGCCCTGGGTCTGGTCACGACGCTCGGGATCGACGTAGCGGATGTTGTAGACACCCTGTTCGCGGTTACGATCCTCGATGGAGAAGTCGAGCCGGTCGAGCACGAGGCCGACATCGCGCCAGCTGCGCTCGAAGTCCTGTTGAAGGACGAGGCGCGAAGCAGCACCTTCGACGGATTCGACGCGCGACAGCCCGGCACGGGCCTGTCCCTCGTCCACCTCGGTGGTGGCCACCTTCTGCTTCGGTTCTTCCGTCTGGCCCTGACCGAAAGCATTGCCCAGACGGGCAAGCATGCGCTGCAGATACTCGGTTTCGAGTGCCGGACGGTTGTCGTTGTTGGGCTGCCAGATGGAACGATCATTGTCGTTGCCCTGCAGGACTTCTTCGCGGCCGTAGTAGGTGAGATAGATCTCGGTGCCACCGGAGGCGGTACGCTCGATGCGGGTACGGTACTTGTCACGCTCGCCCGTGGCATAGACAGCGCTGGTCTTTGCCGACAGGATGCCGCGGACGCCGCTGTTCTCGACGCGC
The DNA here is from genome assembly GCA_030523825.1 of Lautropia sp. Lineage (GTDB taxonomy): Bacteria > Pseudomonadota > Gammaproteobacteria > Burkholderiales > Burkholderiaceae_E > Lautropia. Next base: position 13,929 of record JAUNHU010000046.1, on the reverse strand, counting down.
TGGTAGCGCTCGGCCCAGTCGGTTTCCATGATGCCCAGCTCGGGCTGTGCACGGTCCAGGTTGAAGCCCTGGACCGCCCAGAAATCCAGCAGCACCGGCCAGACCGCCTCGGGCGGCTGTTCGACGACGATCCAGCGCACCTGCCCGTCACGATGGATGGTGGCCTGGCCGGTACGGGGCAGCACGTTGCTGCCGGTCGATGCGGTGGGTGCATCGGCCCCCTCGCGCTCGCGGTTGTAGTCGAGCAGGCTCTGGCTGCTGTCGGTACCGGGTAGCGCATAGCGGCTGTCTGCCTTGGGCGATACCAGATCGGGTGGCACGTCGAGCACCGGCCCGCGCCGGGCGTTGCGGTACTCGACGTTGTCGGCTTCGAGTGCATCGCGCACCGATGTGCATCCCCCCGCCAGCAGCAGGGGAATCAGCAGGGCCGGCAGGCCGGCACGACGAAGGAAACGCCCGGACGGACGACGCGGGGACAGGGTCATCAAAGGGGAACTCCAGAGGATTTCATGGCATCGAGCACCAGCGCCTCGCCATCAGCAGACAGCGGCGCCAGCGGCAGGCGCACCACGGGACTGGCGATGCGGCCCATGCGGGCCAGCGCCCATTTGGCCGGCACCGGGTTGGGCTCGCAGAACAGCTTTTCGTGCAACGGCATCAGGCGCCGATTGATCTGCCGGGCCGTGACGAAATCGCCTTCGAGGGCGGCCTTGCACATCTGCGCCATCAGGCCGGGCATGACGTTGGCCGTGACCGAGATGACACCGTGCGCACCAACGGACATCAGGGCCAGCGCCGAATCGTCGTTGCCGCTGTAGACGGCGAAGTCCTCGGGCAGGCGGCTGAGCAGCGAGGCACCACGTCCGACATCGCCGGTGGCATCCTTCAGGCCGATGATGTCGGGGTGCTGGGCCAGCCGCAGCACGGTGGCGTTGGAGATATCGGCGACCGTGCGGCCGGGCACGTTGTAGAGGATGACGGGCAGCCCGCCTTCTTCGGCCACGGTGACGAAATGGCGATAGAGCCCCTCCTGCGAGGGCTTGTTGTAGTAGGGAGCGACCTGCAGCGTAGCAACCGCACCGAGATCGCGCGCGCGGTTGGTAAGCTCGATGGCCTCGCGGGTGGAATTGGCCCCCGTGCCGGCGATGACCGGAATGCGGCCCTTGCAATGCTCGACCGCCACGCGAATCAGCTCGCAGTGCTCGGCGACATCGACCGTGGGTGACTCACCGGTGGTGCCGACCGAGACGATGGCATTGGTGCCTTCCTCGATGTGCCAGTCGAGCAGCTTGCGATAGGCATCGAAATCCAGCGAGCCGTCCGCCTTCATCGGCGACACGACAGCGACCAGGCTGCCTTTGATCATCATTGTTCGTTTCTCCCCGAGGTGGGTTTGCGCGTCAGGTATCGGCGATGACGCCGTTGATCGAACCGGCGCAGACCGGATCTGCACCACCCGCCCCTGCGCGACGGGACGTGGCGAAAGATTCCGTCACCGGGCTGCGCAGCGCAAAGCCACGGGACGGACGCCGTGTTGCAGACCATTCTAGCGCAGCACCGCCGGACTGGTGCCGCGCCAGGCCACCATGCGCTGGACGATGGCCTCGCGGGGTGAGATTTCCAGTCCCTGCTCGAAGGCACACACGCGCAAGGCCGCTCGTCGGGCGAGTGTCAGCAATTCGTCAGCCTGCAGCAGGTGCTCCGGACGCGACGGCTTACCATACCGCCCGTGGCCGGCAGCGTAGGTCTCATAGATCAGGCAGCCGCCTTCGGCCAGCAACCCAACCAGCAGATCGAGCCTTGAACGAAACAGGTATCTGGTGACGACAATGACCGCAAAACGCTCGGTACCCCATGTCCAGGCGTCGGCCTCCAGGTCGGCAACGCGCGCCTCGACGCCGGGCATTCCCGCCAGACTCCGCACCGCCGGATTCCGGTCGAGCGCCAGCACTTCATACCCGCGTGAGACGGCCAGACGCACGTGGCGCCCTGTCCCGGACGCGAAGTCGAGCAGGCGTCCGTTGCCCGCCGCCTGGGGCAGCCAGCGGCAGACCCACGGGCTCGGTTCATCCGCAGGCTTCCCGGTCATGACAGGCACGGCTCCGGCGCCTTGCCTCTCCCGTTCGTTCATGTTCGTCGGCTCATCCACCATACGTGTCAGGAAGTGGTCGTCGAACTCCCTGCCAGGGAGCATCTGAGTGAAATACAAAAAGAAAAGCGCCTTCAGGCAATTCTACGAAAGTCTGGGCCGTCTCCGGCAACGGATACTGGTCTTCCTGCTGCCGGCGGCCATGGCGGGCATCATCATGCTGGCCCATCATGCGTGGCCCGAGTGGATGGATCTCTACATCTGGTACATCGCACCGATTGCGCTGGTGGGCATGACCCTGTTTGCCTATTCGCTGCTGAACGCCCTGGAGACCCTGCAGGACGAGCGCAAGACACGCGAGCGGCTGGAAAAGCTGCAGGAACAGTACTCGGTGGCCGAGACCCTGGGCCACACCGGCGCCTGGGTGCTGTCGCTGAAGGACAACCAGTTTCACTGGAGCAAGGGCTGCTTCGACATCTTCGGCATCGACCCCGAACATGGAGAACCCTCACACCGCGCCTTCCTCATCTGCATCCACGGCGACGACCAGAAGGCATGGCAGAAGGAGCATCGGCACGGCATCGAGAGCGGCAAGCCCATCCGCATGGAATACCGCTACGTCCGCGACGGCAAGGAGATCATCTGGATCCACTCCGAAGCCCAGGTGGAAAGGGATGAGCAGGGAGAGCCCGTGCGGCTGGTTGGCGTGGTGGCAGACATCACGCAGGAAAAGCGGATGTCCGATGCCATCAAGGCCAACGAGGCGAAGTTCCGTGCACTGACCGAGCTGAGTGCCGACTGGGACTGGGAGACCGACGCCGGTTTCCGTGTGACCGCCATTTCCGACCGCATCCAGAACTCGAATCTCGCCGAATGGGCCAAGACGGTGGTGGGCGGTTATTTCAGCGATGGTGAACTGTTCCATGCACCCCGTGCAGACTGGGAAGGGCTCGCCACGAAACTCGAAGCGCGGAAGTCCTTCGAGGATTTCCAGTACAGCTTCATCGACGCATCCTCGCGGGTGCTCAGCGTGTCCCTGTCGGGGCGTGCCGTGCTCGATGCAAACGGCCAGTTGCAGGGCTATCGTGGCATCGGGCGTGACGTGACCACCGAAGCGCGCCACCAGCTGATGCTGCGCCTGGAAAACCTGATTACCGGCCTGATGCAGCAGCACGACGACCTGTCGCAGGTGCTGCAATCGGTCATCACCAGACTGTGTGAAGTGATGGGGTGGCGCGGTGGCGCCCTGCTCGAAATCATCGCAGGCACGCAATCCATCACCGTCGTCGAAGCCGAAGGCGAAGACAGCATCCGCAAGATGTTGCGGCAATTGCCCGGACAGATTCCGCTGACCCCGAACTCCGTGGAAGGCCATGCGTGGCAGGGTCAGGGGGGCGTGGTTCCCTCCCCCGGTTTCGATCCCGCCTTTGCACAGCGCTATCAGATGGAAGCGCTGAAAATCGCCTCGGCCTTCATCGCTCCCATCCTGAACGAGAAGAAGGAAGTGCTGTCGGTGCTGATGTTCTTCTCGGGCAACCGGCTGGTGAATGACGAGCTGGCCAGGGATCTGGTGCGCACGCTGTCGCGCATGATGTCGCAGTACATCCAGCGCAAGCGGGTGGAAGAACAGGTACGCCACGCCTCGCTGCACGATGCCCTCACCGGCCTGCCCAACCGTAAATACCTGACGCTGCAACTGGAAAAACGCCTTGCCGGGAAGCAGGCGCTCGCCCTGCTCTACATCGACCTGGATCGCTACAAGGCCATCAACGACACGCTCGGCCACCAGGCCGGCGACCAGGTGCTGATCGAGGTGGCCCAGCGCTTCCGCACCACCATCGGCCCGAACAACGTGGCGGCCCGCATGGGTGGCGATGAGTTCATCCTGCTGCTGGATGGAATGACCGACCGCAAGGAAGTGGAAACGCTTGCACGCAAGATTCTTGCTGCCGTCGAGCGCCCCTTCATCCTGAAGGACAACCCGCACTTCCTGTCGGCCAGCATCGGCATTGCACTGGCTCCCGAACAGGCAGGTGACGCCGGCACGCTCATCAAGTGTGCCGACCAGGCCATGTACACGGTGAAATCCGAAGGCCGCAACGACGTGCGCTTCTACCAGCCCGGCATGAAAGTGGAACGCTCGACCAAGGTGTCGCTCACCGATGACCTGTCGCGCGCCATGCAGGCCGGCGAAGTCGAGCTGTTCTATCAGCCGGTGATCGACAGCACCGACCTGAGCATCTGCGGCCTGGAAGGGCTGATGCGCTGGCGTCATCCGGTGGAAGGACTGCTGCTGCCCGACCAGTTCCTGCCCCCGGCCGAGAAGAGCAATCACATGCGCGAGATCGGCCTGTGGACCATCCGCCGGGCGCTGGATGACCGCCTGAAACTCGGACTGGACGAGTATCCCGATCTGGTGGTGTCGGTCAACCTGAATCCGATGCACCTGAACGAGGAAGGTTTTCTGGCGCAGGTGCGCAGCCTGCTGACCGAGCGCAATTTCCCGGCAAACCTGCTGAGGCTGGAACTGACGGAGAACACGCTGATCGAGGCATCGAGCCGCATACGTGCCCAGCTGATGGCCCTGAAGAAGCTCGGCGTGCAGGTGATGATCGACAACTTCGGCACCGGCTACGCCTCACTGTCCTACCTGCGCGATCTGCCGGTGAGTGGCCTGAAGATCGACCACGGCTTCATCCGCAACCTGCCGGAAAACAGCGGCAATGCCGCCATCGTGCAGGCCATCATGACGCTGTCGGAAAAACTGAAGCTGCAGGTGATTGCCGAGGGCGTGGAAAGCCCGGCGCAGATGCAGGCATTGCGTTCCTACCACTGCCGGATGATGCAGGGCATTGCCTTCCACGAGCCGATGCCGATGGACAAGCTGAAAGTGGAACTGCGTCGCAAGCAGGGTGCATCACGGCGCGCACCACAGCCCGTGGCAGGCTGAGCGCGGCATGGCTGGCAAGCTCCGGGCCGATGATTCGTGCCCGGGCAGGAACAACCCGTTGTCCCGAACCGGTCTTCCTGCACATGCCCCGGTGGCAAGCCCGAAAGCCAGCGGGCCGACATGAACGGAGCAGGCATTCAGCAAAAAGGGCAGACCGGATGGTCTGCCCTTCTGCTTTGCGCACTGGCCAGCAGCATCACTCGGCCGTCAGCTGCCTCAGCACATCGGCAATTCGCGCCACCTGCGCGGCATCGACCGCTTCCAGCCGGGGCTGCAACGACTGCCAGGCATCGGGCTGATCCTTCAGCGACTGGATGCAGGCCGCACATTCCCGCGGATTCTCGAAGCCAAGGCTTTGCAGGCAGAGCGTGCCATCGGCATCGAGCAGCTTGAAGTAGAAGCGGCCATCGGCCTCACGATACTGTTTGAGGATTGGCCGGGCCGCCTTTGGCGTGGTGGCTGCCCTGCCCTTGCCACCTGCGGCTGCGCCGCCGGCGAGGGTTGCCCCCTCCGGAGCCACACCGGACGCAATGCCCCCCGCTCCTGCAGTACGCTGCGTGGCAGGCCCGGAAGCGGCCGACGGACGCAACGAACGGATGCCGACCGCGTCGCGCACAGCCTGCATCAGCGGTGCCGCGTCGGCTCTGGCCTTGGCGGCGCCTGCCAGCAGGATGTCCTCGATGTCATCGGGGCGCGCGATCAGCCTCTCGTACTGCTCACGCATCGGTGCCAGCGTCTTGTTGAGGTACGCAGCCAGCTGCTTCTTGGCATCGCCCCAGCCCATGCCTTCCAGCAATGCCTGCCGGAAGGCGGCACTCTCGTCCGCACTGGCAAACGCCTGGTACAACTGATAGAGCGCCGAAGCATCGGCGTCCTTGGGCTCTCCAGGGCGGCGCGAATCGGTGACGATGCCGGCAATGAGCTTTTCCAGCTCACGCTCGCTGCAGAACAGCGGGATGGTGTTGTCGTAGCTCTTGCTCATCTTGCGGCCGTCCAGTCCCGGCAACGTGCCGACGCTCTCGTCCACCTGCACCTGCGGCAGCGTGAGAATCTCGCCATAAAGATGATTGAAGCGCTGCGCGATGTCGCGGGCGATTTCCAGATGCTGCACCTGATCGGCCCCGACCGGCACCCGGTTGGCGCGGAAGATGAGGATGTCGGCCGCCATCAGCACCGGGTACATGTAGAGGCCCGCCGTGACCTCGGCATCCAGATCGAGGCCAGCCTCGCGGTTGCGGTCATTGGCCGCCTTGTAAGCATGGGCGCGATTCAGCAGCCCCTTGGCTGTGACGCAGGTGAGATACCAGCAGAGTTCGGGAATTTCCGGCACATCGGACTGGCGATAGAAGAACACCCGCTCGGGATCGAGCCCGGCCGCCAGCCAGGTGGCGGCAATTTCCAGCGTGGAGCGCTGGATGCGATCGGGTTCGGGACATTTGATGAGGCCGTGATAGTTGGCCAGGAAGTAGAAGCTCTGCACGCCCGGATCGCGGCTCGCCTCGATGGCCGGCCGGATGGCACCGGCATAGTTGCCAAGGTGAGGCGTGCCGGTGGTGGTGATGCCGGTGAGCACGCGCGGCAGCGCGGCAGGAACGGAGGAACTCATGGCGATGCAGATGATGTGGAATGTTTTGGAAAACGATGCGGGACGATCAATGAAAGCCGGCGTGAAGACGGCACGGGCGGACGGATCGTCAAGCGGCAGGAAGGGAGCAGGATGACAGCGGCACAGCGACGGGAACTGCGGCAAGGAAACCGTGCCGGCCGGCAGTCAGGTCAGAGGGCAGCCATGCACCTCATTTCAGCATGGCGTCCACCGGCCCCAGACCGGTACGGATGATGACAGGCTCGTCACCCGTCACGTCGATGACGGTGGTGGGCACCAGCGAACCGGCGCCGCCGTCGACGAGCAGGTCGATGCGCTTGCCGATGCGATCCTCGATGTCATCGGGATCGACCAGCGGATCTTCGTCGCCGGGCAGGATGAGCGAGGCACAGAGCAGCGGTTCGCCCAGTTCGGCAATGAGCGCCTGCACGATGGGCGCATCGGGCACACGCAGACCCAGTGTCTTGCGTGACGGGTGCATGAGCCGCTTGGGCACTTCTTTCGTGGCCGGCAGGATGAAGGTGTAGGCGCCGGGCGTCCATTCCTTCAGGAAGCGGAACTGCCGGTTGTCCACCTGCGCATATTGCGACAGCTCGGACAGATCACGACAGATGAGGGTGAGCAGGTGCTTGTCGTCGATGCCGCGCACCGCGCGCATGCGTTCGACGGCTGCCTTGTCATCGAGATGACAGGCCAGCACGTAGCTGGCGTCGGTGGGCAATGCCACCAGCGCCCCACCCTGAAACTGCTTTGCCACCTGACGAATAAGGCGTTCCTGCGGGTTGCGGGGGTGGATCTGAAGTCTTTGCATCATGCTTCTCCTGCATGGGGCTGCCGGGCCGGGATTGCATCGGGTTCGGCAAGCAGATTCCGGACGGGATGGACAGCTTCTGCGGCTGACCGGGGCGGGACGGATTCGGGGGGCTGAGGCGGGACGAGGCCAGCGAAGCCGGATGCGGGCCATGCGGGCAGCACCGATGCCTGTCCTGCAGTGATGAGCGCCTGCACCGGCCCGGTCTCCCAGATCGGGGCGAGCCCCGGTGGCAGTGCCGGTATCCGGCCAAGGTCGAAACGGCTTTCGTGCGGGCAATGGAAATCGGAGCCGCGAGAGGCTAGCAGGCCAAGCTGGCGGCTCCAGTTTGCAAAGCGGCCGATATCCTCCAGGCTCTGGCTGCCCGACACCACCTCGATGCCCTCTCCGCCGACAGCGATGAAGTGTTCGGTGAGCGCCCACAGCGTCAGATCGTCGAGGGGATAGAAACCGGGATGGGCGAGCACGGCCTGCCCGCCGGCAGCACGTATCCAGCCGACGGCGTCTTCCACCGAACACCATTGCAGCGGCGGGACATGACCGGGCTTGCCCGGCGACAGCCAGTGGTCGAACACCTGCTGCTTGGTGGCGGCGCGACCAAGCTCGACCAGATAGCGGGCAAAGTGCCCCTGCCCCAGCTGCTGCGGCCCCTGCGCGTGCCGCAGCGCACCCAGATAGGCATCGGGCACCCCGGCTGCTTCAAGCAATGCCGCAATCTGGCGCCCGCGCTCGCAGCGCCGGTTGCGGTTGTCGGCCAGCCCCTGCAGCAGCACCGGATGGGCCGGGTCGACGCCCAGTCCGACGATGTGGATGCTGTGGCCCGCCCAGGTGGTGGAAATCTCGACACCGGGCACCAGCACCATGTCGAGGCGCCGCGCCTCGGCAGCAGCCAGCGACACACCATCGACGAGGTCGTGATCGGTGAGCGCCAGCACCTGCACCCCGTTGGCGTGTGCACGCTGCACCACCGCGACCGGATCCAGCGTGCCGTCGGAGGCCGTGGAATGGCAATGCAGGTCGATATTCAACGGCATTCCTTGGACAGAAGATTCATGGCTGTGGTTGACGCATCTGGCATTATAAGGAGAGCGTCATGACCGCGACATGGCCCACCACCGGAGAAACCATCATGGCACTTTACGCACTGGGTGAACTTCACCCCCGGCTGGCTGGCGACAACTGGATCGCTCCCACGGCCAGCGTCATCGGGGATGTACGACTCGGCGCCGGCAGCAGCGTCTGGTTCGGTGCCAGCCTGCGGGCCGACAATGCGCCCATCGAGATCGGCAACGGCAGCAATGTGCAGGAAAACAGCGTGCTGCACGTCGACCCCGGCTGTCCGATCCACATCGGCGACCACGTCACCGTCGGCCACCAGGCGATGCTGCATGGTTGTACCATTGGCGCCGGCTCTCTCATCGGCATGCAGGCGGTCATCTTGAATCGCGCCCATATCGGCCGCAATTGTCTGGTTGGCGCGTGCGCGCTCGTCACCGAGGACAAGGTTTTCGAGGATGGCTGGCTGATCCTGGGATCGCCGGCCAAGGCTGTCCGTCGCCTCACGGACGAGGAAATCGCCCGGCTGGAACGTACCGCCGGCAAGTACCGTCAGCACGCCAACCGATACGCAAGAGAATTGACACCATGGACACCCTGATCCGCTTTGGCTTCAACCAACGGGTACGCGGACAGATCGTGCGGCTGGACAAGAGCTGGCTGCCGATCGTCACCCACCATCAGCAATATGGTCAGCGCGACGTGCCCCCCACCGTGCGCGAGCGTCTGGGCGAGCTGTCGTCGGCTGCGCTGCTGCTGGCCACGTCCCTCAAGTTCGACGGCAGCCTGCTGCTGCAGATCCAGGGAACCGGCCCTGCCCGGCTCTTTCTGGCGGAATGTCGTGCAGATGGCCGTTTCCGGGCCACGGTGAAGCTGAACGAATCAGCGCCCATTCCGCACGATGCTTCCTTTCAGGATCTGGTGAATCCCGATGGCCAAGGCCGCTTTGCCGTTACCCTGGTTCCGGCGAAGAAGGATGAGCAGCGTGGCATGGGCCCCGAGAATCCCTATCAGGGCATCATCCCCTTCGAGGGCGACACGGTGGCCGAGGTGCTGGAACACTACATGACGATGTCGGAGCAGCTGCCGACACGGATGTGGCTGGCAGCCAGCGAACAAGCCGCGTTCGGGCTGCTGCTGCAGGTGATGCCCGGCACCAGCGACGAGGATCAGGACGGGCACAACGAGGGCGCGTTGCTGTGGGAGCAGGTGCAGGCATTGGCCGACACCCTCACACGCGAGGAGATGCTGACGCTGCCCCCGGAAGAAATCCTGCGCAGGCTGTTCTGGGAAACCAACATCCAGGCCTTCGATCTGCGCAAGCCGGTATTTTCATGCACCTGTTCGCGTGACAAGGTGGCGGGCATGCTGAAAATGCTGGGCGAGGTGGAAGTGCGCAGCATTCTGGCCGAACAGGATGGCGAGATCCAGGTGCATTGCGAGTTCTGTCGCCTGCCCTATCGTTTCGACGAAAATCAGGCACTGGCGCTGTTCGATGAACCCGATGCAGCAACCGATACGTCGGAAGGCGCCACGGAGGCTGGCAGCACGGAGGACTCAGGAGCCGACACCAGGGAGGGTGGCTGACCAGCCATTGGCGCCGGGCTGGCCCACGCTGACGGGGGGCACGGCGCCAAACTGCCGACAAGGCCTGCCGACGGGGCCACGCTGATGCCCTGATGCGCTGATGCCTGCGGACACCTTGCGTGCCGCAGGCAGACGCTTCGCCTGTCAGTTGCCGGGCGAAGGCGCGGGATTCGGATTGATCTGGACGAAGATTTCGTCCCTGCGAACCATGCCCAGACCATAACGGGCACGTTCCTCGATGGCCGAGGTGCCGGACTTGAGATCCTCCACCTCGGCTTCCATGCCTTCATTGCGCAGGCGCTTGCCCACGTTGATTTCGCGTTGCAGCGCAAGCTGCTGGTCGAGATTCCAGACGCGCAGCCAGCTACCCTGACCCAGCCACAACGGGTACTGGATCAGGATGAGCAGCACGAGCAGAACGACGAACAGCGGGCGCATTCAGGCAGGTGCTCGCCGATCAGCGGATGCTGAAGAAGGCGTCACGGCCTGGGTAGCTGGCGGTATCGCCCAGATCTTCCTCGATGCGGATGAGCTGGTTGTACTTGGCGATACGGTCGCTGCGCGACATCGAACCCGTCTTGATCTGCAGGGCGTTGGTGGCCACGGCGATGTCGGCGATGGTCGTGTCTTCGGTTTCACCCGAGCGGTGCGAAACCACCGAGGTGTAGCGATGGCACTTGGCCAGCTCGATGGCGGCGAAGGTCTCGGTCAGGGTACCGATCTGGTTGACCTTGATGAGGATCGAGTTGGCGATGCCGGCCTGGATGCCTTCACGCAGGATCTTGGTGTTGGTGACGAACAGGTCGTCGCCCACCAGCTGCACCTTCTTGCCCAGACGCTCGGTGAGGTGCTTCCAGCCATCCCAGTCGTTTTCGGCCATGCCGTCTTCGATCGAGATGATCGGGTACTTGTCGCACCAGTCGGACAGCAGCTTGGTGAATTCGGGGGCGGTGAGGATCTTCTTCTCGCCTTCGAGATGGTATTTGCCTTCCTTGAAGAACTCGCTGCTGGCGCAGTCGAGGCCGATGGCGATGTCTTCGCCCGGCTTGTAGCCGGCCTTCTCGATGGCCTTCATGATGAGCACCAGCGCGGCCTCGTGGCTGTCGACGGAAGGTGCGAAACCACCTTCGTCACCCACCGAGGTCGGCATGCCGGCGTCGTGGATGAGTTTCTTGAGGGCGTGGAAGGTCTCGGCACCGTAGCGCAGCGCTTCGCGGAAGGAAGGCGCACCCACGGGAATGATCATGAATTCCTGCAGGTCGAGGTTGTTGTTGGCGTGAGCACCACCGTTGATGACGTTCATCATCGGCACGGGCAGCGACATCTGGCCCGAACCGCCGAGGTAGCGGTAGAGCGGCAGGCCCGATTCTTCGGCAGCTGCGCGGGCAACGGCCATCGAGACGGCCAGCATCGCGTTGGCACCCAGGTTGGCCTTGTTGTCGGTACCGTCCAGCTCGATCAGGGTGCGGTCGACATAAGCCTGCTCGGTGGCATCGAGGCCCAGCACGGCTTCGGAAATTTCGGTGTTGATGTTCTCGACGGCTTTCAGCACGCCCTTGCCAAGATAGCGCTTGGCATCGCCATCACGCAGTTCGATGGCTTCACGCGAGCCCGTGGATGCACCGGACGGCACGGCGGCGCGCCCCATCACACCGGATTCGAGCAGGACATCGCATTCCACGGTGGGATTGCCGCGGGAATCGATGATCTCGCGTCCGATAATGTCAACGATGGTACTCATTGGCCTTTCTCCTCATCGGCTAAGCCTTCAACACAAATGATGTTGAATTTCTGGGTTGCACCGGCGCGCGCTGCACGCGCCTGCCTGTACAGCTCTGAATCATAGTATGTACGCGCGGCCTGCATATCATCAAATTTGATGATGACGATACGCTCGGGCGTCCAGTTGCCTTCCAGCACCTCGGTTTTGCCGCCGCGCACCAGAAAACGTCCACCGCCCGCAGCCGCGGCCCGGGTGGAGATTTCGCGGTAGGTGGCGATGCGTTCGGCATCGGTGACACCACCCACTTCGATCACGACATAGGCTGACATCAGGACACCTCCATTTCGGCAAATCCGCGTTTCTTGACCACTGCGTCCAGCTCCTTCAGCGTGGCGAGCAGATCGTGCATGAAAGCCAGCGGCCAGGCGTTGGGGCCGTCGGAGAGCGCGTTGACCGGATCGGGATGGGTTTCCATGAACAGGCCCGCCACGCCGGTGGCGACCGCTGCACGGGCCAGCACCGGCACATGTTCGCGCTGGCCGCCGCTGCGATCGCCCTGCCCGCCCGGCAACTGCACCGAGTGCGTGGCATCGAAGACCACCGGGCAGCCGGTTTCGCGCATGATGGCGAGCGAGCGCATGTCGGAGACGAGGTTGTTGTAGCCGAAGCTGACGCCCCGCTCGCAGACCATCACGCAGTCGTCATCGACACCGGCCGCCTGCGCGGCTGCACGGGCCTTGGCCACCACCTGCTTCATGTCGTGCGGTGCGAGGAACTGGCCCTTCTTGATGTTGACCGGACGGCCACTGGCTGCCACCGCATTGATGAAATCGGTCTGGCGGCACAGGAAGGCGGGCGTCTGCAGCACGTCGACCACCTCGGCCACGGGACGGATCTGGTCGATCTCGTGCACGTCGGTGACGACCGGCACGCCGATCTGGCGCTTGACCTCGGCAAGGATCTTGAGACCGCCTTCCATGCCCGGGCCGCGGAAGGACTTGCCCGAGCTGCGGTTGGCCTTGTCGAAGGACGACTTGTAGACGAAGGGAATGTCGAGCGCGGCGCAGATTTCCTTCAGCTGGCCGGCGGTGTCGAGCGCGAGCTGCTCGGACTCGATGGCGCAGGGGCCAGCCAGCAGGAAGAAGGGTTTGTCGAGACCGACTTCACGTCCGGCGATCTTCATGCCGTCTCCTGGCCAGCGGCCGGTTGTCTTGCGTTGGCCAGCGCCGCCTTGATGTAGGAAATGAACAGCGGATGGCCGTTGCGCGGGTTGGACGTGAACTCGGGGTGGAACTGCACGGCCACGAACCACGGATGGGCATTGGGCCCCTCGGTGGGCAGCTCGACAGTTTCGGTAAGCCCTTCGACGGGCGTGCGGGCGGCGATGACCAAGCCGGCTTCGCGCAGACGCTCGACGTACTCGTTGTTGACCTCGAAACGGTGGCGATGACGCTCGTTGACGGTATCGCCGTAGATGCTGGCCAGCAGCGTGCCGGACTGCACCGGGCAGCGCTGGGCGCCCAGACGCATGGTGCCGCCGAGGCCCGAGCTGTGGTCACGCTTCTCGACGGCGCCGGAGCGGTCGGTCCATTCGGTGATGAGGCCGATGACCGGGTGCGGCGTGTCGACGGCGAATTCGGTGCTGTTGGCATCGGTGAGACCGGCAACGTGGCGGGCAAATTCGACGACCGCCAGCTGCATGCCCAGGCAGATGCCCAGATAGGGAATGCGGTTTTCGCGCGCGTAGCGGATGGCCCGGATCTTGCCCTCGACGCCCCGCTTGCCGAAACCGCCGGGCACGAGGATGGCGTCGTAGTTGCAGAGTGCGTCGCAGCCTTCACGCTCGATTTGCTCGGAATCGAGATAGTCGATGGCAACCCGCGTGGAGGTGTGCATGCCGGCATGCACCAGCGCCTCGGTGAGGGACTTGTAGGATTCGGTCAGGTCGACATATTTGCCGACCATGGCGATGCGCACCTGGTGATGCGGGTGCTCCAGCCGCTGGATGAGCGTGTCCCAGACCGACAGATCGGCCGGCGGTGCATCGAGCCTCAGCAGATCGACGAGGATGTCGTCGACCTTCTGCTCGTGCAGCATGCGCGGAATC
>JAUNHU010000045.1:13185-24114 GCA_030523825.1 Lautropia sp. | reverse complement strand
TGCCACTGGGCTGATGCGCGGACGGTGGACTCCACCGCCTTGTTCACCGCATGGAACTGGTGGTAGCCGGCGATGATCTTGACCAACCCTGAACCCGTTTCGCCAAACACCGTGAAGTGACAGAGCAGATCCAGCAAACGGCGCTGCTCAAACACCCCCTCGATCAGCGTCGAGAGTTCCGGTGCGCCTTTCGGGGCAACGTCCGCTCCGTCGGTGGTACGCCACGGCATGAATCGTTCAAGGTCTGCCGAGAGGGAGCCCACCCGGGCGGCAATGCCGTCCGATGTGACCAGCAGCGCGTTGGTATGAAACAGCTGCGGAATCTGCTGCTTGTAGGTTTGCAACTGGTTGAACGCACCCAGCAGATGCGCCCCGGCGTTGCCCGGCGCCTTCAGCTCGATCACGCCCAGCGGCAGACCGTTGACAAACACCACCACATCGGGCCGGCGCGTGTTCTGGCCATTAATGACCACGAACTGGTTCACTGCCAACCAGTCGTTCTGCTCCGGGGTCTCGAAATCGATGAGCACTACCTTCCCTGCGGTCAGCGTGCCGTCGTCTGCGTAGTATTCGACATCCACGCCTTCCGTCAGCAGCTTGTGCAGACGCCGGTTTTCTTCGAGCAGTGAGGGCAGTTCGGACTGCATCACCCGCCGCACGGCTTCCTGACGCGCCTCCTCTGGCAAACCAAGATTCAGGCGAGCAACAGCGCCCTCGAACCGCTTCCTGAGCACCACATCGGCATGGCTTTCGCGCTCGGGCTGTTTGCCATCGGGGCCGATGTCCTCTTCACTTACTACCTGATAACCAAGACCGCGCAACTGCTCCAGCAGCGTCTGCTCAACGTCGGCTTCGGACAGAAAGGCCATTACGGTTCTCCTTGATCTTCGGCGGTTTTTTCATCCGCCCCTTGCTCGTCATTGACTTCTGGTTGTCCACCACCAGAGGCAGCAGAGTTCCACCATGTGTTAACAGTGAGTCGTAAGGCCAACCACCACGCATATATCGCGTAGACCGACCTGCACCCATCCTCATCAAGCAGTCCATGCGCTAACTCATTGCGCAAGTTGGGGCCGAACGGATCGCAGAACAAGGACGTGAGTTCAAACACGAGATCCTCGCCAAAAACCTGAGTGGCCTCCGGCAATGCCAGCAAGGTGCTCATCCCGTTTTCATTCTGGATGCCGTCCTTGTCCAAGTTGGTAGTGTCGGCACCTGCTTGCTTGAGATGCACCCTCACCATGTGCTCGATCTGAGGAACGAGCACATGCAGTGCCGTCACGAAATCGCGTTCATACCCAGCAAACAGCGCCTTGCCAAAAAGACCGGCTCGATCTTTGGGCACAATGGCGGAACTCCTTGCCAGCACAACAAAATCGACTTCCCTCAAGCGATGTTCGAGCAAAAGAACACCCAAGGCGGGCCATATGTAACTTTGCACTACAATACCAACAAAGATGCAATAATCACGAACCATTTCAGCACGGATCGCTATTTCATCTTCCGTTGTTAATTCTGCACTGAAACTTATAGCAGGTCGCCTAGCAATCACTCGACCATCATTACTCGTCATAGTAGCGGTAAAAATCCATTGCAAGGGGTACTGACGTATCCTTTCCCGAACATTGTTACGAGACTCTTCTACACTGACTCCACGATGCAGATTCGCAAACGCTAGCAGCGCATGTTCCGCCGACTTCCCCATAACAACCTTTCTGGCGTTTTCGACGAGCTGAGATATATCAACACCAGGCGCTTGAATACTCCACATCTCACCCCGAGCGCGTGCCCTAGAATCGTTAAGACGAGCCCGAAGCCCGGCAATTCTTTCATCGACCCCATGCCTAGCGCTCGGCTCTGGGAACCGTTCTGTACGTCTGAATGGCATTTTCGTAGTAGCTCGCTGCATCCATATGACTGGGAGTTTCTGACGCGCTTAGCGCTACCGCATCATTGGCCCACCCCTCCGCTACCTTGACGATCATTTCTGTGGCTTTGGCGTCGTCTGGAATGGCTTTGTACCATTGGGCCGCGGCCAAATGGTACTCCCGCGCACTGTTCAGATCACCTTTACCATCGAATTCGCGGGCCAATAACTCCAGTTTTTCCGCAACATCAATCCGGTTCGCCCGCCCCAAGTCATTTGATTTCAGAAGTTCGGCCAACCTTAACCCAAGCAAACCATCACCCGAATTTGCGACACCAAACGCAGTGAGGATGGACGACTCCATCTTCTGTAACCGATCTCCAGCCCCGCCTTTAAGCATCCGAGCCAGACTGATGGCGCGCTGCCAGCAGTCACTGCCCCCTCGTATCCACGTATCTCTGTCTAATGGAAGGCACCGATAGGCGTCTATGGCTTTCTTGGCAAATTCGATGTCACGAGGTTTGCACTTCAGCCATAGTAAGTCGCTGAGCCGTGCCTTCAGCCAGTTGTCGTCAACAGCATCAACGATTTCAGCAAAGAACTTGATATCGGTATCGAGAAGATCATCCGGAATGACTGACCGACGATCATGGAAGACAGCAAACGGTTTAAAGGGCTCGTTTGGGCTCGATGGCGAAAGCATCATGGAGCAGGCATCAGCGAGCAACCATAAAACCTTGCCGTGTTCAGCCCTGCCTTGCCCAATGGCACTGCTTGCCGCTTCCGACAGCGCCTGGCACATTTCAGGGTAACCCTTACCATCGGCCTGAGCAATTACCTCTTTCCAACCCGAGCCCTCAAAGTCTTGCAGAGAAAACGCCAAACCCTTCGGGTACCGTTCGTTACTCACAGATCACACTCCTCAAGCAAACTCCTTGGATCTGGAACACGCAGTTGGCCAGAGATAAATTCAGGTAATAAGGTGTCGCGCAGTTGCGCGAGCGCTTCGATTGACTCCGAATTGGATTTGATTGCCGTGAAAAAAGAACCTGCAACGTGGGAAAACTCGTGCCACAGTGATTCGCGCGCAGGCGCGGCAAGCCTGAATGCCCCCACCGCGTCGACCTGCGCACGTTGCCTACCGGAGGTTCCCGTCATACTCCGAATGGCCTGTCCTCGAAACGCTGAATCACGTGCTAACAAATATCCGAATTCCGGCGGCACGGGCTTTTTAGGCCGCATTACGATGTACTCTGTGGACCCCCACCCGATTGAGTTGTTTGGCAAGCACTGGACAAGAGCAGTCTTGCCGTTCTCTAAACAAGGCGTGATCCTGGCTAACAGCGTGTCTCCGTTACGAAACCTCGTGCCGCTACCAAATGGTCTAGCTACCGGCGGTGCAGGCCAACATCCAGACGTTGGCAGTGCAGCCATTTCAAGATAGGGTGCATCTTCCCCTTTACGAAGAGATTCGGATGGATTGAATTCGATGAGTTGCTTCGTCGATACAATTCCCCATCCCTCCGGAATCTCGCCCAGCTCTGAATCGACGAGTCGGTCGGGGAAAAGGTCGTAGAGGTGTGCGGGCAGGCCAAGCAATGACTGGTCGCGCTGCCAGCGGCCTTCCATTTTGGCGCGCACGGGCACGAAGTCGACGAACCACGCCTTGAACAGTGCGCGGGCCATGGCTTCCAGCGTTTCGTTCTGCCTGCGGTTGAGTTCTATCTTGTCATCCAGCGTGCCGAGGATATGGGCAATGGCGCGTTGTTCTTGAAAGGGAGGCAGTTCCACTTCTATTTTTCGAAGCTCGCTTTGCTTGATGCCTACAACCGTTGTTCCGGAGCTGTGCCCAAGAAGCTTTTCTTGCATTTCCTGTGACTGCATCAAGTAAAGCAAGTAGCCGCTATCAAGAACACATCGCTTACCACGCAGCGTAACAATACGCTGAGCTAAAGCGACCGGCAGGAACTTTATTTGCGCAACTTCACCAAGTGGAGCTTCAGTCGTCAATACAACATCACCAACCTGTGGATAACCCCGAGTCATCCAAGCATTGTAATCCTCTTCAGAGATGAATTCGTCTGGCGTTTTAATATTTCCCGATTTGACCACTTTCGCGGTAATTAACGGAATACCGTGTTTTGCTTTTCTTGGAGTTTTGCCTCGATAGTCAATCAGCGCGTCAAGACAATCTTCCAACCGCAAAGAATGCCTCTCACTCCCCATTCCCCACCTCCTTCAATTCCATTTCCAGCGCCTCGATGCTGGGCAACTTGTCGCGCAGTGCCTGCGGCAGTTCGTGCGAGAGCTGATAACTCGCCAGGCCCAACGGTTTATGAATGTCAGACAGCGCGTACTCGGCCACCAGCCTGTCCTTGCTCTTGCACAGCAGCAGGCCGATGGTGGGCGCATCGTGCTCGCCTTTCAGTTGGGCATCAACGGCCTTGAGGTAGAAATTGAGCTTGCCGGCAAACTCGGGTTCGAAGTCCACGGTCTTCAGCTCGACCACCACATAGCAATGCAGACGGGCGTGGTAGAAGAGCAAATCCAGAAAGAACTCCCGCTCCCCCACCTGCAGGGGAACCCGCCGGCCCATGTAGGCAAAGCCCGCCCCCAGTTCCAGCAGAAACTGGGTGATGTGTTCGAGCAGGGCTTTTTCCAGCTCGCGCTCGGTGTGTTCAGGCGCAAGGCTGAGGAAGTCGAACACATAGGGGTCTTTCAGCACCTGCGCAGCCAGATCAGACTGTGGCGCAGGCAAGGTCTGGGCAAAGTTGTTGAGCGCCCGCCCTTCGCGCTGCCACAAGCCACTTTCGATCTGGTGGGTAAGTACGGCGCGACTCCAGCCGTGGGCCTGGGTTTGCTGCACGTAGTACAGGGCTTCGGCCTGGCTTTGGCACTTGCTGATGATGGCAAGGTTGTGCCCCCAGGGGATGGCGGTCAATTGGGCAACAAGCTGTTGCCCAATTTCGGCCTGGCTCCAGAAGGCAAACCACTGGCGGATGTATTTGAGGTTGCGCAGCGAGAAGCCCTTCATGTCTGGGAACTCCCGCATCAGGTCACGGCTGAGGTTCTCCAGAAAACCGCTGCCCCAGGCATGCTCGGTCTGGCGGACGGCGATGTCGGCGCCCAGCTCCCAGTAGAAGCGCAGCAGCTCGGTGTTGACCGCCACGGCGGCCTTGATCTGCACCTGGCGAAAACGGGTTTTCAGCGCACCCAGCCATTGCCGATACTCGTTGCTTGCATGAAGGGGGATATCAACCGCCATAGCCCAGCGCCTTCAGGTTGGCTTCGATGGCTGCATCCAGCCTGGCTGCCTCCGCTCGCTGCTCGCGCCACAATGCCGAGAGCCGCTGCATCTTTTCCTCGAACGGCTCGCCGTCGTCTTCCTGTTCCGCCGCCCCCACGTAGCGCCCTGGTGTCAGCACGTGGCCGTGCTTGCGGATATCCTCCATCGAGGCCGATTTGCAGAAACCCGCAACGTCGACGTACTCTCCGGCGTCTTTCCCGCCACGCCAGGCATGGTAGGTATCGGCGATCTTCTGAACATCCTCATCCGTGAGTTCACGCCGGGTACGATCCACCAGCACGCCCATCTTGCGGGCGTCGATGAACAGCACCTGCCCGCGCCGGTCGCGCAGGCCGCCTCTTTTCCCGTTTGCGGGGTTCTTGTTGCGCGCCAGAAACCACAGGCAGGCCGGGATCTGCGTGGAATAAAAGAGCTGCCCGGGCAGCGCCACCATGCAATCCACCACGTCGGCTTCAAGCATCGCCTTGCGGATTTCACCCTCGCCCGACTGGCTGGAACTCATCGAACCATTGGCCAGCACCACGCCTGCCGTGCCATTGGGCGCGAGGTGGTGATGGATGTGCTGTAGCCATGCGTAGTTGGCGTTGCCCACGGGCGGAGCACCAAACTTCCAGCGCACGTCTTCGCGCAAGCGGTCTCCACCCCAGTCGGAAATATTGAACGGCGGGTTGGCAAGGATGTAGTCCGCCTTCAGGTCGCGCAGTTCGTCCTTGTGGAAGCTGCCCTCGTTGTTCCAGCGGATGTCGGAGTCGATGCCGCGCACCGCCAGGTTCATCTTGGCCAGCCGCCACGTGGTGTAGTTTGACTCCTGCCCGTAGATGGCGATGTCGCCGATGCGGCCGCCGTGCTCGGCCACGAACTTTTCCGACTGCACGAACATCCCACCCGAACCGCAGCACGGGTCATAGATGCGACCAGAGTAAGGCTCCAGCATTTCAACCAGCACGCGCACCACCGAGCGCGGGGTGTAGAACTCGCCGCCACGCTTGCCTTCGGCACCGGCAAACTGCCCCAGAAAATACTCGTACACACGCCCGAGAATGTCCCTGGATCGGTCGCCCTCCTCATTGAGCGCAATGCCGGAGATCAGGTCGATCAGCTCTCCCAGCATCACCTTGTTGAGCGCGGGCCGGGCATAGTCCTTGGGCAACACACCCTTGAGCGACTCGTTGTCCTTCTCGATGGCGCGCATCGCGTCGTCGATCAGGGTGCCGATGGTGGGCTGCTTGGCGTTGGCCTGCAGGTTTGACCAGCGCGCCTCTTTCGGCACCCAGAACACGTTGTCTGCAAGGTACTCGTCCTTGTCCTCGGCAGCCTGTTCGTCTTCGGCCAGCAGTGCCTTGTGCTTGGCCTCAAAGGCATCGGAGATGTACTTGAGGAAGATGAGCCCGAGCGCGACATGCTTGTAGTCGCTGGGCTCCATGTTGCCGCGCAGCTTGTCGGCAGCCTTGAAAAGCTCTGCCTCAAAGCCGAGACCGCCACCGTTACCGTTTTTCGCGGTGTTGTTCTGTGCCATCGTGTTCTTTTCCTTGGCGTGATGTCTTTGATGCCGGAGCGCGATAGCCCGGCGGGAGCCTTGCGTTCTCAAGGCCCTACAGTGCCAGCATGATCGCGGCGCTACAGGCAGTAACTGTCTCGTCGGGCGAGGATGGTCGAGCGTATGGTTCACAGCCCACCGCAACGGCATCCGCCCGGAACTGGCGACAGTATCAGCCACCACTTGCCACTGAGCAAGCATCCCTGTGGCCTGCGAATCACGCATCCGAAGCCAGGCCGCTCCTTGAGCTGGATCAGCCCCTTCACCCTGCTGTATCATGAAGCATCAAGATGAATCAAGATGGAATCCATGACAGCCGTTGTCCGCGAGAAGTTCTCCTCACAGGCAGCCCCCGAGGTGCTTGCCGCGCTGCGCCAGATTGCAGAAAGCCAGGGGCGTCAGTTTCAGGCGGTGCTGGATGAAGCCCTGCGCGACTATATCGACCGCCACCAGAAGCAACGGCCCCGCCGCCACGTGATGGCGTCGTTTGCATCCAGTCTGGACGAATTCGACAGTCTGTACCGCGAGCTGGCCAAGTAAGCCATGCCACGTGACTATCTGACGGTGGCCGATGTGCTGGGCATGCACACGGTGCTGATGCAGCGCTATGGCGGCGCGCCAGGTGTGCGTGATCCGGGGGCACTGGAAGCCGCCCTCTTCCGACCCCAGACGGGCTACTACGACGATATCGTGGCGGAGGCCGCTGCACTGATGGAAAGCCTGGCGGTCAACCACCCGTTTGTGGACGGAAACAAGCGCATTGCCTTTGCCACGGCTGATGTTTTCCTTCGCATCAATGGCTGGCGCCTGCGACGTGCGCCCCTGCAGATTCACGCAGACATGATGCAGATGTTCGAGACAGGAACCTTCGACATTGCTCATCTCGACCCTTGGTCGCGTGCGTTCGCCGTCGCCGCCGACTGAAGAACCCTACGCACTTGCACGACACAGGGCAGACTGCACGCAATAGCGCCCCGGGCCACCTCCTGAGCAGCCTGGAATCTGCCACGGGAATGGAAGAGGATGTGCGCCCTCCCATCCAACCACTGCCACCTTCCGCCTGCCACCACATGCCTGCGGATCGGCGCCGATTCATGCTATAAACGCCCTTTCGCCGTGAAACCATGTCCATTGGCATTTTCGATTCCGGCGTGGGCGGTCTGTCCATTCTCAGGGTCATCCACGCCACTTATCCCGATCAGGATCTGATCTACGTGGCCGATTCGGGCTACGCGCCTTATGGCGACCGTGCGCCCGAGGCGGTGATCGAGCGCTCGAAGACGGTGATGCGCTTTCTGCTGGCGCAGAATGTGCAGGCGGTGGTGGTGGCCTGCAATACCGCGTCGGTGCTGGCGCGAGCCACGCTGCGGGCGATGAGCGACATTCCGGTGATTGCGATGGAGCCGGCGATCAAGCCGGCTGCGCTGGGCAGCAAGCGCCGTGTGGTTGGTGTGCTGGCCACCCGCAACACGGTCAGCAACCCGGCGGTGCAGCGGCTCTGCCAGCTTTATGGCCAGGACGTGAAGATCCTGCTGCAGCCCTGCCCCGGTCTGGCCGATCAGGTGGAGCGCGGCGATCTGCAGAGCACCGCGCTGCTTGAGCGTTATCTGCGACCCCTGCTGGATGCTGGCGCCGACCGCATCGTGCTGGGCTGCACGCATTATCTGTTCCTGTTGCCCCTCATCGAGGCCATCGTCGGCCCCGATGTGGTCGTAGTGGAGTCGTCCGCGGCCATTGCTCGGCAGCTGGGGGTGAAGATGGGGCTCGCCGTCCCCGAGGCGGGGTTGGGGCCGAGGCCGGTTTCAGGATTGGGGTTCGCGCCGGCTTCAGGGTCAGGAGCGGCCTCGGGGCTAGGGTCAGGTTTGAATTTGCGTTCGGCTTTCAGGCCCGCCCCCTCTCCCCAAGGCGCCGGAAGCCTGCGCGCCTACACGTCGGCCACCAACCTCCAGCAGGCGCAACGGCTTATCCAGACGTTGTGGGCATCGCCCGTGGCGCTGCCGGTGCATCCTTTGCCAACGCTGAGTGACACGGGCGAAGCCTGAACCAGACAACAGGTCTGATCATTGCATGCTGACAGACAGCGGACTGTCGTACCGCCGGCTCCCTTGTTGCAACGGCTGCTTCTGCGATCCAGGAGACACGCACCCCACCACGGATTGCATTGCAAGCGTGAGCATCCGCGCCCCTCTTCCCGATGCGATTGACAAAGCACCTGACAAGCCGCCATTCATGCCATTGACTGCATATGACTTTTAATACATAATACATGCATGACCTGGACCATTCTCTTTCACGATGCTTTCGATACCGAGTTCAGCGAACTGACGGAAGATCTTCAGGACGAATTGCTGGCACATGCCCGATTACTCGCCGAGTTCGGCCCGAACCTTGGTCGCCCTTCAGTAGACACGCTGAAGGGATCTCGGCACAGCAACATGAAAGAGTTGAGGTTTTCCTGGAATGCTCAAGTCTGGCGAGTAGCCTTTGCCTTTGATCCCCAGCGACAGGCCATTCTTCTGGTCGGGGGCGACAAGGGTGGAGCAGATCAGAGACGGTTTTACAAGCGCCTGATCCAAATCGCTGATGCACGCTACGACGAGCACCTGAACGTATTGCTGAAGCAGAATCCGGAGCCCCCTCACAATGGCAAGAAAACTCGATGACATCATCTCGGCACTCCCGAAGGAGCGTCAACAACGGGTCGAAGCGCGCGCCATGGAACTGGCAACCCTCAAGGACTTGCGACTGGCCGCACAACAGACCCAGCAACAACTGGCGGCCACTCTTGGCGTAGGCCAGGACACCATTTCCCGACTGGAAAAACGTAGCGACATGCTGCTATCGACCTTGCGGCACTACGTGGAAAGCATGGGAGGAACGCTGGAGCTGATTGCCCGCTTTCCAGACCGTCCTCCAGTGCAGATTGAACATCTTGGCATGGGAACAACAGGGAGTGGCACGGGAAAAAAGCCCCGCGCTACGGCGTGATGGATCTCTGACATACCCGTCCCGCACCGCCTCTCAGCCCCCCCCCTGAAGCCCCATCAATGGTCTCGGCATTGTCTGCCAATCTCTCCGATTCCCATTCAGCCCGCCTCTTTTGGGGGGCTGTGCATTCCTGCCACCGCCTGCTCCCTCCCCCACCATGACCACACCCACCCAATCCCACATTCCCACCGGCATCTGGGTTCTGGGCGGCGTCAGCATGCTGATGGACATTTCGTCGGAGATGATCCACAGCCTGTTGCCGCTGTTCATGGTGACGACGCTGGGGGCGAGCGCGCTGGTGGTGGGGGTGTTGGAGGGGTTGGCGGAGTCGACGGCGCTGATCGTGAAGGTGTTTTCGGGGGCGCTGAGTGACTGGCTGGGGCGGCGCAAGGGGCTGGCGGTGTTCGGCTATGGGCTGGGGGCGCTGACGAAGCCGTTGTTTGCGATTGCCGACGGGATGGGGCTGCTGTTCACGGCACGGCTGCTGGACCGTTTTGGCAAGGGGGTGCGGGGCGCGCCGCGGGATGCGCTGGTGGCGGACATCACGCCGCCGGAGGTGCGGGGTGCGGCCTATGGGCTGCGGCAGTCGCTGGACACGATCGGCGCTTTCAGCGGGCCGCTGCTGGCGGTGGGGCTGATGCTGTTGTGGGCCAATGATTTCCGGGCGGTGTTCTGGGTGGCGGTGGTGCCGGGGGTGCTGGCCGTGCTGCTGCTGATTTTCGGCATCCGCGAGCCCGCGAAGCCGGTGGGCGAGAAGCGCACGAATCCGATTCGCCGCGAGAATCTGAAGAAGCTGAGCGGCGCCTACTGGCAGGTGGTGGGCATTGGCGTGGTGTTCACGCTGGCGCGCTTCAGCGAAGCCTTTCTGGTGCTGCGCGCCGAGCAGTCGGGCATTGCGCTGGCGCTGGTGCCGCTGGTGATGGTGGCGATGAACGTGGTGTATTCGGCCACGGCCTATCCCTTCGGCCGGCTCTCCGACCGGATGTCGCACCGCAGGCTGCTGGCGCTGGGGCTGGTGGTGCTGATTGCCGCCGATCTGGTGCTGGCTTCGAGCAGTCACTGGGTTGCGGTGATGGCGGGCGTGATGCTGTGGGGCATGCACATGGGCATGACGCAGGGGCTGCTGGCCACGATGGTGGCGGCCACGGCACCAGCCGATCTGCGCGGCACGGCCTTCGGCTTCTTCAATCTGATGACCGGGCTGGCGATGCTGGCGGCCAGCGTGCTGGC
>JAUNHU010000045.1:0-13085 GCA_030523825.1 Lautropia sp. | reverse complement strand
TCGGCTTCTTCAATCTGATGACCGGGCTGGCGATGCTGGCGGCCAGCGTGCTGGCGGGCCTGCTGTGGGATCAGCTGGGGGCGGCTGCCACCTTCATGGCAGGGGCGGCATTCTCGCTGCTGGCGCTGCTGGGCTTGGGCCTTGCCCGTTCGCGCACCACGACCTGAACACCCCCAGCGCTGACCCGGTCTTTGGCTGCCTGGCGGCAGCGCGCATATCGTGCGCTTCCGCCTCCGGAAAGCCCCCCGGATTCCAGGCCGGTACCGGTCACGCAGTCATCATGAACGCTGACCGCGCCCGCGCGGCGCCAGGCCCATGCCGGCCAGAAGATACGCAGTCAATACCGGACACGTCAGGCCATGCTGTCTGTACCCGCGTATTAGCATGCACCAGCAAACGCTGCCATTTGGATTTTCCCGGCATCGTCATCACCTGGATACGGAGACGGCGCGGATGCTGCCCGACCAGCCTGCATTCCCTGCAGGGTTGCGACCGGGCCACACTTCTTTTCACCATACGACAGATCGGGACGCCTTCTCAGGGTTTTCCCGCACTTCAGAGGTGCCTTCGACGCTAAAATCGGATCAAGACCTCCCTTCTCATTCCGAGTCCTTCCCCTGATGCGGGAATCAAGAAAATGCAACTCCTGATGTTTGCCGCCGGCCTCGTGTTCCTCGTGGTTGGCGCCGATCTGCTCGTGCGCGGCGCATCCACAATGGCCCGCATTTTTGGCATCTCTCCTCTCGTCGTCGGCCTCACCATCGTGGCCTTCGGCACCAGCGCCCCCGAAGTGGCTGTTTCCGTCGGCTCGGTGCTCGATGGCAAGGGCGATCTGTCCATCGGCAATGCCGTGGGCAGCAACATCTTCAACGTGCTGTTCATTCTGGGGGTCAGCGCGCTGATCACGCCGCTGCTCGTCAATCGCCAGCTTGTCCGCCGGGATGTGCCCATCATGGTGGCTTCCAGCATCATCCTGCTGCTGCTGTGTCTCGATGGCGTGCTGAGCCAGCTGGATGGCGCACTGCTGATGGCCCTGCTGCTGGGCTACACCGGCTACCTGATCGCCCTGACCCGGCGCGCGAATCCGGTGATGGCAACCGCTGCCGCCCGGGCGGCCAATGATGGCCCGAAGGGCATGCAGCAGGATGCCGGCCCGGTGGAAGCAGACTCCCCCCGCGTCAGCGCCAGCACGGCCGCTGCGGTCGGCATCGACACGGCGGACGTTCACCCCGGTACGGAAACCGCTTCGGCCACAGCCGCCGAGGCAAAAGGCAAGCCGTCGATCCTGCTGCAACTGCTCTACATCGCGCTGGGCCTGGGCGGCCTGGTGCTGGGTTCCACCTGGCTGGTGGATGCTTCGGTGGCCTTCGCCCGCATGCTGGGCGTGAGTGAACTGGTGATCGGCCTCACCATCGTGGCGGCCGGCACCTCGCTGCCCGAAGTGGCCACCTCGATTGCGGCTGCCATCAAGGGCGAGCGCGACATCGCGGTGGGCAACGTCGTGGGCAGCAACATCTTCAACGTGCTCGGCTGCCTGGGCCTCGCAGGCATCGTCTCCGGTGATGCAGGGCTCATCGTGCCGGCATCGGTACAGGCTTTCGACATGTGGGTGCTGCTGGCGATTTCGGTAGCCTGCGTGCCAGTGTTCATCACCGGCAACGAGATCGTCCGCTGGGAAGGCGCGCTGTTCCTGCTCTATTACATCGCCTACTCCGCCTATCTGGTGCTGGATGCCCAGCACAGCGCCGCATTGCCCACCTTCTCGACGGCAATGCTGAACATTGCCGTGCCGATCACGGTGCTGACCTTCGCCTACGCGATGATGCGTGACCAGCGACGCAGGCGCAGCCGTCGCTGATCGCCCCAGGGGCATACAGCCCCCCGGGCATGGGCGCGAATCACGACCCACCCGCGGGAGACTGACTGCCGCTCCTCAGAACATCCCCGCCGAGGCTCAGCCCGGCGGGGATTTTTGTTTTCTCAAACGAAAAACCCCATCCGGGCCAACACGGCACGAACGGGGTTCCTGCGGGCTACCAGGCTATCAGGCGACCAGGGAATGAAGGCTTTCCCTGCCCGCCAGACGCGCGGTCTGCGTCAGTTTTTGGTGCTTTCCAGCCAGGACTGGAACATCAGCACGTCCCAGAGCTGGCCCTGCCAGTCGCGCCGGCCCGAGAGATGCTCCTGCCACTTCTGGCGAATGGGCGCCGGATTGAAGAAGCCTTCCTGGCGCAGGCGCGATTCGTCGAGCAGACTTTCGGCCCAGTCACGCAGCGGGCCACGCAGCCAGGAGTCGATCGGCATCGAGAAGCCCATCTTGGGACGCTCGATGAGGTTTTTTGGCACGTATTTGTAGAGAACCTTGCGCAGAATCCACTTGGGCACATCGCCGCGCAGCTTGAGCGACTGCGGCAGGCGCCAGGCAAATTCCACCACGCGGTGATCGAGGAAAGGCACGCGCGATTCGAGCGACACGCCCATCGAGGCACGATCGACCTTGGTGAGGATGTCGTCCGGCAGATAGGTCATCGCATCGAGCACCATCATCTGCTGCACCGGATCGAGACCGGGCAGCGACGGGCGATTGCCACGAACCAGCGTGGGCGGCTCGGCGCCACCGATGACGACAGAGGCCGGATCGGGCCAGTGCGACACGAAACCGAGATAGAGTTCTTCGGGCGAGGAGGCGCTCATCACTTCGGCCCCCTTGTGCAGCTTCTCGCCCAAGCGGGCATAGCGCGAGGCTCCCGGCATCGTCCCCAGGCTGTTCCAGCGGCTGGGTGAGACCGACGTGATGCCAGAGGCCAGTGCACGACGCAGGGGCATCGGCATGCGGCTGATCGGGCCCCACATCTGCTTGGTCATGAGGTAGCGGTTATAGCCGCAGAACAGCTCGTCACCGGCATCGCCAGACAGCGACACCGTGACATGCCTGCGGGCCAGCTCGGCCACCAGGAAGGTGGGAATCTGCGAGGAGTCGGCAAAGGGCTCGTCATACAGCGTGGGCAGACGCGGGATGACCGCCATGATCTCCTCGGGGCTGACATACAGCTCGGTGTGATCGGTGCCCAGATGCGCCGCCACTTCCTTCGCAAAGCGGGCCTCGTTGTAGCCCTCCTCGTGAAAACCGATGGAGAAGGTGCGCACCGGCTGCGAGGACTGCGCCTGCATCAGCGAGACGATGGTGGAGGAGTCGACCCCGCCGGACAGGAAGGCCCCCAGCGGCACGTCGGCGATCATCTGCTGACCGATGGCGCTGCGCAGCAGGCTGTCCAGCTGCTCGATGGCATCGGTATCACCGATGCGCAACGGCCTGGCAGCCCCGTCGATGGCCACCTGCGCCATCGACCAGTAGCACACCGACTCCGGCGTGCGCCGGTTTTCCAGATCCTGCTGGCTGAAGACGATGTAATGGCCCGCATCCAGCTTGGAGATGTCCTGATAGATGGAGTATGGGGCCGGCACGCAGTTGTGGCGCAGCAGCAGCGAGATCGCACCACGGTTGATGTCCCCGCGGAACAGCGGATGCGCGCGCAGCGCCTTCAGCTCGGAGCCGAACAGGAAACCGTTGCCCTGCCAGCCGTAGTAGAGAGGCTTCTCGCCGAGACGATCACGGGCCAGTGACAGCGAACGGGTTTCGCGGTCCCAGAGCGCGATGGCAAACATGCCGATGGTGCGCTTGAGCGTGGCCTCGAAGCCCCAGGCCTCGATGGCAACCAGCAGCGTCTCGGTATCGGAGTGCCCGCGCCAGACGATGCCGGGGTTCCTGTCGACCAGCTCCGCCCGCAATTCGAGATGGTTGTAGATCTCGCCGTTGAAGACGATGACGTAGCGCTCGGATGGCGACGCCATCGGCTGGTGGCCGGCGCTCGACAGGTCGATGATGGACAGGCGCCGATGCGCCAGCCCCAGCCCGCCTTGCGGATCGACCCAGATGCCCACGTCATCAGGCCCGCGATGGGCGATGCCGTCGGCCATCCTTGTCAGGACATCCTGAGAGGCGCGCTGCGTCCCGATTTCAAAATAACCAGCAATTCCGCACATAAGCTCAGCCGCCAACCGATGCAATCATGAAGGACAGGCCCGCTGCGGGCGTGGGGGCCTGGGTCATCGCGCCCGGGAGTGCCCCTGGCCGGAAATCGCCCCGCTTTTCATGATGTTGTTGAATGGTTTGCAAGACTGTTCCTGTAGAAAACAGAAGAGAAGTTGTTGCGCACGCCTGCGCGGGAAATGCCGGAAACCCGATAGCGCACTGCAACCAGCCGGAACTGACGCCCCCGACGGCTGCACGCAAGCCGGCGCAACCCTGCACAGGCATCTGGTAACGAGGCCCGCAACACGATCACGCCAGAAACATCAGCAAGGATCGGAGCTGTCACGACGCCAAAATGTTACGGCCACGTTAAGCGTGTCGGCAAAGCGGCAGACTCCGGCAAACGTGCCCTGGCCATCACGCCAGACGCACGCTTTTTTCAATGCTCAATGATAAGAAAAACGCCCATCCCGTGCAAAAACAGGGAGCCCTGTCTCAGGGGGTATTGGCGCCCTGGCTGGCCCGGCAAGGGATCGCGCTGATTTGCAGCACAAAGCCGCCGCACGTCACACTGGCGCAACGCACAAAGACAACAAAAAATCCAACAAAACGACGCAATTGTTTCATATACCTCAAAGATAACACGCATTGTTGTCGCCAATGAACAACCTGCGTCCCTTCCCCGCCACTCCCGGCCTGCCGACTCCCGCCACGTCGATCACGGCACAAAAACACGCCATAAAACCCCGCATTCAGCATCGCAGTGCACCCGCAGAAACCTCATCCCTTCAGGCTGCCCTTCATCGCGCCGAAGCCGGTATGCTTCGCTAACGGGAAGCGCACTTCCGTGCAGCTTCACCCGTCAACCGGAGGAGAAATGAGCATGCTGATCGAAAAAGACGCCTGCGCGATGGTGCTGGTCGACTACCAGACCAAACTGATGCCGGTCATCCACGATGCCGATGCCGTGCTGCAGGAAGCGCGCTTTCTGGCGAAGGTGGCTTCGCTGCTGGAAGTGCCCGTGGTGGGCACCGAACAATATCCCGAACGCCTGGGCGGCAATGACGAGGAACTGAAGGCGCTCTGCGCCCAGACCTTCGACAAGCTGAGCTTCAGCGCCGCGCGCGACGGCCGGCTGCTGCAATACCTGAAGACGCTGACACCGGCCGTGAGCCAGGTGATTCTGGGCGGCGTCGAATCGCACATCTGCCTGCTGCAGACTGCGCTGGAACTGCAGGATGCCGGCCTGCAATGCTTCGTGGTGCCCAGCGCCTGCGGCAGCCGCAAACCGGAAGATCACCAGCTGGCCATGCAGCGCCTGCAACAGGCAGGCGTGGTGCTGGCAAGCGCCGAATCGGTGGCCTTTGAATGGCTGGGGCACAGCAAGCACCCGCGCTTCAAGGACGTGCAGGCGCTGGTGAAACCGCGCGCCTGAAACATTTCAGGGCCGACGCCCACATGAAAATGCCCGGCCACCAGGGCCGGGCACAGCGCGTGGATGCCGACACGCGAACGACGCCGTGAGGCATCACGCAGCGGGAAAGGCAGCTGACGCGCCCGGCGCCACGGAGGCACCGCAACGCGCCAGCGGCGCCAGGCCCCCGATCAGGCGCCCTGCAGCACCGTCACAGCGATGGCATTGACGATGTCGGCCGTGGAAGCACCCCGCGACAGGTCGTTGGCCGGGCGGGCCAGACCCTGCAGCAGCGGGCCGATGGCCACGGCACCACCCAGGCGCTCGGCGATCTTGTAGCCGATGTTGCCGGCATCCAGATCGGGGAAGACCAGCACGTTGGGCCGGCCCTGCAGCTGGGAATCGGGCAGCTTGCGCTTGGCGATCTCGGGCACCACGGCGGCGTCGAACTGCAGCTCGCCATCCACCTTCAGCGAAGGATCGGCCTCACGCAGCAGCGCGGTGGCGCGCTGCATCTTCTCGACCTTCGGCACCTTGCCGCCACTGCCAGCCGTGGAGAACGACAGCATGCCCACCTTGGGCTCCTCGCCCAGCAGCTGCCGGGCGCTCTGGGCACCGGCACGGGCGATGTCGACCAGTTCCTCGGCACTCGGGTCGATGACCAGACCGGAATCGGTGAAGATGAGCCCGCCCTGGAACGGGTGATGCGGACGGTCGAGCACCATCAGGAAGAAGCTGGACACCAGCTTGCAACCCGGCGCGGTTCCGATCAGCTGCAGTGCGGTGCGAACCACGTCCGACGTGGTGTGGACAGCCCCGGAGACGGCACCATCCACCTGCCCCTCGGCAAGCAGCATGTTGGCGTACACCAGCGGCTTCTGGATCTCGGCGGCGGCCTTCTCGGGCGTCATGCCCTTGTGCTGACGGCGCTTGAGCAGGGCCTCGGTGAGTGCCGGCGTGCGCGAATCGCTGGCGGGGTCGATCAGCGTCAGGCCGTCGAGCGACAGCCCTTCCTTCTGGGCGCAAGCCTTGATGGCATCGGCCGAGCCCACCAGCGTGATGCGGGAAATGCCCCGGGCATGGGCTTCGACGCCGGCACGCAGCACGCGCGGGTCATCGGCCTCGCACAGCACGATGTTCTTGTCGTGCGCCGACGCGCGCTCCTGGACCTGCTGCAGCAGCTTGGGCAGGTTGGTATCGGCAACGTAAGGTTTCTTCTGGGTCATGAGCAGCCCTCACAAGGAAAAGTGAAAAAAATGATCGGGCCGCCTGCCGTCATGGATGGGCATGGTTGTCTCCTGAGCGTGGCAAGGCCGACCTGGATCGCCAGCTTGTTTTTATGCGTAACCTTATAAGGTAACAGTGCCTGCGTGAATCGACAACGGGTGACGCGAAACGAAGAAGCCCGCCGGGATACCGGCATTCCTGCTCAAAGGATACGTAAACCCATGATACATAAAGGACAAAACTAATCTATTAGAGTTTTACCTTAAGAAAAGATCATCATCGGTGGCCTGCATGCGCCCCCCTCAGTTGCCAGCCCGGAAAAGCACTGACATAGACTCGCGCCGCGTTCACCAGGGCCCCAGGAGGTCGCCCCGGCCAACCGGCACGGCAACCGCCCGACCGGTCGGCGCACCCTATCCAAAACTAGGAGATCGAGCACCATGATGACCACCACGTTTCTGCGCCCCCTGGGCACCGCCCTGCTGGGCCTCGGCCTGGCAACCCAGGCCGCCGCCGTTGACGTGACCGGCGCCGGAGCCACCTTCCCCGCCCCCATCTATGCAAAATGGGCCGAGGGCTACAAGTCCGCCCACGGCAGCACCATCAACTATCAGGCCATCGGCTCGGGCGGCGGCGTGAAGCAGATCAAGGCAAAAACCGTCGATTTCGGTGCATCCGACGATCCCGTGCCGGGTGAAGAACTGACCAAGGACGGTCTGGTGCAGTTTCCTGCCGTCATCGGTGGCATCGTCCCCATCATCAACGTGCAGGGCATCGGCCCCGGCGGACTCATCCTGGATGCCCCCACCGTGGCAGCCATCTACGCAGGCACCATCACCGAATGGAACGACGAGGCCATCGCCAAGCTCAACCCCGGCGTGAAGCTGCCCGAGCAGGCCATCTCGCCCATCTACCGCTCCGACTCCTCGGGCACCACCGCTGCCTTCACCAACTACCTGGCCGCCGTCGTCCCCAGCTTCAAGGATGAAGTCGGTGCCGGCAAGACCGTCGACTGGCCGGTGGGCATGGGCGGCAAGGGCAATGCCGGTGTGGCCGCCAACGTCGGCAAGGTCGCCGGCTCGATCGGCTACGTGGAATATGCCTACGCCAAGCAGAACAAGCTGGCACACGCCAAGTTCGTGAACAAGGCCGGCAAGACCGTGGAGCCGGACTACAAGAGCTTCGCGGCTGCTGCACGCGGCGCCGACTGGAACTCCGCACCCGGCATGGGCGTGGCGCTGCACAACCAGGCTGACCCCGAAGCCTGGCCGATGACCAGCGCCAGCTTCATCCTGATGCAGAAGTCTGACCTGGGCAAGACCGAGAAAAGCGCCGAAGCCCTGAAATTCTTCCGCTGGGCTCTGAAGGAAGGCGGCAAGCAGGCCATCGAGATGGACTACGTGCCGATTCCCGAGACCGTGGTGCCCCTGATCGAGAAGAACCTGAAGGAAGCCGGCGCACCTGCGCCCTGAGTGCCCCACGGCACGACGGCCGGACTCACCGCTGACACACGGGCGGCGTCCGGCCGCACCCTTCCCACCCTTTTCAGAACGACAGCACTCCAAGGGAAACACGCCATGCGCGGGACATTCCAGCCCGGAAGTACAGCATCCGGGCAGCTTACACACCCTTCGGGCATCGCCATGATGCCTCCGGACACGCCCTCGCAGCGTGAAGAATCCCGTCCCGGGCCACTCGATGCCGTTGCCGACAAGCCCGAATTCCAGGCGCGCGTGCGCCGCTTCGCCTTTCAGGACAAGCTGTTTGCCAGCGTCACCTCCAGTTTCGCCGCCTTCGTGCTGCTGGTGCTGGGTGGCCTGCTGCTCTCGCTCATCATCGAGGCATGGCCCGCGCTGAAGGAATACGGCGCCGATTTCCTCACCGGCACCCGCTGGAGCCCGAGCAGCGAACGCTTTGGCGCTGCCGTCGCCATCTACGGCACCATCGTCACCTCGGCCATCGCCCTGCTCATCGCCGTGCCGGTCAGCTTCGGCATCGCAGTCTTCCTGACCGAGACCTGCCCCACCTGGCTGCGTCGCCCGCTGGGCACCGCCATCGAGCTGCTGGCAGGCATCCCCTCCATCGTCTACGGCATCTGGGGCCTGTTCGTGCTTGCCCCGCTCATCCAGGAATACCTGCAACCGTGGCTCGCCGCCACCGGCATTCCGCTGTTCAAGGGGCCGCAGCTGGGCATCGGCATCCTCACCGCCGGCCTCATCCTGGCGCTGATGATCATCCCCTTCATCGCCTCGGTGATGCGCGACGTGTTCGAGACCGTGCCCCCCGTGCTGAAGGAATCGGCCTACGGCCTGGGCTGCACCACCTGGGAAGTCATCCGCAACATCGTGCTGCCCTACACCCGCGTGGGCGTCACCGGCGGCGTGATGCTGGGCCTCGGACGTGCGCTCGGCGAGACGATGGCCGTCACCTTCGTCATCGGTAATGCCAACCGCATCCCGGCCAGCCTGTTTCACCCCGGCAACTCGATTGCCTCGACGCTCGCCAACGAATTTGCCGAAGCCGATCCGGTCATGCACATCCCGGCGCTCTACGCACTCGGCCTGATCCTGTTCCTCATCACTTTCGTGGTGCTCGGCGTCGCCCGCTGGCTCACCAATCAAACCGCAGGGAAAGCACGCGCATGATGACCCTCTACCAACGCCGGCGCCTGAGCAATCATGTGGGTCTGGCGCTCTCCTCGCTGGCCATGATCGCCGGGCTGGCCGGCCTCGCCTGGATTCTGTGGACCCTGATGTTCAATGGCCTCAGCGCCTTCGGTGCCGACCTGTTCACCCAGTCCACCCCAGCACCCGGCAGTGCGGATGGCGGCCTTGCCAATGCCATCGTCGGCAGCCTGCTGATCGTGGCAACCAGCACGCTGATCGCCACCCCAATCGGCATCCTCGCCGGCATCCACCTGGCCGAATACGGTGATCGTTCGCGCTTTGCCGCCTTCACCCGCTTCATCGTCGACGTGATGCTGTCGGCCCCGTCGATCATCATCGGCCTGTTCGTGTATTCGGTGCTGGTGGCCACCACCGGCACCTTCTCGGGCTGGGCCGGTTCGGTGTCGCTGGCGCTCATCGCCATCCCGGTGGTGGTGCGCACCACCGAAAACATGCTCAGGCTCGTGCCCGGCAGCCTGCGTGAGGCTGCCTTCGCACTGGGCGCGCCGCGCTGGCGCGTCAACCTGCAGGTCACGCTGAAGGCCGTCAAGGGCAGCGTCGTCACCGGCGTGCTGCTGTCGGTGGCCCGGATGATCGGCGAAACCGCCCCCCTGCTGTTCACGGCGCTCAACAACCAGTTCTTCTCCACCGACATGGGCCGCCCGATGGCCAACCTGCCGGTGGTCATCTACAACTTTGCGATGAGCCCCTACGAAGACTGGCAGAAACTGGCCTGGGGCGGCGCAGCCCTGATCGCCCTGATCGTGCTGGCCATCAACATCATCGCGCGCACGATGTTCCGCGACAGGCAACCCCGATGACCATCGCCACAAGCCCCGGCCACGAACAGGACAGCAGCACGATGCCCACCGCGAACCATCCTGCGCACCAGGCCCCGACGGCCGGGAATCCACCCAGTTCCAACCCCATCACCGACTCCACCGGACAGCGACACGACATGTCTCCGACACAAGCTCCCTCGCCCGTACAGGCCGCCACCACTGCCGGTGAAGCCGCTCAACCCGAGCAGGCAATCACCCAGGAATCGTCGAGCGCCCCGCAGCCGGAAGTTGCGCTCCGGGCAAGGAACCTGGATTTCTTCTACGGAAAATTCCAGGGGCTGAAAAAGATCAACATCGACATCCACCACAAGAAGGTCACGGCTTTCATCGGCCCGTCGGGCTGTGGCAAATCGACGCTGCTGCGCACCTTCAACCGGATGTTCGACCTCTACCCTGACCAGCGTGCCGAGGGCGAGATCCTCTTTCACGGCACCAACATCCTCGCTCCCGAGCAGGATGTGAACCTGCTGCGCGCACGCATCGGCATGGTGTTCCAGAAACCCACCCCCTTTCCGATGACGATCTATGAAAACATCGCCTTCGGGGTGCAGCTCTACGAGCGCCTCAGCCGCGAGGAAATGGACGAGCGGGTGGAATGGGCGCTGAAGAAGGCGGCCCTCTGGACCGAAGTGAAGGACAAGCTCAATGCCAGCGGCCTGAGCCTGTCGGGCGGCCAGCAGCAGCGCCTGTGCATCGCACGCATGGTGGCCGTGAAACCCGAAGTGCTGCTGCTCGATGAGCCCACCAGCGCGCTCGACCCGATCTCCACGGCCCGGATCGAGGAGCTGGTCAACGAGCTGAAAACCGACTACACCATCGCCATCGTCACCCACAACATGCAACAGGCGGCCCGAATCTCCGACAATACGGCCTACATGTATCTGGGCGAGCTGGTCGAATTCGGCAAGACGGAAGAAATCTTCCTGAAACCGAAGCGCCAGGAAACCGAGGACTACATCACCGGACGCTTTGGCTGACCGACCTCAGACACACGCCCTTTTCCATACGCCCTTCCCGGCGCAGCCGGACAGTCAGCGCAACACCGCCCGGCCCAACCCTGTCGATAGCCATTCCTTTCAAGAACACCCGCCTCATGGACCACACCAATTCGAGATTCGATTCTGAACTGGACGAACTGCGCCGATCATCCATCGAAATGGCCGAACTGGTCAGGCAGCAGCTTCAGCGCGCCGTCGAAGCCGTCCGCACCGCCAATCCCGATCTGGTCATCCAGGTGCTGAGTGACGAGGCCCAGGTCAACCGCATGCACCTGCAGAGCGACCTGTATTGCCATCAGGTGATTGCGCGCCGCCAGCCCATCGCCATCGACCTGCGCGAGATTCTGGCCATCCTGCACATGAACAACGATCTGGAGCGCATCGGCGACGAAGCGAAGAAGATCGCCAAGAAAAGCCGCAAGCTGGCCGGCCGGCCGCTGCCCATCGACATCGCCCGCATCAACGAAATGGCCATCCGCGTCTGCAGCATGCTGCAACGGGCCGTCGATGCCTTCATGCGCCGTGATGCCACGGTAGTGGATGGCCTGCGCGCCGAAGACAAGGAAGTGGACGCGATGCGCAAGGCCGTCACCACCGAACTGGTCAGCAAGATGGAAGACCAGCGCGCCCCGGTGAACGATGCGCTGGCCATGATCTTCGTCGCGCAGTCGCTGGAACGGGTGGGCGACCACGCCAAGAACATCGCCGAGTATGTCGTCACGGTCGTCGACGGCACCGATCCGCGCTATGTCCGCTCGGTGCGACGCACCAGCCGCAAGGTTCCCTTCGCCGAGGACTGAGCGGTCTGTGCTTCCCGCAACGCCCACGGGAATCGGGCAGGTCCCGGCAGTCGACGATGGCATACTTTCGGGATCCCGGCGACCGGGCGCGCAGCATCTCCATGCCAGCCCCCTGACCCGCCCTCCTTCCTGCCCCAGGCCGTTGCCATGCTGATCCCTGTCATTCTCTCCGGCGGTGCCGGAACCCGCCTCTGGCCCGTTTCCCGCGAAGGGCATCCCAAGCCCTTCATGAAGCTGCCCGATGGCGAAAGCCTGCTGTTCAAGACCTGGCAGCGCGCTGCCCGGCTGGCCGATCCGGGCGAGATCCTCGTCGTCACCAACCGCGACTACTTCTTCCTGTCGCGCGACGAGCACGCCCTGGCCCTGCCCGACAGCGACATCGCCCCCACCTACCTGCTGGAACCCTTCGGCCGCAACACCGCGCCCGCCATCGCGCTGGCTGCGCTGCACATCCGCGAGCAGCACGGCCCCGAGGCCCAGATGCTGGTGCTGGCTGCCGACCACCTCATCCAGAACACCGACACCTTTGTCGCCACCTGCCGGCAGGCTTCCCGGCTGGCCGCAAAGGGCCATCTCGTCACCTTCGGCATCCAGCCCACCGCCCCCGAAACCGGCTACGGCTACATCGAGGCCGGCCAGCCCATCGACGATGCCGGCAAGCAGGTGGTGCGCTTCATCGAGAAACCCGCACTGGAAAAGGCCCGCGAGTTTCTGGCCGCCGGCAATTTCCTCTGGAACTCGGGCATGTTCTGCTTCTCGGCAGGCGCCATCCTGGACGCCATGCAGCAGCACGCGCCCGAAGTGCTGCGGGCCGCACAGGCGTGCTTCACCAGCGCCCGCCGCGAACACACGCCCAGCGCCCACATGATCGAGATCGGCGCTGACGACTTCAAGGCCGCCCCCGACATCTCCATCGACTACGCCGTCATGGAAAAGGCCGGCAACGTGGCCGTGGTGCCTGGCGCCTTCGGCTGGAACGACATCGGCTCCTGGGATGCGGTGCGCAGCCTCTCGCCCGCCGATGCCGACGACAACCGCAGCACTGGCGAAACCATCTTCGTCGACAGCCGCAACGTGTACGTGCACAGCGAAGACCGGCTGGTGG
>JAUNHU010000195.1 GCA_030523825.1 Lautropia sp. | reverse complement strand
TCGACATCAACGCGCTGCTCGACACCATCGCCACCGACTGGGGCGACACCGGCCACCCCATCACCATCACCGGCCACGCCACAAGCGCCTACGCCACCGAGCCGGCCATGCTGCGCCGCGCCATCAACAACCTCGTTTCCAACGGCATCCGCTACGGACAGCGAGTCGAAATCAGCGTCATCGACAGCCCCACCCTGCTGCGCATCCGCATCCGCGACCACGGCCCCGGCATTCCCGAAGCCGACCGCGACCGGGTCTTCGAGCCCTTCGTGCGCCTCGAACCCTCCCGCAACCGGGACAGCGGCGGCACCGGCATCGGCATGGCCATCTCGCGCAACATCGCCCGCTGGCACAACGGCGACGTTCACCTCAGCAATGCCCCCACTGGCGGACTCATCGCCGAAATCACATTGCCACGCAAACCCGCCAACGGCAGGAAATGAACCTCCCGGCCAGCCCGGCTCACGCACTGCGGCCAGCCCGGACTCCGCCCTGAAACGCCCTGACCCGCCCGAAAAACCCGAAAACCCGAAAACCCCGACCCCCCGAAAAACCAGGGCCATCATCCGCCAGAAACC
This sequence comes from Lautropia sp., assembly GCA_030523825.1. Taxonomy (GTDB): domain Bacteria; phylum Pseudomonadota; class Gammaproteobacteria; order Burkholderiales; family Burkholderiaceae_E; genus Lautropia. The sequence goes on along the minus strand of JAUNHU010000195.1, from coordinate 2,909 downwards.
CCGGCTGCAATCGGGCAGCCCCGCTACACCAATCAGCAATCAGGCAACCGCGCCGCACCAATCAGTTCAGTGGCCGAACACCCGACAGGCAGTTCACCAGCTGCGCCGTGCTGTCACGCAGGCGCTCAGACAAGAGGCTCACCAGCTTCAGCAGGATCTTGTTGCCCAGCACCGGCTCGCGCTGCATCAGCGTCAGCAGCGATGCGCGGCTCAGCATCGCCAGCCGGCACGTCTCACGCACCACACAGGTGGCAAAACGCGGCTCGCCGTCCACCATCGACATCTCGCCGAGCACCTGCCCCGGCGTGGCCACTGCAATCTGCCGCGGAAAATTGTGCTCGTCGCGGCGCAGCACATCCACCAGCCCGCGCATCACCAGCAGCATGTAATCGCCGGGTTCGCCCTCGCGGATCAGTGTCTGCCCGGGCTCTGCCTCATACACCTGCATCACCGCGCCCAGCAGCCGCGATTCACCATGCCCCATCCCTGAAAACAGCGGCGTGCGCGACAACAGATGACGCAGCTCATCAGCATGACTGGCGCCCGAACCAAGCAGACGCAGGCCCGGCATCGCCACGGCAGCGGGCGCGGCGTGCAGCGAGGACGCAACCTGCGAGCGCATCAAAGGCACACCACCGGCAGCCACAGCCCCCATGCCACCGGCAGCCGACGAAGACACCGGCAACGACCGTGCAGCACGCACATCAATCGTCCGCACGTCTTCACGCACTGCCGACACACGCCCCGGCTGACGCTGCGCCAGAGTCGCCCGCCGATCCTCCACAACCGCTTCCATCGTCCCGCTCATCGCATACCTCGGTCTCGTGCAAACCTCCTTGGTACGCCTGCAAACAAAAACGGGCCATGCCCTCACCGATGCACGCCCCCCGCGATGCGACGGAAGGCCCCTGTCGTCGCGCAAGGCACACACCACTGCGCCACCGTGCAAGCAGCCTCGACCACAGCAGGAAGCCCGGCACAGCCACATGGTTCTCGACACCGCGCCAGGCAACCGGCCGGCAACGCTGCGCAGGCGGGCTGTCCTCACGGCACAGCCCCCGGCACAACAACCCCTGCAGACAGGAAACCCGCCACGGCGGGAAGCCGCTACAGAGAGAAGCACGAAAGCGGGAAAGCCCGCTCAGCTTTCCCGGCCCAGCGCCAGCCGGCGCTCGCTCACGCCCTCGGCCAGCGCCTCCAGCGCCTCCACGCTGCTGTCCCAATCCAGGCAGCCATCGGTGATGCTGCGGCCATAGGTGGGCGTCTTGCCCTTCACCAGATCTTCTCGGCCACCCACCAGATGGCTTTCGATCATCACGCCAAAAATGCGGCTCTCACCATCCGACAGCTGCGAAGCCACGTCGCGTGCTACCGGCAACTGGTTTTCCGGCTTTTTCTGGCTGTTGCCGTGCGAACAGTCGATCATCAGCCGGCAGGCCATCGCCGCGCTTCCCGCCTCGCGGCAGGCTGCCTCCACACTGGCCGCATCATAATTCGGCGCCTTGCCACCGCGCAGAATCACGTGGCAGTCCTCATTGCCGCGCGTATGCACAATGGCCGAATGCCCGCCCTTCGTCACCGACAGGAAACGGTGCGGCTGCGACGCTGCCTTGATCGCATCCAGCGCAATCCGCAGGTTGCCATCCGTGCCGTTCTTGAAACCCACCGGGCACGACAGCCCCGAGGCCAGCTCGCGGTGCACCTGCGATTCGGTCGTGCGCGCACCAATCGCCCCCCACGAAATCAGGTCGGCAATGTACTGCGGCGTAATCATGTCCAGAAACTCGGTGCCTGCCGGCATGCCCAGCGCATTGATGTCCAGCAGCAGCTCACGCGCCACGCGCAGACCACGATTGATGTCGAAACTGCCATCCAGATTCGGATCGTTGATGAGCCCCTTCCAGCCCACGGTGGTACGCGGCTTCTCGAAATACACCCGCATCACGATCTCAAGACGATCGGCAAAGCGCTCGCGCTGCACCAGCAGCCGCTCGGCATACTCGCGTGCCGCCTTCGGGTCGTGAATGGAACACGGCCCGATCACCACCAGCAGCCGGTCATCCATGCCGTGCAGAATGCGGTGGATGGTCTGACGACAGTCACTCACCGTCTTGCCCACGGCCTCGCCCACCGGAAACTCACGAATCAGGTGCGCAGGCGGCGCCAGTTCGTGCAAGGCAACAATACGAAGGTCGTCGGTGGAAGCAGTAGTCATCATCGTGTTCCTTGGCAAAGTATGTCCGGGCGCCGCCCTTGTCACGGCAGCCCGCATCGGCAGAGACGGTCTCTCGATGGCAGCGCTCCTGAGCCCCCCGCAATCCAGGGACTCGAAGAATGCGGCCCCAAAACCTTGAGACCAAAAAAAAACCGCCAGGCATTGCTGCTCTGGCGGTTTCGGGGTTGAAGTCGTCTCTACTTCCAGACAATAGCTACCCGAGCCATTCCGCCAGCGGAATCGCGCCAAAAGTAGCCAAAGAAGAAGTGCGAACGGACGATCAACATCCCTCTACTTTATTCCCAATCGAACGATGATGCAAATGGTGTGAAGCCCCTGTTTTTGCCAGGATGCGCCGTACATGACGACGACCACCGTACCGGGCAGCGGTTGGGAAGCTGCCTTCGTTGCAGAACGCCAGCCAGTGGAGCGGGTGCCTGCCGAAGGCGCATCGTGAGCGTCAGCGAGCGTTAAGCCTGAGGTTGGTACCCGCTCCGCTGGCGCCCTTCAACGAAGACGCCTCCGATGGCAATCATCAGGCCGTGCCGCCCACAGTCAGCCCCTCGATGCGCAGCGTGGGCTGCCCCACGCCCACCGGCACGCTCTGGCCGTCCTTGCCGCACACACCTATGCCCGGGTCCAGCGCCATGTCGTTGCCGATCATCGTCACGCGCGTGAGTGCATCCGGCCCGTT
>JAUNHU010000194.1 GCA_030523825.1 Lautropia sp. | reverse complement strand
ACGACCTCATCCACTGGCTGCGCACCCGCCCGCTGGCCGTGCGCGAAGGTGACTACCTGCTGGTTCATGCCGGCATCCACGCCAGCTGGCACCCCAACGACGTGCCTGCCCTCGCCCGCGAAGTCGAATCCGTGCTCGCCGGCCCCCACTGGGGCGATTTCCTGCAGGTCATGTACGGCAACCAGCCCGACCAGTGGGACGACAGCCTCACCGGCGACGACCGCCTGCGCTGCATCGTCAACATCCTCACCCGCATGCGCTACCTGCACCGCAAGGACGGCCGCCTCGAACTCAAATGCACCGAGCCGCCAGCCAACGCCCCGGCCGGCCTCATCCCCTGGTTCGACGCCCCCAACCAGCGCCGCACCGGCAGCGGCATCACCGTCATCTTCGGCCACTGGTCCTCGCTCGGCCTCGTCCAGCGCCCCGAGCTGCTCGCCCTCGACACCGGCTGCGTCTGGGGCGGCAGCCTCACCGCCATCCACCTCGAAACCCGCCAGCTGTTCCAGCAAGCCAGCGACCGCAAACGCCAGTTCGGCACGGGGGAGCGAGCCCAAAAACACCAAAACCACACTAAAAACATCAATTAGTGCATGTATACTTTAACTAATTGATGATTTTTGGTAGAAAAGCGCGATGGATGTCTCCAAAGACGAACTCATCGCCGTGCTCTCACAGTTCAACCCCTGGTGGCGCGGCGAGCAATTTGCCGATCTGCCGGGGTGGCAACGCGCGGCCTTTCATGAACTGCACGAATGGATGAGTGCTCCGCCTGTACATCGGGCCGTGCTGTTGTCAGGTGCCCGTCAGGTCGGCAAGACCACCCTGCTGTTGCAGAGCGTCAACGCCCTGCTGCAACAGGGTGCCTCCGCGGCCAACATCCTCTACGTCACCTTCGACCATCCGCTGCTCAAGCTTGCTGGCATCGACGCTGTCATCGACGCCTGGCGCACCCGAGAACCGCGTGTCGAAGGGCCCGAGTACCTGTTCCTCGACGAAGCCCAGTTCATCCGCAACTGGGGCACCTGGATCAAGCATCAGATCGACTTCCGCAAGGATCGCCGCATCTGCTTCACCGGTTCTGCCATGCCCCTCGTGGAAGCCGATCAGGAGTCCGGCGTGGGCCGCTGGCACACCATCCGGCTCACCACCCTGTCCTTCTACGAATACCTGCAGATCCGGCAGCAACCCCTTCCCTCCCTGCCAACGCTCAAGAGCCTGCGTGACCTGTTCGACTGGACACCAGCCGACTTCTACCGCACCACCGAACTGGCAGCCCCCTACACCGGGCACTTTCACGAATACCTGATCCGGGGAGGTTTCCCGCAAACCGCCCAGCTCAGCAGCATCACCCAGGCCCAGCGCCTGATGCGCGAAGACATCATCGACAAGGTGCTCAAGCGCGACATGACCGCTCTCTTTGGCGTTCGCCGCATCCTGGATCTGGAACACACCTTCCTGTATCTGTGCATGCACGACGGTGGCCTGCTCGACATGGCAGATTTACGCGCCAACCTGCAGGTCAAGCGCCCCTCTGCCCAGCATTTCATCGAACTGCTGGAAGCAACCCACATGATCTACCGCCTGCCTCCTTACGGCTACGGCAAGGACATCCTGCGCGCCCGATTCAAGATCTATCTGGCCGATGCGGCCATTGCCCCCGCCGTCATGCTGAAAGGCAAAAGCATCCTCGAAGACCCTACAGCGCTGGGCGTTGCCACCGAAACCGCCGTCTTCAAGCACCTCTTTGCCCACTACTACACGCAGAACGTGCGTTTTTCCTACTGGCGCGGCAAGAAGGATCGGGAGGTCGATCTCGTCGCTGAAATTGGCAACGACCTCATTCCCTTTGAAGTCAAATACCGGGCACAGCACACCGGCGCCCGCGAACTGAAAGGCTTGATGGAACTGCTGCAGCAAAAGCCAGTTCCGCGTGCCTACGTCGTCACAAAATCTCTCGACGATTTCGGCCCAATGGCCCTGCCTCAAAACAACGCAGACAACGCCCCGGCGTCAATAGCCTCCCCCCACCGGATCATGCGCATCCCCGCTGCCCTGTTGTGCTACTGGGTTGGTGAGATGGAAAGCCAATCCAACAACCAAAAACACTAATCTCCTGACGATACGAATGCCATGAACACGACAAACACTGAACGCATCGGCGTCGCAAGGTGTGAAATAAAGTTCAATGAATACGGATGGATATTCCGAGAGCAGCAGGTGCAGGACAAAGGCATAGATGCCCAACTTGAGATCATTGACACCTCCAACCTGGAACCTTCTTACAGACTTGTTGCCCTGCAGATCAAAAGCGGGGAAAGCTACTTCAAAGAGAAATCTGAAAATTCCATAATTTTCAGAACAGACGAAAAACACATAGATTACTGGATGAGATACCCTCTTCCCGTCGTCATTGTTCTGTACAGTCCAGTAGACAACAAAATTTACTGGCAACTCGTGAGTAGAGAAAACATATCACGAACAGAAAAAGGCAACTACAAAATATCAATACCCATATCCAATACATTCGACGAAACACCGCCCCCTTCGTTTCACAAGATTTGGCAACCCTCCGCAGAAACAGCAAAATGGGAACGCCTCCGCTTCAGCAGAAGCCTGATTGAATCCCTCCAAAAAAGCAGCAATCACATGAGCCTCATGCTCACAAAAACCGCAAACAAGAGCCTTGTAAGGTACAACGGAAAGCTAACCGTCAAAAACAAATCCGGAAAAACCCTCAAAGAAAAAGAACTATCCGCATATGCAGGCAAATACCCCATTGAGAGGTTTCTGCAAGATACCTTCCCCTGGGCTGAGTTTTCCGGGAACGAAGAAGCTTACAGAGATCATCTTAAGCCCGCGTGGGCAGCAGACCACATACATCATGGCCCGGAAGGAGAATATTACGAATCCGAGAGCTTCGATGATTGGTACAAAAGACAGGCTAAAAAACCTCTTCTCCCTGTTACTGACGGAGAATTCATTACATATGACCTGACATTGAAACTCAATAAATTAGGTAAAGCCTTCCTGACAGTGGATGATTACCTAAAAGGTGGAGAATAAGAAATTCACCCCTGCTCCGTTCGGCCCACCTTCCCCAGCGCCGCGCCAATCATCCCGCGCAATTCGGCAGCAAGTGCCGCGCGGGTCTTGCCCGCGGCCGGCACGGGCGGCAGCACCAGCAGCTCCACGCGCAGCGCGCGTGCGCCCAGAATGGCCCACACCGACTGCACGAAGGTCTGCTCCCCCAGAAAATGCGCCGCCTCGCCGGGACTGCCATCGGCATGCAGATAGCGCACGCCAATCGGCACCACCTCGGCATTTTCCGCAATGGCCGCTTCCAGCAGATTGCCATGAAAGGGGCCGAGTGCCGGCCCCCAGTGCGTGGTCGCCTCAGGAAACAGCGCCACCGGCCAGCCTTCCTTCAGCCGTTCGCGCATCGCCAGAATGGCCTCCGGCACCGCACGGCGTCGCCCCCGCTCGATGTAGATGGTGCCCGCCTGACTCACCAGCG
>JAUNHU010000193.1 GCA_030523825.1 Lautropia sp. | reverse complement strand
GAAACCCCGATCTGGTTCGCCCCGGCGGACTGCACTGGATCACCGCCGGACGCGGGATGGTCCACGAGGAATTGCCGATCGAGCCCGGCAAGACGGTTCACGGTCTGCAGGTTTTCGTGGCATTGCCACGGGGTGGCCGGGACATCACGCCCTATCCCCTCTCCATCGAACCCGAAGACGTGCCCCTCATCGAGGGAGAAGGCTTCGACGTGCGCGTTCCCGTCGGTCACTATGCCGATGCCAGCTCTCCTCTGGAGCCCCCTACCAACGTCACGTTGCTGGACATCGCACTGGATGAAAACGCCGGTCTGAATGTCCCCATCGCAGCCGGTCATTCGTTTTTCGCCCTGCCCATCACCGGCACGGTCGAAATCGCGGGCCAGCCGTTCAACCGCGATTCGCTCGATGTCCCCGTCATCCGTGCCCAGCACTCGCCACGTACACTGGAAATCACCGCCCAGCAAGGGGGCGCCGAAGTCGTCGTGTTCAGTGCGCCAGCGGTGGCGTTGCTCTGAGCTGGTAGACAGGGCCCCATGGATATCTCGTTTACGTGATATTTCATCCCCAAGGGGGGGCTATAAACCTGTCCTTCACTACGAACGACAGGGAGGCGAGCTTTTAAAGCGCCGGGATTTCTCCCAGCGCTTACGCATTAACCGCCGGTGACCTCTCCAACCCAATCATCCTCGGGAACGCACGCGAGCCGCAGCCACACTCACCGACGATATTCAAAAAACAAAGCGAGGATCATCGTTGACGATGTCTGGCACGGCTCAGGCCTGTACCGATCCGCCCTCGAACCCTTCCCCCAGCTCAGGCAACCCGACCGCTTCCAGCAGATTGGCAACGCGGTCGAATCGACTCGGATCAAATGTCGCGTAGGCAAAGTTGGGCGAGAGCTGCAAACGAAGCTAGCCTACCGCCATCAGCAGCCCTTCAAACGGCCCAAAACCCAGCCAAGCCACGCCCATTTCTTACCTTTTCCCCAACAACTACACGATTCATTATCATTTCCTTTCTATTGCTATCATTCCGGCTGAAGCATCCTGGCCGGCAGTGGTGAAGGTCAAGGCAGGCTGAAGCCCGCACGCGCCCGCTCTCCAGACGCCACGCCCGGCAGGCGTCCGCTGCGACCAGGGTCTGCCACCGCATCGCTCTCGCCGTCCCTGCCGGCGGCGCCAGACGATGCGCTTTACCCTCCTTATCCAACCATCCCATGCAGCCCTCTCACCCTTTCACCCGACGCGACCTGCTTGCCGCCAGTGCGGCGCTGCCCCTGCTGGGCCATGTCGGCCCGCTGCGTGCCGCCGACGCGGCAAAAGCCACCACCACCAGTCCCCTGAAGATCGCGCTGCTCACCTCACTCACCGGCCCCTTCCAGTCGCTGGGCGAGAGCATGCGCGCCGGCCTGCAGCTGTTCCTCAGCCAGCAGGGCAACGAGATTGCCGGGCGCAAGGTGGAGCTGCTGGTCGAAGACGACCAGGGCAAGCCGGACGAGGCGCTGCGCAAGGTGCAGAAGCTGATCTCGCGTGACCAAATCGACCTGCTCTGCGGCATCATCCCGGCCAACATCGCGCTGGCGATCCGGGACACGGTGCATGAGGCGAAGCTGCCCACCTTCGTGGCCAATGCGGCGGCCAATGCGCTGGCGCGCAGCGCCACCAGCCCCTACATCTTCCGTGTCACCAAGACGAGCTGGATGCTGGGGCACACCGCCGCGCTCTGGACGCACGAGAAGATCGAGAAAAGCGGCGGCATCACGCTGGCCTCCGACTATGCTGCCGGCCGTGAGTACGTGGGCGATTTCATCGAGACCTTCCAGAAGCAGGGCGGCAGCATGGGCGAGTCGCTGTGGACGCCACTGGGCACCAGCGATTTCGCGCCGCTCATCATGAAGATGGCAGCAGCCCAGCCGCGCTTCATCTACTGCTTCCTGGCAGGGGCCGATGCGGTGCGTTTCCACAAGCAGATGAAGACCTACGGCATGCAGGGGCGCTTTCCGCTGGTGGGCCCCGGTGCGCTGTTCGATCAGGAAGACGTGGTGCCAGCAGCAGGTGATGCCGTGCTCGGCGGCATCAGCACCTTCCACCAGTCTCCGGGTGCCGCAGCTTCGGCCGACTTCGTCAGGGCCTACACCGAGGCGCGTGGGCGCCTGCCCGGCGAGGCCAGCACCTCCGGCCATGTCAGCGGCCAGGTGATGAAGGCAGCCATCGAGGCCGTGCAGGGCGATACCAGCCGGTTTCAGGCGATGAAGGATTTCCTGCTGGGCAACGTGGTGCAGACGGCCTTCGGCCCGATGGCTTTCGATCCGCGCAACAACCAGGCCATTCTCGACATCTACGTGAACGAGGTGAAGAAAGGCACCGATGGCAAACCGCTGAACACGGTGCTGCATACCTACAAGGCCGTGCAGGACCCCGGCCCGGCCAAATGAACGGGAACATATTCTGACGTGGCCTACCAACTGGTTCAGATCCTGAACGCGCTGTCGTTCTCGGTCCTGCTGCTTCTGGCCGGGCTGGGACTGATGCTGGTGCTCAGCCTGATGAATTTCATCAACCTCACGCACGGCTCGTTCTTCCTGCTGGGCGGTTATGTGGCCACGCGCTGGCTGGGCGAAGGCGACAGCTGGTGGCTGGCGCTGCCTGCATCCCTGCTGGTGGCGGCCGTGGCTGCGCTGCTGCTCGACCGCCTGCTGTTCCGGCATTTCTACGACCGCCCTCACCTGATGCAGGTGCTGCTCACCTACGGGCTGTCGATCGTCTTCACCGACCTGATGCGCTGGGGTTTCGGCAGCGACACGCTGACCCCGACATTGCCCGAGGTGCTCGACGGCGCTGTCTGGATTGCCGGGCTGCCCTTTCCCACCTACCGGCTGTTCCTGATCGTGGCTGGCACCGTGCTGGCCCTGCTCCTGTGGTTCCTGTTCGAGCGCACGCGCTGGGGTTCGGCCTTGCGTGCCTGCGTGTCGGATCGCGTCATCGCCGAAACCCTGGGTATCGACACCCGAGGGGTCTTCACGCTCGGCATGATGCTGGCTGCGGCACTGGCGGGGCTCGCCGGGGCGCTGGGCGCCGGCGTGCTCTCGGTTCACCCGGGGCTGGATGAGGAGATTCTGCTGCTGGCGCTGCTGGTGGTGGTCATCGGTGGTCTGGGCAGCATCCGGGGCACGGTGCTCAGTGCGCTGCTCATCGGCTTCACCACCACCTACGCCAGCGTCTGGTTCCCGGAGTTTTCCAGTGCGCTCACGCTGGCGGTGATGATCCTGATCCTGGTGCTGCGACCGGCGGGCCTATGGCAGGCGCGCACCCGGCTCGTATGACAGCTTCCCGCAGATGCCCCCTTCCCTTCAGCCCACGCCATCCCCGCCCGGAGACCGGAAGACGATGAGCCTGCCCGACGATCGCGCTGCCGAACTCCCGTCAATGCCAGCCGGGAATCCGTCCGCTTCCGCCGGCTCCAGCGCCTTGCCACCAGCCGCCCTTGTTGTCGCAGTGCTCGGGCTGCTCGGCGGCCT
>JAUNHU010000044.1 GCA_030523825.1 Lautropia sp. | reverse complement strand
ACGTTCTGCCTCGCTCAGCAAGGCGCGATATTTCGGTTCGAGATCCTGTTCCATGACGCAATCATACAAGCATTTGGCAACGAATATTCCTGGCTCCCCACACGCTGACGGGTTAATCACTGCAAGCGGAGCCAATCATCCAGAACCTTACGGTACAACAGCTTTTTCTCTGCAATCTTTCTGCCAGTCCGTGTCCGGACGATTTTTGGTAACGTTTTTTTGGCGGCTGATTGCACGACGATTCCATCGTAACAAAATTACAAATTATGATTCCGGAGTCTGCGTGCCGGCCTCTGGCATATCGGACAATCCTGTTCACGAAACAGGGGAAATCTCAGGGATTTCCCTGCGCAACCCCATATCGCAGATGCCTGACGGAATGAAGTGACAGCTGCTTCTTGGCGCCATCTGTCATTAATACCGACATAAATTTTCAGAACACGAAAACAGAAAACTCATTTCCATCTGAACACCGACACGTCGGCCTTTTGCCGCAACCGCACAAAATATCACCGGCCTGCTCTCGCCTGACGGGCATCGGGATGCACATCGAGGAATGCACCAGTTGCCCATTCCCCTTCCATCGGCATGCCATCCGTTCATAATACATTCATATTATCAGGCATCACGGCAAAACTGCTTGTCAGACTTCTTCACGACCGAAGTGCCAGATGGTGATCGGCATTTATCTCGACCGTGACATGGGCGAGCGACGCATGTCTGCTCAGCAGGTTCCTGAAGAACTCCGCCGTGACCGGTACGCTCTCCGTGCTTTCAGCTTCGGCGCCAGCAGATGATTTGCCATCGACCCATGTCGCAAGCAGGGCATCAGGCGGCACCGACAGCGAGATCATGCAGGCATGGCGGTCGTGCGCCACGCGCCAAAGATGCAGATCATCAAGACGGTTGGGAACCGGCGCAGCGGCCAGCGTTCGCCTGATCTGCCCGACGAGCGGGGCGTCCATCTCGGCATCCAGCAGCACCCGCGCGCAGTCTGCCAGCAGACCTTTTGCCCAGACACCAACCAGCACGGCACCAGCAATGCCCATGACCGGATCCAGCCAGTCGGCCCCCCAGAACATGCTGCCGAACAGCGCCAGAATGGCAAGAATCGACGTGGCCGCATCTGCCAGCACGTGCACGTAGGCTGCCCGCAGGTTCAGGTCGCTCGTCCCCTTCTGCCCGTGCTCGTGCTCGTGCTCATGGGCATGGGCATGGTGATGATGGCGGGAATGGCTGTGAGCATGGCCATCATGCTCATGCTCCGCCCTGCAGTCGATCCCTGAATCTTGGGCGTGATGGTCGTCGTGGGAATGGCTGTGCGCCTGCCCATGATGGTGCCCATCGTCGGCGTGGGCATGCTGCCGCGCATGAGCATGACCGTGGCTGTGGCTGTGGCCATGATGATGATGGTGGTGGTCGCTGTCCTTCAGCATCCAGGCACTGACGATATTGACCACCAGCCCGAGTACGGCCGTGCCGATGGCCTGCTCATGCTGAATGGGGAGCGGCACCATCAGGCGCTCCACCGAGTGCCAGAGCATCATGACTGCAACGCCTGCCAGCAGCAGTGCGCTGGTGTAGCCGCCCAGGATCTCGATCTTCCAGGTGCCGAAGCTGAAACGCGGGTTTCGGGCATGACGGGCCGCCATGCGATAGGCAAAAACAGCGAGACCCATAGCCAGCGCATGGGAACTCATGTGCCAGCCATCGGCCAGCAGGGCCATCGAATTGAAGGCCCAGCCCCCAAGGATTTCTGCCACCATCACGATCAGTGTCAGAATCATGACCCAACGGGTTCGGCGCTCGGCCAGCGGGTTACCCTGACTGAAAACATGCGCCAGCCTGCAGTGCCCATTCCATTCGGTCTGCCAGGCCGTGCCGCCCTGCCCCGCATGCAGCGCCTCGCGGGCACACTCCGATGCGCAGGTGTCGGTCGATCGAGGCTCTCCCGAAACGGCGGCCCCGGCCACGGATTGCGCTGTGCAGCCAGCGGCAGCCGGCATGTCCGGCCCGCCCGTGCCTGCCGTTACCTCTTTTGCCCGACCCATCGTCCGCCCCAGATCCTTCGTCATGATCCTTTCACCCGACATCGACATCATCTGTTCCACACGTCCTTCGGGCGGTTCAGGCGTTTGCGCAAGCCCTGTTTCCGCCCTCCGGAAACAGCTCGAAATACTATACCCCAGTATGGTATGTTCCCCTCAAAACCCCTGATGAGAGTGCAAGATCATGGCTCACACGATCAAGGACAAGAAAGCCCTGCTGACGCGGGTGCGACGCATTGCCGGGCAGACGGCAGCGCTGGAGAAGGCACTGGAACAGGAAGCAGAGTGTGCGGCCGTGCTGCAACAGATTGCCGCCATCCGGGGAGCAGTCAATGGACTGATGGGCCACGTGCTCGAAGGACACGTCCGCGAACACCTCGGGGTAGTCGACGTGACGCCGCAGCAGCGCGAAGCCGACCTTGAAGTGGTAGTGACCGCCTTGCGCTCGTATCTCAAGTGATCTGCACAGGCAGGGCCGGCCAAACGCCCGGCATGCCGGGCGTCTCACCCTACATCAACCCGCTCATCCGCAGCACGGTAATGCCGAAGGCCGCGGAGAACATGGCACCAAAGGTGGTGATGGCGATGATGTTGGCCGCAGCCACATCGTTGCCGCCCATGCTCTTGGCCATCACGTAGCTGGCCGCGGCCGTCGGCATGGAAGACATCAGGAACAGCACCCCCATCGGGATGCCATGCAGGCCGAAGGCCAGCCCCACCCCCACCGCCACCAGAGGCGCCACGATGAGACGGCCGATGCTGGCCTGCAGCGAAATGTCGGAAGTCTTCAGGACCGAGCGTGCATCGAAGGAAACCCCGGCACAGACCAGCGCGATGGGCAGCGTGATGTCGGCCACATAGTTGGCGGTCTGCATGATGGCGTTGGGCACCTGCACCTGCATCCGTTGCAGGATCAGCGCCAGCACGATGGCGCCGATCAGCGGGTTGCGAATGATCTTGCCCCCCACATCCAGCACTTTCCGGTACCAGCTGCCGCCGCCCGCCCGGCTGAGCGCAATCACCGACAGCACGTTGTAGAGCAGCGTGATCACACCGACATAGACGGCTCCGGACGGCACACCGGCCTCGCCATAGGCGTTGATGACAAAGGCCAGCCCCATGATCGCCATGTTGCTGCGGAACACGCCCTGCACGAAAACCCCCTTGTCGCGCGGGTCAGGCACGAAGAAGGCCACATACAGCTCGGAGACGAAATAGAGCAGGAAGGTGGTGGTGGCACCGGCTGCCAGCAACATCGTCTGCTCGTCGTAGGGAATGTCGGCATGCACCAGCTTGGAGAACAGCAGGCACGGCAGACAGTAGTTGAACACCAGCCTCGCCGCCTTGCCGGCGAATTGCGCGTCGATCTGCCCGGTTCGCCGCAGGATGACGCCAAATATCAGCAGCAGCGCGCTGGGCAGCGTGACGTTGATGGCAAAGAGGATGGCGTCGAACAGCTGGGACATGGCAGGAAGACGAAAATCAGGGATCAACGCGATTTCATCCAGCGGCGGTAGACGAACTCGGTGGACAGCACCACGGCAAGCATGCGCATCACCTGCATGGCCGTGACCAGCGGCACCCCCAAGCCGAGCGCCTTGGCGGTGATGGTCATCTCAGCAATGCCGCCGGGCGTCAGCGCAAGGATCATGGTAGCAGCCGGAAGGCTGGCCGCCGACGCAATGGCCCAGCCGAGCAATGCCGACAGACAGATGAAGCTCAGGGTCAGCACCGTGACCCAGCCCAGCAGCCGTGGTGCCGTACGAAAAAAATCGGACCGATACTTGTCACCCAGCGACCAGCCAATGGCCAGTTGCCCGGCCCAGGACAGCCAGGGCGGCATCGCTGTCAGGCTGATGTCGTTCAGCGTGAGGCACATGCTGAAGGTCATCGCACCCAGTATCCAGCTGTTGGGAATGCGCAGCCGCTCGAAGAACCAGACAGCCACCAGACTACCTGCCACCAGCAGCGCCAGCCCGAACCAGTCGATCACACCTGCAGAACGCTCGACCGGCACCATATCACCCGCATGCCACTGGAAGGCAAAGGGCACGATGGTAACAACGATCAATACCCGCAGGCTGTGCGCTGACACCACCTGATCGATGCGCGCACCGTTGCGCTTGGCCATGTTGGCCATTTCGCTGGCACTGCCGATAGCTGCGGCAAACCAGGCCGTTGCCGGATCAAGACCAGCCTTCCGTTGGTAAACGGCAGACCCCAGCCAAGCCAGGAGCAGCGCATAGACAATCCCAAAGAGGATCAGCGCCCAGTGCGCCATCACCTGCCCGGCCACCTCGGGCGTGAAGTACAACCCCAGCGACAGGCCGATCACCCAGCGGCCGAACTTGTTGACCGCAGGCGGGCACTGCGTCGGCACCCCTGCAATGCGCGTGGCAGCTGTCAGCAGCAACGGCCCCAGCAGCCAGGGAAGCGGAATGCCGAGCCACCGGGACGATGCAACCCCAACCAGGGCAATACACAGACCGCCTGCCACCGGCAGTACGGGTAGTTCTTTCCAGTTCATCCTGTTGCCTGCGATGATTTGCCGAAAAACACCACGCTCCGTGCGTTACGCCTCGGAAAAAGGCCGGAAATCGTCGGGAAAACCAGAGGTTATCCCGACGATTTCCGGCCCGTGCCGCCGTGTCTGGCTCAAAGCACTCCGGCCGGGCGGGCTGCCTGCACAACCCTGCCCAGCTCTGAAGGTCAATCCGCGTCGGAGTCCTTCGGCTTGGCCCAATGCTTGAAAACCATGGGTACAACCAACACCGCAACCGACAGCACCCAGAAGCTGATGGTAACGGGGCTGCCATACAGAATGGACAGATCACCATTGGAAATGGCCAGTGCCCGACGCAGGTTCTGCTCCATCATATCGCCCAGCACCACGCCCAGAATCAGCGGCGCCAGCGGCATTTCGGCCTTGCGCAGGAAGTAGCCGATAAGCCCGATGCCCAGCATCATCAGCAGGTCGAACTGCGTGGCATTGACCGAATAGACACCGATGACGCTGACGCAAACGATAGCCGGCACCAGCAGCCACGGAGGGATCGACAGGATGCTGGCAAAAACCCGTACCAGTGGCACGTTCATGATGAACAGCATCACGTTGGCAACCGCCAGCGATGCGATCAGGCCCCAGACCAGATCGGGCTGGGCATCGAACAGCACGGGTCCCGGCGTGATGTTGTAGAGCGTAAGTGCGCCCATCATCACGGCCGTGGTACCCGAACCCGGCACACCCAGCGTCAGCATCGGAATGAAGGAACCGATGGCTGCCGCGTTGTTGGCTGATTCGGGCGCTGTCAGGCCACGCATGTCGCCGTTGCCGAACTTTGCCTCCGGGTCTTTCTGCTCGTTGATGCGCTTCTCGTTGGCATAGGCAATGGCCGATGCCACACTGGCCCCTGCCCCTGGCAGTACGCCCAGGCCAAAGCCGGTGAGACTGCTGCGGGCCACGCTGGGGAAGGTGAAGCGCATCTCGGAGAAGTTGAACAGCTTGCGACCGCTGTTCGGCACCTTCACCGACATGCCCCCCACGACATGCTCCAGCATCTGCAGCAGCTCACTGATGGCGAAGACGCCAATGACGACCAGCACGAAGTCGATGCCATCCTGGAGGTTGGGCACATCGAAGGTATAGCGGTAGACCCCGGAATTGGCATCGACACCGACGACAGAAATCCCCAGACCAATGGCTGTGGACAGGATGCCCTTGACCGGATCGTTGCCCAGCAGCCCCGTGAGACAGCAGAAGGCAAAGACCATCAGCACGAAATACTCCGCCGGACCGAAGGCCAGTGCCCACTGGGCAAGCATCGGCGCGAAGATGACGATGCCGAAAAAGGCCACCAGCGAACCGCAGAAGGATGCCCAGGCCGAGAGCGACAATGCAACGCTGCCAAGCCCCTGCCGCGCCAGCGGATAGCCGTCTAGCGCAGTCATCACCGAGGCAGCCTCGCCCGGCACGTTGATGAGGATGGAGGTGATGCGCCCCCCATACTCTGCACCCACATATACGGCAGCCAACAGGATCAGCGCCGTTTCAGGTGGCAGGTTCATCGCGAAGGCGATGGGAATCAGCATGGCCACGCCGTTGATGGGCCCCAGCCCAGGCAGCACGCCGACGATGGTGCCAAAAAACGAGCCCAGTGCCGCCACCCCGAGGTTCATCGGGGTGAACGCCACGCTAAACCCCTGTGCGAGATGTTCGAGTACGCCGTTCACAGGTAAGCCTCCAGCAGGCCGGCGGGCAGCACCACATCCAGCACGCGGTCAAACAGGAAGAAAAGTGCCACGCTGAGCGTGAGCCCGCCCAGCGCCGACTTGACCCAGCTGCCACCGAACAGATGACCGATGAGTGCGGCCATGAGTGCAGTGGAGATGATGAACCCTGCCCAGTCGAAGATGAGCGCATAGCCCACAAGCACCAGAAACATCAGTGCGATGCGCAGGCTGGCCCCAGGCGGGTTGGGCTCGGTCTGCCCTCCCCCTTTCAGAACCAGCCGCAGGCCGCAGAGCGCCATGATCGTGGCAACGATCAGCGGAAAGGCCCGCGGCCCGATCGGCTCGTAGGAAAACGGGGCCTGCAATCCGTAACCATGCCATGCCAGAAAGGCCGCCACGGCCAGCGCGGCAATGCCAAGGATTCTGTTGTTCATGGCGATGTCACTGCTGGATCAGACCGAAGGATTTGGCCAGTTCACCATACTTCTTGACCTGCTCCTTCACGTGCGCATCAAGTTCCTTGCCGGTCATCGAGAAGGAGAAAAGGCCCTGCTTCTCGCGCACCGCAGCAAATTCCTTGCTGGCCAGCGTCTTGTTGAAGGTATCCACCCACCACTGATACTCGGCATCGCTCACCTTCGGCCCCACGTAGAAGCCACGGATGACTGACCATTCGATGTCATAGCCAAGCTCCTTGGCGGTCGGCACATCCTTCAGCACACCCGGCAGGCGCTCATTGTGGAAAACCGCCAGCACCTTCAGCGGCGCACCACCAGCAAGCATCGTTGCAGCCTCTGACGCATCTCCCATGAAGGCCTGGATATGGTTGCCACGCAGTGCGGTCACGCCCTCGCCACCACCTTCAAAGGACACGAAACGCATTTTCTTGTAATCGACGCCCGCGGCCCTGGCAGTGAGCGCCGCCTTCATCCAGTCCTGGCTGCCGACGGTACCAGCGGTACCAAACACCACCTTCGTCGGATCGGCCTTCAGGGCTTTCATCAGATCAGGCAGCGTCTTGTAGGGAGAATCGGCACGCACCATCGCCACACCATAGTCTGCCCCGATGGCGGCCAGCCATTTCACGTCATTCACCGTGTACTTGCCGAACTTGCCCTGGGCCAGGTTCAGCAGCGATCCGCCCGAGAAGGCCACGATGGCCCCCCCTGCATCGGGGCGCTGCGCGATGATGTTGTTGTAGGCCACGGCGCCCACTCCACCCGGCTGATAGACGATGCGCATCGGACGATCCAGAGCACCGCTTTCCTTCAGGCCCATCTGGGCCAGCCTACAGGTGAGATCAAAAGCGCCTCCCGGCTGGGCAGGTGCCACGCATTCGGGACGGCGGGGCGCTTCCTGCGCCTGTACGGAGGGTGCAACAACCAGCGTGCTGGCAACCATCAGGGCAGCCAGGGATGTCTGGGTCAGCAGACGACGGGGAACGGAAACGTGTTGACGGATCATGGGACGGATCTCCTGGAACGAGTGTTGTCAGCAAATCTGCTGTCAGTCCATGCCTGGCTGCCTCGCCGGCCGCAGTCCGGGAAAACCGGCCAGGCAAGCCAGTCGCAAACCCTCCGACAGAGAGGCGAGGGAGTGCTTCGTAAACTGAAGGTATCCGATCAATGCTTTCAATTTCCTTTCAGCGCGCTCCCCAGAACGAGCACAGCAGGGCTTTCCCCAGCTAGGGGAAATACTGATCTCCTCAAGAAACCCCTCTTTTCGTCAGGGAAAACACCAATTCGACACGCAACCCCATCCTTTGGGCATCGGCAGCAGGATGCTGCCGGGCAGCCTCCACGTTGCCACGTTGCCGGGGTTCATCAACATCCCCGATGGATTCAGTCGCCTGAATCCCTCCAACGACTCCCCCGTGCCCCACCAGCCTCATACGTCCCTGGTGCGCCGTCACGATGGCCGATACGATGGCCAGCCCCAACCCGGCACCCGCACTGCCCTTCCCCGCCTCTCCGCGACGAAAACGCACTCCTGCCAGGGCAATGTCTTCCGCACTCATCCCCGGCCCGCTGTCCAGCACCGCCAGCACAACCTCATCCCCACGCCGCGTCAGCGTGGTCAGCACGGATCCTCCCTCGGGGGTGTACTTGATGGCGTTATCCAGCAGGTTCAGCATGGCCTCCTGCAACAGCAACCGTCCCCCCTGTATAAGAACAGGTTCAGACGGTAATTCCATGCCGTAATCCAGCCGCTTCTGACGCGCTGCCGACCACAACAGCCGCACGCTTTCATCCAGCAGCGCACACAGGTCGAAATGCTCGTGCTGCACACCCGCTCCGCCCATCCGGGCATCATTGGCCCGAGCCAGCGCCAGCATCTGATTCGTCACACGCTCGGCACGATCCAGCCCGCTACGCATCGCTGCCAGCGCAGCCCGCATCTCGGCTGGATCAGATTCACGCAGCGCGTACTCCACCTTCGTTCGCAGCAACGCAAGTGGCGTGCGCAACTGATGGGAGGCATCGTCCAGAAACTGCCGCTGTGTCTGCGCATGACGAAGAAAACGTGCCATGTGCCCATTGATGCCCTGCACCAGTGGCACGACCTCGGCCGGAATGCCGTTCACCGAGATCGGCCGAAGGTCATCTTCGGGCCTGCTCACCACTTCATCACGCAACCTGACAAGCGGGCGTAGCGCAAGCACCACACCTGCAGACACTGCCAGTACCAGGAGCACCAGCAGCATCAGGTCACGCAACACCACATCCATCAGCAACCCGTGCATGTCACGCTCGCGGTCTTCCAGACTTTCAGCAACCTGGATGATGACGCGGTTGCTGCCGGAGCCCTTTTCGCCATGGACACGAAGGGGGGGCGACAGTTCCCGTACCAGAATGGCGACACGGATCAGCTCTTCATCGAAATAACGGCCGTAGTAGAAGGAAAGCTGGTCGGTGGGAGGCAAGAGATCAGGCATCGGCAATGCCGCGTGGCCGATTTCAGCCAGACCATCTTCCGTCATCACGCGGTAATACACTCGCCCGCTCGCCGTCATGCGGAAGAATTCCATCAACTGATAGGGCATGGCCAGCGACAGGCCGCCCGTTTCGGTCGAAACGTTCAGGTCAATGGCACGCAGCGCACCGGCCAGCGAACGGTCATAAGCACTTTCTGCCTGCTGCTGCAGAACCTCACCCGAACGCCACATGCCCACTGCAGTGCCCACGAGCAACGCGGGCAGCATCCACCACAGCAGGCTGATCTTCAGACTTTTGCCAGCGCGTGCAGATGTCATGTCGGGTGCGGCATGCACCCTATCGGCTTCCTGCGCACCCCTCTCATCCATCTGCCCGACACGCTTGGACCCCCACGGCAGAAAACGCATGAATCTCTCGCAAGTAAGCAATCAGGGTCGATTATCATGGCGCAACTTGCGCAGATTTGCATGAGGATTTTCAGGAAATTCAAGATGGAACTGAGGCAACTGCGCTATCTGGTGCGCACCATCGAACTGGGCAGCATCAGCCAGGCGGCGCTCGATCTGGGCATTGCACAATCCGCCATCAGCCTGCAGATCCAGCGCCTGGAAGGCGAACTCTCCACCCGCCTGCTGCAACGCACCGCCACCGGGGTGATTCCCACCGATGCGGGGCGGGCCTTTCTCTCGCATGCCCAGCTTGCGCTGCGCCACGCCGATGGTGCTGCCGCGGCGGCGCAACAGTCGCGGCTGTCGGGTCAGGTCAGTGTGGGCCTGGCCCCCACCACCGCCCGCATCCTCGGCTTTCCGCTCATCAAGGCGATGCGGGAGGAATACCCGGATATTCGCGTCCACCTGGTCGAAGGGCTCTCCGGTCATCTGGGCGCGATGCTGAACGGGCGCGAGCTCGACATGGCAGTGCTCTTCGATGTCGATCAGGCCCGGCGCTGGAGCATCCAGCCGCTGCTGGACGAACGCCTGTTCTTCATTTGCGCAACTCATGCACCGCCGGCACATCTGCCCGCCCGCTTCACCGACATGGGCAGCATCCCCCTGGTTCTGCCCACCCATCGCCACGGCCTGCGCCGGGTCATCGACGCGGCCTTCCACGCTCTCGACCAGCACCCGAACGTGATTGCCGAAGTCGATTCACTGAGCGTGTTGATGCACATGGTGGAGAGCGGCATGGCCGCCAGCATCCAGCCCTGGGCGGCACTGGGGCGCGAACAGGACGCTATTCGCACCCTGCGCTGGGCAGGAATCGAGGATGAGAGTGTGGCACGCCGCAACCTGCTGTGCAGCCTCTCGGAAGACGAGCTGTCACCAGCGGCAATGGCAACCCGGCTGCTGCTGCGACGTGTAGTGGAACGCCTGATCGCGGACGGCAGCTGGCAGGATGTGAAGACCCGCCATCTCGATTCGAGATGGGCAAATCTCGGTTCGGCTTAGGCAACCAAGGCCGAGCTCGGCGATAGTCGCGGGCAGAAAGCCAAGGTGCCGGCATTGCGGTACGCAATGCGATGGTGGCTCCGACTGCGGCGTCATTCCTCCTCACAAACACCCACAACAAGGAGCCAGAAAATTGAAGCGTGAACCAACCGGTGCAGTCGATGTGCTGGTGATCGGCGGCGGCAACGCGGCGCTCTGCGCCGCGCTGATGGCCCGTGAATCGGGCGCCTCGGTACTGCTGCTCGAAGCCGCCCCACGCGCCTGGCGCGGCGGCAACTCCAGCCACACCCGCAATCTGCGCTGCATGCACGACGCACCACAGGATGTTCTCACCGACGCCTACCCAGAGGAGGAGTTCTGGGAGGACCTGAAGAAGGTGACAGGCGGCATCACCAACGAGAAACTGGCCCGGCTGGCCATCCGCGAATCCTCCCGATGTAGGGGCTGGATGCGCAAGCATGGTGTTCATTTCCAGCCGTCGCTGTCGGGCACCCTGCACCTGTCGCGCACCAACGCCTTCTTCATGGGCGGCGGCAAGGCTCTGGTCAACGCCTATTACCGCAGCGCCGAGGCGCTTGGCGTGCGCATACGCTACGAGTCGCCCGTCGATCGTCTTGAGCTGGAGAATGGCGAATTCCGTGCCGCCTGGGTGGGCAATGAGCGCATCGAAGCGCGCGCCTGCGTGCTGGCGGCGGGTGGCTTCGAGTCGAACCTCGAATGGCTGCGCGAAGCCTGGGGACAGAATGCCGACGGTGAATGGCCTGCCGACAACTTCGCCATCCGTGGCACACGCTTCAATCGGGGCGTGCTGTTGAAATTCATGATGGAAGCCGGCGCCGACATGATCGGCGATCCCTCGCAGTCGCACTGTGTGGCGGTGGACGCGCGCGCCCCACTCTACGACGGCGGCATCTGCACCCGGATCGACTGCGTGTCGCTGGGCATCGTGGTCAACAAGCATGCGCAACGCTTCTATGACGAGGGCGAGGATTTCTGGCCCAAGCGCTACGCGATCTGGGGGCGCCTGGTGGCGCAGCAGCCCGGACAGATTGGCTACTCGATCATCGACGCAAAGGCCAAGGGTCGCTTCATGCCTCCGGTATTCGAGGGAGCGGAGGCCAATACCCTCGAAGATCTGGCACGACAGCTGAGCCTGGACGAAACCACCTTCGTGCGCACCGTGCAGGAGTACAACGCAGCCTGCCGGGTTGGCACCTTCGACCATACCGTACTGGACGACTGCCACACCGAAGGGCTGTCGCCCCCCAAGACACACTGGGCCCTGCCGATCGACACACCACCTTTCAAGGGCTATGCACTGAAACCCGGCATCACCTTCACCTACCTTGGACTAAAGGTGAACGAGCATGCTGCAGTGCATTTTGGTGGCGCGCCCAGCCGCAACCTGTTCGTGGCCGGCGAGATGATGGCCGGCAATGTGCTGGGCAAGGGCTATACCGCCGGGGTCGGCATGACCATTGGAACCACATTTGGCCGCATTGCGGGGGCACAGGCCGCCGCAGCCGCCCTGAACAAGGAAGTTGACCATGTCCCAGCTTGAAGCCCTGGCCCGGGAGGCCGCCGATCTGGCGGAGGGCCGCATCCTGCCCCATTCGTCGACCCGCGAGCGTGAGGCCGAGGTCGACCGCATCATGAAGATCTGCAACGCCTGTCGTTACTGCGAAGGCTTCTGTGCCGTGTTTCCGGCCATGACAAGGCGACTGGAATTCGGATCGGCCGATGTGCATTATCTGGCCAACCTGTGTCACAACTGCGGTGCCTGCCTGCATGCCTGCCAGTATGCGCCACCGCATGAGTTTGCGGTGAATGTGCCGCAGGCGATGGCGCGGGTGCGGGCGCGCACCTATTCCGACTATGCCTGGCCAGCCGGCTTCGGCCGCCTCTATCGCAACAATGGCGTGACCGTCGCACTGGCGCTCTCTGCCGGACTGGCGCTGTTTCTGGTGCTGGCACTGCTGATGAAAGGCAGCCTGTTCCATGAACCACTTGCCGGCGATTTCTATTCAGTGTTCCCGCACAACCTGCTGGTCTTCATGTTTGCACCGGTATTCCTGATTGCCCTGCTGGCGCTGGGCATCGGTGTAACGCGATTCTGGCGGGAAATCACCCCCGGCGACTCCAGTGGCGTGAGTGGCGAGGTGGTTGCCGAAACCACCACTGATGTCCTGCGCCTGAAATATCTGGATGGCGGGCACGGCAGTGGTTGCCCCAACGATGACGATGCCAACACGCTGATGCGTCGTCGATTCCACCACTTCACCTTCTACGGCTTCATGCTGTGCTTTGCCGCCACCTGTGTGGGAACCCTCTACCACTATGTGTTTGGCTGGGTCGCACCCTATGAGCTGTTCAGCCTGCCGGTGATTCTGGGCACGGTGGGAGGCATTGGCCTGCTGATCGGGCCGGCCGGCCTGTTCTGGCTGAACCTGAAACGCCCTGCCGCACATGGCGACGTTGAGCAGAAACCGATGGATCTTGGCTTCATCGCCCTGCTCTTTCTCACGAGCCTGACCGGCCTGGCGCTTCTGATCGGGCGTGACGGCAGTGCAATGGGACTTTTGCTGGCCGTGCATCTGGGTGCGGTGATGGCGCTTTTTCTCACCATGCCCTACAGCAAGTTCGCTCACGGTTTCTATCGCAGCGCCGCCCTGCTGAAATGGGCCATCGAGCGGCGCCGGCCAAACCCGGTTGGAGCCGGCAGCGACTGACCACAATGCCTCGCAATCAGGACGTCATGTCGGGTTCGAGGCAATAGCCCAGGCCGCGCATCGTCACGATGCGCACGCCACTGTCCTGCAGCTTCTTGCGCAGGCGATGCACGATTACCTCCACCGCATCCGGGTTGAGGTCATCATTGCCGGGCAGCAGGCGCTCCATGATGGCCTGCTTGCTCAAGGGCTCACCACTGCGTTGCAGCAATGCCCGCAGCACCGCCTGTTCACGCGGCGTCAGGGACAGCGCCTCCCCACCCAGCGTGAAGCGCTGACTGCTCAGATCGAAAACCAGCCCGCCACAGCTCATCCGCTGAAAGTCACGTCCACGACTGCGCCGGATGAGAGCCGAGAGCCGCACTTCCAGCTCCTCCAGCGCAAAGGGTTTGGGCAGGAAATCATCGGCGCCATCACGCAGCAGGCCCACACGACTGGCCAGCGAATCGCGTGCTGTCAGCACCAGCACCGGGGTGCGATCATCCCGTGCGCGCATCCGTGCCAGCAGGGTCTGGCCGTCGATGCCGGGAATGCCCAGATCCAATACCACGGCATCGAACTCCTCCTGCTGCAGCCGTCGCTCGGCCAGCAACCCGTCGTCGGTCCAGTCCACGACAAAACCGGCATGGCGCGCGAGTGCGCGCGACAGCCAGTGAGCCAGATCGGCCTCATCTTCGACGAGCAGGATCTTCATCGGGAAAAATCGGACAAGGGGATGGATGCCGGATCAAGAATACCTCAATCCCCAGAGAAATCTGCCTGCCGCGCGGGAAAGAAGATGCACAAGACAAAACGCAGACCGCGGGGCTCTGCATCCACGGTCTGCGCTGGCAACATCAATGGGAAATGGCCCGTGCATGAGCGTCGGCGTTCCGTCATCGAGCCGGCGCCTGCCTTCGGCACATCGTCATCGGTCCGCATGGAATGCAACGGGTCTGCAACAGCTCGACGGACCGCGAGAGGCGCACGATCAGTCCACTGTCATCCGGCCATCATGATCACATGCGATCAACGGGCCGGCAGACCGGAAGATAGGTCACATCATGAAGGCTGAAGACGAGCAGCACGGCAGGCAGGATTGCCATCTGACGGCGCTCACCAGGTGGATGCAGCAGCCAGGCCAGCAAGGAGAGAAGCTGACCGCGGGCGTGACGAACCATCAGGCAGGCACACTCGGCAAGGGAAGCACCAGGACTCGACGGTGCTTCCACAGGCAATACCTGCCTCGGCGGGGATAAGGGTCACAACCCGCCCGGAAACGGCGGCCCCGACAAGGGAGAGGCATCCCTGCGTGGGACATCCGGATCAGGCGCCTTGCAGCCACCCAGGCACGGACATTTCAGACGTGACGGGAAGAAGCAGGCGGTGCCCGCGCCGGCGGCAGGCGCAGCACGACGACCGTGGGCGCCATCGGCTCGCGAACGGATGGTTTCAGGCGAACCAGCGTGCGGTCGAGCAGGAAAGGAAGCTCATGCCAGACAGGGGCCAGCCTGTCGGCCATGATGGAACAGAAGGGGCAGCAGTCCAGCGACGGCATGCCAATGGGCAGCTGCGTGAGGACATTGACCGAATTGGCCGTGAGGATGCCGGCATGATGGCCCGCATGCCCGACATGGCGCAGCGATGCCCGCAGATCGGCCGGGAGGAGACCCTGCCCTGCCGACTGAGCATCCATGCGTGATTCCGGTTCGGAGAGACCGGGCTCATGGGCGGGGGCGGCAGGATCATGTGCAACAGGATCGCAGATCGTGGCGGCCGCCAGCTGTGCCTCTGGCGACAACGCTTCTGCAGATGAAGGTTCCTGTACCGGCGAAGCCTGCGGAGCATCGACAGATGGCCCGATTTCTGCCACCTGCATGATGCGCGCGCCACCATCAGCCGCAGCCTGCATCCGCGAAATTGCGGGCGCAAGCGAGGCCAGCACGAAGACCCAGATGAGCCCCCAGAGCAGCCAGCGTTGATGGAAACGGCGACGACGGTTCATGTCTGTCTCGACGAAAAGCGAAAGGCTGATGCCCGCGCTGCGGGCACGCCTTGCACAGCTTCCATTTCAGCGCATGCCGGGCCGGCACGCATTGACAACGGTTAAGAATGCAAACGCTTCTGAAGCGCTGATGGCTCCAATGCTGCGCCAGGGTCAGGCGGGCGTCAATCGGGGAGAACGCGGGGAAAAAGAAAACGCCCAACCTTCGGGCGAACCGGAAGGTTGGGCGTGAATGGGGTGATGGTGTAGTTCCCGCTAATAGAAAACGACCCTGCTGTACAAGCAGGGATACCGTGATTATAACCGTACTTCATACGGAAGTCCGGGGAATTTCTGGCTGCGCCCCAAAGGTACAAGCTGCTTTGACGCCTCTGAAGGCATGCCGAGCAACGCGACCGGTATCCCGAGCCACAGAACTAGAGCACATGCATAGAATGCCCAATTAGCCCCAACGGAGAATAAGGCACCACCTACCATCGGACCGATGCCCATGCCAACCCCAAACGACAGCGCATATAAACCGCTGACCAGGCTTCGGCTCTCCTCCGGCGCCGGCGTATTGACTGCCGACTGGCCTCCTATCAGGTAGAAACCGGCTCCTGCTGCCAACACAAGCCGAAAAAGCATCCAGTGTTCAAGCGTTTCGGCCATCGGGAATAGTGTCGAACCGATTCCCGCTATCGCCAGTCCGAATGCCAACACAGCACGCAGACTATGGCGCCGCGCGATGTAGCTGGCGATTGGGGCGACGACGATTACTCCCAGGAAAAACAGGCTCGAAGCAGCGCCAATCAAGGTTTCGGAGAATCCAACCTCCTTCATGCGAAGCGAGATCACAGGGTTATAAAGCCCTACGGCAGTTCCGGCCAGCAGCGCCACCAAATACAGGACCAGAAGCTCCCTGCGCCACGGAGTCGGATTGGTTTGAGGGGACAAAGAAGTGCTTTCCATAGGTGTCAATCGGTGTCAAGCCAAGGCTACAGCCGGCTCCAGACCTGCTTAAGGCCGATCGCATGCAGGGCGCCAATAGCGAGGCAAATGGATGAACTCCACCACCAGAACACTTGGCTACGCCCCGGACTTGGCTCCAAAAAAAAGCCTGTGACGCCGCGCAGCAGGTACACCGCAGTGATCGCCAAAACCATCCAACGGATCCATGGGAGCGGTAACGGCCAGCCGGCACCAGCCAAGGCGTACGTAGCCCACCCGAATAAAATGAGAGCAATCGCCAAGGTAACCACATGAGGCAGGAGGCGTCCCGCTTCCACCATCTGTACAAACGGCTCACCTGCACCAGCAAACCGGTACCAGGATGCGCCGAAGGCGATGCACCCCAAGTGCAAAAGCCCTGCAGCCGCGCTTGCCATCGAACCTGCCAATAACCACGGATTGAGCATATGAATAGTCTGACTCCTGAGAATAGTCTTCTGCTCAGAGCGCAACCAACTCATCCGTCGTTACGCTTGCGCGCAAGGCACTGCGATGCACCTTTCCGTTGCTTCCCTTTGGCAAGGGCGTAGCCCTCAGCACGACATGCGTCGGCCTGCGAGAAGCGTCCAACTGAGCCACCAGTCTTGAACGAATGTCGTCTACCAAAGAAAGCGAAAGGCTGATGCCTGCGCTGCGGGCACGCCTTGCACAGCTGCCATTTCAGCGCATGCCGTGCCGGCCCGCATTGACAACGGGTTGGGCGTGAATGGGGTGGTGGAGACGAGGAGGATCGAACTCCCGACCTCGGCATTGCGAACGCCGCGCTCTCCCAGCTGAGCTACGTCCCCACGGCAGGAAAATGATAACACCGGAGAAGCCGGGGCGCCCCTGCTGCGAGCAACCGGGCCGGAATCCGGCCCTGAATGCAACAATCCCCACGTTGCACAAGGCGTCGTGGGGATTGGGAATCGGACCGCTGAACGGCGCTGCAGGAAGGTAGCGCGGGAAAGGCTGATGGCGCGGGGACGGATCATGCCCCACCACGGTTTCAGCGCTGCGGCGTTCCGAGGCTCCGGCAGACCTGCTGCCTGACTCGGCCGATTACTTGGCCAGCAGCACGCGCAGCATCCAGGCGTTTTTCTCGTGCAGCTGCATGCGGGTGGTCAGCAGGTCGCAGGTCGGCTCGTCGGCAGCTTCTTCAGCAGCCGGGAAGATCTCGCGGCAGGTGCGCACGATGGTTTCCTGGCTTTCGACCAGATCCTGGATCATGGCTTCAGCCGACTTGGTGTTGTCGCCGTCGGTGATGGAAGTGAGCTTGGAAAACTCGGCGTAGGAACCCGGTGCCAGATGACCCAGGGCACGGATGCGCTCGGCGATTTCGTCGACGGCCGTGGCCAGTTCGGTGTACTGGGTCTCGAACATGGTGTGCAGCGAGTTGAACTGCGGACCCGTGACGTTCCAGTGGTAGTTGTGGGTCTTGAGGTAAACCGAGTAGGAATCGGCCAGCAGCTTGGACAGGCCCTTGGCGACGCTTTCGCGCTGTTTGTCGGTCATGCCGATATTGATGGACATGCAAGAACTCCTGATCAATTGGGGAAAACGGGGAACTGGAATGCAGTATAGCGACGGCCTGCGCGATCATTCCAATTTATTCATCAAATAACCACGATAGCGAAGGGGCAATCCCTTTACCCCTTCACACAATATATGGGGACACTGCCTGGAGCCCTCAAGCCTCCCATCAGCCAGCCGGAATCACCGCCGGCGAGGCACCATCATCGGCACACTATGCAGCTCGTCACCCCGTGGTCGCCACACGCTCATCCAGCGCAGGCACGGCTGCATCGGACGGCGCGGATCTCTTTCCGCTGAAAACCGGCTGTCGCACCATCTGGCAGGCCAGCAGCAACCCGCCGGCAGCCAATCCACCGGCCACGAAGCCTATTCCTGACAGGTGCAGGTGGCCGGCAGCAAAGTGCCCGAGGAGAGCGCCTCCTCCGATGCCGACGTTGTAGAGACCCGAGTAGATGGAGGTGGCCACATCGGTGGCGTCGGACGCCAGGCGCAGCACTTCGGACTGCATGACGAGGCCGACCGCCGCATAGGTGGTGCCCCACAGCATGCACAGCGCGTACAGCGACCACACCGATCCCGACACTGCCTGCAGCAACAACAGGGAGCACATCATCAGCGCACAGGCCGAGAGGTAGAAAGTGCGGCCATGCTGGCTGAACCACTTGCCAAAGCACCATGAGCCCAGGAAGCCGGCTGCACCATAGAGCATCAGCAGGGTCGTCACATCGCCGCCGGAAAGTCCTGCGACCTGCCGCACGAAGGGTTCGATATAGCTGTAGGCAGTAAAATGCGCCGTAATCATCAGTACGGTGAATGCGTACATCAGCATCAGGCTGCGGCGACGCAGCAATACCGGCAGACTGCTCAGGTTGCCGCTGTTCACACTGGGCAGGCGCGGCAGATTCCTTGCCAGCACCAGCGCGGTCAGCAGCGCCAGCATGCCAATCAGCAACAGGCTGAGCCGCCAGCCAAACAGGCCGCCCACCAGGCGACCCAGCGGCAGCCCCAGCACGGTTGCCATCACCGCCCCCATGCAGAGCAGGCTCAGTGCCTTGTGGCCCCGGCCTTCGGGCGCCACCCGCACCACCAGCGCAGCGGTGATCGACCAGAACACCGCATGGGTGAGTGCCACCAGTACACGGCTCACCATCAGCATCGCAAAGCTGGTGGCGTAGTACGACATGACATGCGCGCCCACGAAGACGGCAAACAGCACCAGCAGCAGCGAACGCCGCTCCATCCGCTGCGTCAGCAGCATCAGCGGCAGCGAGAGCAGCGCCACCACCCAAGCGTAGACGGTGATCATCACGCCCGTCTGCGTGGCCTGCATGCCAAAGTCCCGGCCGATGTCACTGAGCAGGGCGATGGGGATGAATTCACTGGTATTGAAGACGAAACCGCTCAAGGCCAGCGCCAATACGCTGAGCCATCGCGAGAGGTCGGATGCGGGCATGGGAGGGGGCCAGACAGGAGGGAGGAGAGCCGTGTTCGCGTGGGCCGGAGCGGTTCGACGGAACAGGTCGGGGCATGCAGGCGCGGGCAAAGCCCACGAGGCCCCCGGCTTTCCGATGGCACCGGCTGCACGGCACGGGATGGCGAGCATCATACGCCGCACAGGATCAGGCGCGGCAAGCCCGACGCACCGGCGCAACAGCATGGCCGACCGGAGGCCCCCGGAAACAGACAGGCTCGCCCCCACCTGGATGCAGCGCTCCGGCAAAGCGGGAAAACAGGCAGGGGAGCTGAAACCGGACAAGGGGTCTGGACAGCCCCGGAAGCTCATCACACGTTCGCGAAGCCCGGCAGAAGCACTGCGATACGGCACCACGCAACAGTGCACCTGCTTCAGGCACCACACAAGAAAAAAGGCGCACCTGCAATGAAACAGGTGCGCCCGAATGGTGGCAGCTGGGCTGCCTCTCCTCCTCCTCAACAGGGGAGATTCTCTGCGAGACAGAGAATCAACGTCCCCTTTGGTGGAGAGATATTACCGCGATATCCCGTCCCTATCGGGCGCATAGAGCCTAGGAATAACCCTAGCCCCGTCCGGTCAGGTGCGCCCTACCCGGTTGAGCATGATCAGTGCCAGCACCAGGAAGACGATCGACGGGATGCTGACCGCCAGCCAGGGCGGCCAGGTATTGATGAGGCCCAGGTTGGAGAACAGGCCGTTCATGATGTAGAAGACCACGCCCAGCGAAATGCCCAGGAACAGCTTGAGACCGATGCCACCGGCACGGGCCTGCAGATAGCCGAAGGGCAGCGCCAGCGTCAGCATGACGATGATCGCCAGCGGATAGACGATCTTCTTCCAGAAGGCCAGCTCGTAGCGGTTGGCGTCCTGGGCGTTTTCCTTCAGGTGAGAGGTGTATTTCCAGAGCGCCCAGGCCGACATCCGGTCGGGTGCAATGGCCAGCACCGACAGCAGTGTCGGGTTCAGCTCCGACTCCCACTCAAGTTCCGGCGTCTGGTCGACAGATGCCCGCAACGCCTCATAGCCCGTGGCCGTCTTCTGCACCACGAAACGGGTTATCTCGACATCGTTCAGCAGCCAGCTGCTGGCCTTGCCTTCCTGGGCTGCCTGATAGCGCCCGGACGCGGCCTGGGTGACAGAACGCAGACGGAAATCGCGGTCGAACTCGTGAATGATGACCTTCACCAGCCGCCCGTCGGGATCGAGCCTGCCCACATTGATGAAACGCGACTGCAAGCGCTCGCCATCGGCCCCGCGCACGCTGTCCTTCAGCCACAGGCCCGAACGAAAGGAGCCACTGGGATTCTTGCCCAGCACGTCGAGCCGCAACTGCTGCGCCTGTTGTTCGGCCATCGGCGCAATCCATTCCCCGGCCACGGCGGTGAGCACCGCCAGCGCCACGCCCAGGCTCAGCACCCCGCGCAATGCCAGCGCGCGGCTCATGCCCGCTGCCCGCATCGCGGTGAATTCGGAGTTCTGGGCAAATTGCGCCAGTGCATAGATGGAGCCGATGAGCGCAGCCACCGGCATCAGTTCGTAGATGCGGCTGGGCAGCCCCAGCAACACATAGAGGATGGCCTGCGGCAGGCGATAGGCCCCCTTGCCGATTTCGTCCAGCTCCTCGATGAGATCGAAAAAGGCAAAGAGCCCCAGAAAGCCCAGCAGCACGGCGAGTACGCCACCGGCAATCTGGCGGGTGAGATAACGGCCAATCAGTTTCATCACCCTGCCCCTCCGTCCGACGACTTGCGTGCCGCCTGCCGGCGGCGGGACGAAGCCTCGCGGCGCAGGGCCAACAGATCGGCCTGCAGCGCGGCATCCTGCCCGTCTGTGGCCGGAACCACTTCCGTCGTGCCGCCACGGCGTCCCCGCAGCCAGGCCACCAGCTTGCCAAGGCTGAACTTCGGCACGGACATGCGGCGATGGAACATGTAGATGGCCAGCCCCAGCACCAGTGCATGGGTGATCCAGACCCCCACCCCGAAACTCAGGCGCTCCTGCGAGATCCACGAGCGCAGCACGCTGTTGAGGTTGGAATAGGTGAAATAGATGAGCACGCCGATGATGATGTTGACCGAGCGCCCCAGACGCGGATTGACGTAGGACAGCGGGATGGCCAGCAACGCGATGACAAATACTGAGATGGGCAGGCCGATGCGATAGGCCAGCTCGCCCCGGGTCTCGGGCGTGCCCGCCTCGATGAGGTCGAGCGTGGACATGCCGCGGATGCTCTCGGCCTGCACATTGGTTGGCTTGGGATCGAGACGCACGCCGTAGCGCTCGAACTCCATCAGCGAATATTCGGCCCCGCCCCAGTTGCCGTCATAGCGGCGGCCATCTTCCAGCACCAGAAAACGGTCGCCATTCTTCTCGGTGCGCACACGCCCCCCCTTGGAGGACACCACCAGCAGGCGATCACCGTCCCGCTGCACCACGAAGACATTGGACACCTTCTCGCGGTCGGGACTGAGGGATTCGACGAAGAACACCCGGTTGGACGAAGTGGACTCACGGAACTGGCCGGGCGCCACCATCGAGACATCTTCCCGCTGGCTGAAACGCTCGCGCAGGTCGGCAATCTGCTGATTGGCCCAGGGCGAAATCACCAGCGCCACAGCGCCCACCACCACCGCATAAGGCAGGACGAAGCCCATCACCGGGCGAACCCAGGCGGTGAGACTCTGGCCACTGGCAAACCAGATCACCATTTCGGAGTCGCGCCAGGAACGCGCCAGCACCATCAGCACCGACAGGAACACCGTGAGCACCAGCAGCACCGGGATGAAGCCGATGGCACTGAAGGCGATCATCGGCACGATGTCGGAACTGGCGATGCGGTCGCTGGTGGCCCGGTTGAGGAAACGGATCAGCGAGGACGTGACCAGAATGGTGAACAGCGTGGCAAACATGACGCCAGCGACGCTGTTCAGGTCACGGCGCAACGACTGGCGGAAGATCATCGTGGTAGTTTAACCGTGTTGAGGGACCGTTCAACCGCCAGGCGGTCGCCGCGTGCATCCCCCAGCCTATAATGCGCGGATCCAGTCTGGCCGGATGTCTGCCAGCGAGGCCCGTTGTCGCGCCGGCGACACGCGCCAGCCCGTCTGTCGTGGCCCTCCCGCCACATCGCGGATTTCCTGCAAACCGTTACCGACCAAAGCGATTCACACGATGCGTTTCTCGCTCAAACCCGATTCCGCCGACAAGTTCCGCAGCCACTGCATCCTGCTGCCCGTGCAGAACGGCAAGCTCACCACCACCGGCCAGGCTGTCGATGCCCGGCTGGGCAAGGCACTGACTGCGGCTCTCAAGAGCGGAGACCTCGCTGCCCGCCCCGGCGCCACCCTGCTCGTGTCCGGTGACAACAGCCTGCCCCGCGTGCTGCTGGTCTCGATGGGCGAAGGCGAAACCATCGCCGCCACGAAGTACGCCGACGCGGTGCGCGCCGCTATCCGCGCTGTCAACGGCACCGCCGCAAAATCGGCCATCAGCGTCCTGCACGAAGCCGCAGTCGAACTGCGCGACCTTCCCTGGCGCGTGGGCCAGACCGTGCTGGTGACACGCGAGATCGGCTACCGTTTCGACGCCTACAAGACAAAACCCGAGAAGCTCCCTGCACTGGACGAGATCGTCTTTGCCGTGCCCGCCGATCAGCAGAAGGCGCTGGCCACGGTCGTCGAGCAGATGAACCATCTGGCCGACGGCATCGACACCGCCCGCGATCTCGGCAACCAGCCGCCCAACGTCTGCTCGCCCAGCTATCTGGCCGCGCAGGCCCAGCGCCTGGGCCGCAAGCTCAAGCTGAAGGTGGACGTGCTCGACCAGAAGAAGATGGCCTCGCTGGGCATGGGCGCCTTCCTTGCCGTGGCGCAGGGCTCGGCCCAGCCACCGAAGCTGATCGTGATGGAGTACAAGGGAACCGGCGCCCGCAAGGCGCCCATCGTGCTGGTGGGCAAGGGCATCACCTTCGACACCGGCGGCATCTCCATCAAGCCCTCGGCCGACATGGATGAAATGAAGTACGACATGTCCGGTGCCGGCTCGGTCTTCGGCGTGATGCAGGCCGTGGCGCAGATGAAGCTGAAGGTCAACCTGACGGTGATCATCGCTGCCGCCGAGAACATGCCCTCGGGCACCGCCACCCGTCCGGGCGACATCGTCACCACGATGTCGGGCAAGACGGTGGAAATCCTCAACACCGACGCCGAAGGTCGCCTGGTGCTCTGCGACGCCCTCACCTACGCCGAGCGCTTCAAGCCGGCAGCGGTGGTCGATGTGGCAACACTCACCGGCGCCTGCGTGATTGCGCTGGGCCATCAGCATGCCGGCCTGTTCGCCAACGACGAGGCACTGTCTGCGCAGTTGCACGCCGCCGGCAAGCAGGTGAACGACACCTGCTGGCCGATGCCGCTCGACGACGCCTATCAGGAACAGCTTCGCTCGCCCTTTGCCGACATGGCCAACATCGGCGGCCGTGCGGCCGGCGCCGTCACGGCAGCCTGCTACCTGTCGCGCTTTGCCGGCAACTACCCGTGGGCGCACCTCGACATCGCCGGTGTGGCCTGGCGCTCGGGTGCAAACAAGGGTTCCACGGGTCGTCCGGTGGCGCTGCTCACCCGTTTCCTGATGGATCGGGCCGGCTGATTGCCGGACAAACCACCTCCAGAGCCCCTGCTGCCCGTCCATGACGCAAGTCGACTTCCATTTCAACGTGCCGGATCTCAGCCGCTACGGCTGCCGACTCGTCCGCAAGGTCTGGCATGCAGGTCATCAGGTGGTGGTCTATTGTGACGACACCCAGCGGCTCACCCAGTTCGACCACGCGCTGTGGACCTTCGAGCCGCTGTCGTTCATCCCGCACGTGTCGGTGCGTCACCCCCTGGCCGGACG
Organism: Lautropia sp.; assembly: GCA_030523825.1. Taxonomy (GTDB): domain Bacteria; phylum Pseudomonadota; class Gammaproteobacteria; order Burkholderiales; family Burkholderiaceae_E; genus Lautropia. The sequence continues at coordinate 122 of JAUNHU010000044.1, read as the reverse complement.
CACACCGGTTCTGCTGGCAGCGTCCACCGCCGAGGCGCCGCCCAGCCACCGGCAGGTGCTCATCAATCTGGGCGGCCCCCCGCCCGACAACTTCACCGATTTCCAGCGGGTGGTGGAACTCG
>JAUNHU010000192.1 GCA_030523825.1 Lautropia sp. | reverse complement strand
TGATGTTGCCGATGTCGGTGGACACCATCACGTCGGGCGGCATGGCCTTTTCCAGTTCGCGCAGCACCTGACGCGGATGCAGATACTGCCCGCCGTTGAAGGTTTTTTCCTTCTTCTGCTCCTCGATCATGTCCAGGCTGAAGGGGTCGGTCTCGTGCGTCCAGGCATCGAGTTCCTTTTCCCAGGCAGCCTTTTCGGCCTTGACCTTTTCCGCGCGCTCGGCCTTGGTGGCATCGCAGGCCAATGTCTTGTTGGCAAGACGAGCCAGCAGCGCCCTGGCAGATGCCTTGGCATCGCCGCAGATGCCCACCGAGATCTTCTTCACCAGACCCAGCATCTTGTTGTCGGCGTCGATCTGAATGATCTTCGCTTCCTTCGGCCAGTAGTCCATGCCGTGCTGCGGCAGCGTGCCGAAGGGACCAAGCCGCGAGCCCAGCGCCACCACCACATCGGCCTGCGAGATCAGCTTCATCGCTGCCTTCGAGCCCTGATAGCCGAGCGGGCCGCACCACAGCGGGTGGCTGGCCGGGAAGCTGTCATTGTGCAGGTAGCTGTTCACCACCGGCGCACCCAGACGTTCGGCAAGCTGCTTGCACTCCTCGATGGCATCGGCCATGACCACACCGCCCCCGGAAATGATGACCGGGAATTTCGCCTGCGCCAGCAGCTCGGCAGCGGCATTCAGGCTCTCGTCACCGCCCGGGCCACGGTCCAGGCGCATCGGCTTCGGAATTTCGGCCTCGATGTCGCCGTAGAAATAATCGCGCGGGATGTTGAGCTGGGTCGGCCCCATCTCCGAGAGTGCACGGTCGAAGCAGCGCGCCGTGTATTCGGCCATCCGCGCCGGGTGCGTGACGTGGCCCTGGTACTTGGTGAACTCCTGGAACATCGGCAACTGGTTGCATTCCTGGAAGCCGCCGAGGCCCATCGTCTTCGTGCCGGTTTCGGGCGTGACGATGACCACCGGGCTATGTGCCCAGTAGGCTGCCGCAATGGCTGTCACGCAGTTGCTGATGCCCGGGCCATTCTGGCCGATGACGACACCATGACGGCCGCTGGCCCGCGAGTAGCCGTCCGCCATGTGGGCAGCACCCTGCTCATGCACCACCGGAATCAGCCGGATGCCGGCCGGCGCAAAGATGTCCATCGCGTCCATGAAGGCCGAACCCATGATGCCGAACATGTCGGTCACGCCATTGGCCACCATCGTCTCGACGAAGGCTTCCGACGGGGTCATCCTGTTCACCCCTTGAACCACTTGCCGCTTGTCGTCTCCCATTTGAGCCTCCTCTCCGGTCTCTTTTGGCAAAAAACAGAACAAAACGTTCCGTTTTATAAAACTTGACGCTATCTTTGTGCCTGCGCAGCGCTTTGTCAAGTGCCCTGCCCCATACCCCATGCTTTCCCTAGAGCGTGTTATGAACTTGTTCGTCCCGGCGCTGGCCCCAAAACCGCGTGCTGTCAGGGAGCCACGCGCCATCTGACGACGCTGGGTGATGCCATCACTCGCCTCCGCCACCGCACGGAGGCCGGGCAGCATCGGTGCAGCCTGATACATTTCTCCCGTTGGATCAGTACAAGGCATGCCGTGACAGGCCATCAGGATTTCCCCATGACGACCGATGAGACAACCAACCTGCCCGATGACACGGATACCTCCGGCTCACATCTGGCCACCCCCACGGTAAGGCTGTTCATGGTTCTGGAAGCCATGAGCCGCGGCACCAGTCACTTCACCCTGCAGGAGATGGTGGAAGAAACCGGGCTGCCCAAGCCCACCGTGTACCGGATGCTGCAGCAACTGGAAGCGGCCGGCATCCTGCAGCGCGATGGCGACGAGCGCCATTACGGCATGGGCAACCGCATGCGCCAGATCGCCAACGGCCTGCTTCGCAACGACAGCCTGCACGGTGCGCGCCACCGCATCCTGCAACAGCTGCGTGAAGCCGTGGGCGAAAGCTGCAACCTGACGGCGCTCAGCAGTGGCGAGGTGGTTTATCTTGATCGCGTGGAAACGGCTGCACCGCTGCGCTTTTACCTGCATCCGGGAGCACGGGTGCCGGTACACTGCTCGGCCACCGGCAAGCTGTTTCTCAGCCAGCTTCCCCCGCGCCAGCGTCAGCAACTGCTCGGCGATGCGCCACTGGAACGGCTCACGGCCAACACCATCGTCGACCCCAAAGCGCTCGACGACGAGCTGGAGCGCTGCCGGCGCGACGGCTATGCCGTCGACAACGAGGAATTCCTGCCCGGGCTGATCTGCCTGGCCGTGCTGGTACCCAGCCGCCACGGAAAATCGAATCTGGGCGTGGCCCTGCAGGGCCCCACCATGCGGGTTTCGCTGGCGCAGGTGGATCGTTATCTGCCCCACCTGCAAAAGGCCGCACAGGCACTGGCTGCGCTCGAAGACCGGCACTGACGCCGCTCAAGGCCAGCGCCGGCCTGGTGCATGCCCGGCGACTGCCATGTGCCACTGCCGTGTGCCACTGGCGTGTGCGTGCTGCGCGGTGCGGGGCCTGCACATCACACCCCGGCAGGTAGAATCCGGTCGTCTTTCCTTTGCCATACCTGCAGTGGCCAGATGCCGCACCGGCTGCCCGCATCCGTCGTCCTCGCCACTGCGCCATCTTCCCCATGAGCAACACCCCCACGCCGCACGACACCGAGGCGTCCCCCTCCCGTCTGCCATCCTTCCTTCGCTTCAGCCGGCAGGAGCTGGCGCTCATTGCCGTGACGATGGTGTGGGGCGGCACCTTTCTGGTGGTGCACACCGCCATGAAATACAGCGGCCCGCTGTTCTTCGTGGGCTTGCGTTTCGTGCTGGCCGCCGTCTTCGGCATGCTGGTGTTCCGACGCGCACTGGCCGGGCTCACCTGGCAGGAAATCAGGGCCGGCACCCTCATCGGACTCACCATCCTGGCGGGCTATGGCCTGCAAACCTACGGTCTGCAAACCATTTCCAGCAGCAAGTCGGCCTTCATCACGGCAATGTACGTGCCACTGGTGCCGCTGCTGCAATGGCTGGTCATGAAGCGCCCGCCGGGGCTGATGAGCTGGATCGGCACGGGCCTGGCGTTCGTGGGCCTGTTGCTGCTGGCCGGCCCCGAAGGCGGCAGCATCACGCTCACCATCGGTGAGCTGGCCACCCTGCTCAGCGCTCTTGCCATTGCGGCCGAAGTCATCTGCATCGGCTTCTATGCCGGCAAGGTCGACGTGAAGCGCGTGACGGTGGTGCAGCTGCTGGTGGCAGGGCTTGCCTCGTGGGCGCTGATGCCGTTCGCCGGCGAGCAGATTCCGGCGTTTTCATGGGTGTGGCTGGTGGCAGCGGCAGCGATGGCGCTCAGCAGCATCGTCATCCAGTTCACGATGAACTGGGCGCAGAAATCGGTGTCTCCCACCCGGGCCACCGTCATCTATGCAGGCGAACCGGTGTGGGCCGGGGTGGTTGGGGCGCTGGCCGGAGAGCGCATGCCGGTGTCGTCGATCATCGGCGGCGCGATGATCGTGGCCGGTGTGCTGGTGAGTGAACTGAAACC
>JAUNHU010000043.1:12314-24521 GCA_030523825.1 Lautropia sp. | reverse complement strand
GCGGGAGTAGCTCAGTTGGTAGAGCGCAACCTTGCCAAGGTTGAGGTCGCGAGTTCGAGACTCGTCTCCCGCTCCAGTTTTCACTGGCTTGCCCCTTCAGGGCACGTCGATTGCAGCAAGAGCCCTCCAGGGCTTTTCGCTTGCGGGAGTAGCTCAGTTGGTAGAGCGCAACCTTGCCAAGGTTGAGGTCGCGAGTTCGAGACTCGTCTCCCGCTCCATTCCATATACATTCGCCTGCCGACATTCCGGCGGCCCCAAAGAGCCGAAAGGCTCTTTTTTATTGCCCGCATCACAGCAGGAAACCGGCTGGCCCCAAACATATCCTTGGCTGTCGGTTTTTGACGCGGGTGGCAGCCTCTCTGTTCCGGACAGCCTCTGCTGCGCCAACCCTCCCGCCGTCGCTGTCAAGAAGGCACGCACACGCTTGAGCGATGACGATTCACCCACCCAAGCCTGCAACTTGCCTTCCACCTGCACCGGAAAAAGTCGCCTGAGCGCGAGGAAAGATCAGGGCAGGATCAGTTCTGCACTCCCGGCGTCCCGGGTGCGCTGCAGCGCCACGCCCACCTGCTCTGCCGCCGCACGCGCAGCCTCGGTCAGCCCCTTCCCGGCCAGCAGGCGGGTGAGCAGCGTGGCGCTGAACAGATCGCCGGTGCCGCGGCTGGTACTGTCGATGCGCGGATGCGTCAACACCTGGGCGTCGTCCTTCGTCACCACCACCAGCTGCATGCTGCCGGCGGGCCATTCAGCGGGCGCCGCACTCGTCACCACCACCCACTGCGTCCCGTCACCCAGCAGGCTGCGGGCCGCCTCGACGCATTGTGCGCTGCTGCCCACGTCCAGCCCCGTCAGCGATGCCAGCTCGAAGCCGTTCGGTGTCAGCCCGGTGGCCATTGGCAGCAGCTCGTGCCGGTAGCGTTCCAGAATGCCGGGCTTCACATACACGCCGCAATCGTCGTCGCCAATGACCGGATCGACCACCACCAGCAGCTGCGGGTGCATGGCGCGCACCTTCTGCAACCAGCGCGACAGGATGTCCAGCTGCTCCGGGTCGCCCATGTATCCCACCAGCACGGCGCGCAGCCGGCCCAGCGCCTCGCGCGCCAGCAGGTCATCGAGATAACCGGCAAACCAGCCGGGCGGAATGGCGCCACCATGAATGGAGGGGTAATGCGGTGTGTTGCTGAACATCACCGTGGGCACGATGGCGCTGACCAGCCCGGCCTGCTGCAGAACCGGCCAAGCCACGTTGTTGCCCACCCGGCCATACACCACCAGCGACTGCACCGACACCACCTCGATATCCAGCGGCCGATGGCCCGCTCGCGCGCCCTCGGCTGCCCGCAGCGTGGTGCTCTCCAAAGTGGCATTCTCCCCAGGGCCGTTGCCCGGACGCCCCCCGCTGGTCAAATCACGCTGCTCCCGCTCCATCCCATATCCCCGAAAGATCCAAGGGTCAATCATCCCGCGTTGCGGCGTGGGATACAACTTTCAGTGGAGCGGGACGCAACTGCCCCAGAAACAAGGCCCGCTGCATGCCAACCAGTGAAAACCGTTGTGACTCACGGCAAGGATGCTTCCCAAGGCTGCACGACTCCCTCCAGCCAACGGAAGCTGTCGAGATCAGACAGCGGGCCATTGAACAGCAGCGGCGTGGTGGCGAGCAGTGATGCAACAACTTTGACCTGCCAGCCACCATTTCACAGTCATTTCGCTGTACCGTGGCCCCGCATCTTTCAGGCAAAGGCCAGAAAAAGCCAGGCGAAGCACAGCACGATTGCCAGCACGGAGATTGCTGTGTTCACCGGCCTGATGCCTTCCATCCAGCCACCCGTGCGCCTGAACACAGCCCAGATGTAGCCGAGCGACTGCAACGAGAGCACGACGAGGATCAACACCATCGCGACTGTATCGGGCCCCACGCCACACCGCTGAACGCAGGAGAACATGTGGTAAGCCAACGCTCCCGCCAGCACAGGCACGGCAAACAGCCCGGCAAGCATCAGCCGATGAACTGATTGCCTGGGGCTGCCCCGATCAGCGCCTGCTGAGGCCGCAAGCTCCCCGTCAGGCGCTGGTTGGTATCCAAGCCACCACGCCGCATTGATCGAAAGCAGCATCCCGAGCAGAGGCCCCCACACAAACAGGGGAGCGTGCGCCTCGCTCAGCAATGATTCCCGCAAGCTGGGAATCAACATACCGAGAGCCACCAGCACGGCCGCGACGGCAAAAGCCGGCATCCCCTTGCCAAGCAGCTGGATCATCCAGCCTTCCATCCTGACCGCAATCGGACGCCGGCTGCGCACAAGGTACATGCCAACAGACACGCAAATTCCGTGAATCACGGGCATGATCATCATGGCGAGCAGAATCGTCAACATGCCGCCTGGCATCGAGTCTACCCATCGCAGTATCACAGGCCTCAGGTAGGCGTGTGCGCGGAAGAAAAACCAGGTGACAGCAACAATGAACACCATCTGCCAGAAAAACGCCGAGCGCATCTCCCGCTTCATGCGCCGCGGGCTGGCTTCTGCCACGAAGGTCTGCAACCAAGGCAATGCCAGGAAAAGCAACAATGCCATCGCAGCCAGCGACCACATCACCGCATCCCTGGAACTATGGAATGCGTAAAGCAACCTGTCTTCGTCCACATGGGGATGTCTGCGCAGATAGTCGACGACCTGATTCCAGAGATACAGCATAACGGCCGATCCCAGAAAGCCCTGTACCCAGAAACGCGGCTGCCTCACCCGATGCACGGTCAGCATCAGCAGGAGCGGGATGAAAATCACCGCCGGATGCCAGAAAAATGCCACATCCCTCCACGGCAAGGCGATGAGATGTTTCGATGGGGTTGTCCTGATGGCATATGCAGCGACAAACGGCAAGGCCATCACGACATAGACAAACACTGCCGGTCGAGTCATCACGCGGCCGACGAATTTGTTGTTCTCAGTCGTACCAGCCTGCTCGTTCAGAGATACTTGCGACATGGATGGTGCCTCCGCGAAAAGGACGGCAACCAGTGGAAAGTCATCCGTGCATCCGTTGGCTGCAACGTCCACCAATCTGTCGGCGCACAAGGTCGCGTTTTCATCCAGACACGCGCCAGGCGCCACGTCCTTCCATCCTGCCGCATGCCGTCCGCCGGCGCAGTGAAGGGCTTCTCGTCCAGCCGCACGCGGCCCATCCAGCAGATGCCGCCTGTCGGAATGTCGGACCGTGTTTTTCCCTTTTCGCGTTTTTCCTTTTGCAGCTGGGCACCCTTCGCAATCAGTGCCCATCAAGCTGCCGTAGTACGCCGATCAGCTGTTCGTTCGTCAGGTCCCAGGGCTCGTCCCGGATCTGTAGCCTCACCGGATATCACCGGCCATCTCCCTCCCCGATTGACACGCATCAATCAGCAACCCTGACCTGCAGGCGTACATTCAAGGGCAAGGGATTTGTAACTCACTTGCAAGAATGGTTTTTCTTTCTGTTTGCAGCTTGTCCTGTCATCCTGTCCAAAATGAAGCGCAGCATCTACGGCCACGCCAATGGTCTGGGGCGCGACATCTCCCGCACCGACGTGACCTTCACCACCAACGGCATCGACGCCCGGGTCGGCTGGCAGGTGCATCCGCATAACAGCGCCTGGTCGGTGGATGCGGATGCGTATTTCGTGCGCAGGCAAAAGCGTGTCGCCACCCGCTTCACGCGCGGGCGTGAAGACGCCACGCCGGGCTACGCGCTGCTGGATGTGGGGGCCGACTGGCAGTTCGCCCCGCAGCACACCCTGCGCCTTGCCCTGAAGAACCTGAGCGACAAGCGCTACCATGAGCATCTGGCCCAGGGCATCAGCGGCAACGAGCTGCTGGCTGCCGGCCGCAGTGTGCAGCTCTCGTGGCAGGGCAGTTTCTGAGCAACATGCTCCCGTCTGCCGGCCCGCTCCCTGCCGTAACCAGGCAGCTGAGGCGAGCGGGTTGACCAACGGACGAGCCGAAGCCCGAGCATGGCCTCGTGGCCCCAGCTGACGCACGTGGGCCTGCCGACGGGGCACGAGCCTCACCCCCAATCAACCCCGGGACGCCGTCAAAGCCCCGCTTTCGGAACGCCCCACCTTCGGAGGACGCAAGATGTCATCAGCCAGGCAAGCACATGGTTCAGCGCCTGACGCCGGATCGGGTGCCGGTGTCAGTGGGCATGGGATTCCTTCTTTGGCCGATGCAGGCGGCCTTCCCGGCATGCACCCTGCCAGCAGCCGGCGGGCGCTGCTTTCCAGCACGGCCGGTCTGCTGCTCGGTTCGATGTTGCCGACCGCCCTTGCACAGGGAGGTACGGCGGCCACATCCGGCACCTCATCGACGGGTGGCGCATCGGGTGCAACCGCTGCGGGCACTGCCACAGCTGCCGGCGCTGCATCGAAGAAGGCCCCTCCCTGGAACGGCCCGAAGCTGAAGAAACTGGTGCTCGCCGGCCCCTATGCGCTGGTGTCCAACCCGCTGATCCGCATCGTCGACAGCGGCGCGCTGAACGACGTGGCCGAGCAGGTGGAGTTCGTCAGCTGGCGCACGCCCGACCAGCTGCGGGCAATGGCCATCAAGGGTGAGGTGGATTTTCTGGCGGTGCCCAGCAACGTGGCAGCCAATCTCTACAACCGGGGGGTTAAGCTGCGGCTGATGAACATCGGCGTCTGGGGCATCCTGTGGGTGCTGTCGCGCGATGGCAGCAGGAAAACGCTGGCCGACCTGAAGGGCGAGGAAATCGTCATGCCCTTCCGGGGCGACATGCCGGACTTCATTTTCCGGCTGGTGGCGAAGAAACAGGGCATCGACGTGGGCAGGGACATGAAGCTGCGCTATGTGGCCTCGCCGCTCGATGCCATGCAGTTGCTGATTACCCGGCGGGCCGACAACGCCCTGCTGGCCGAGCCTGCCATCTCGGTGGGGCTGCGCAAGACGCAATCCTTCCCGATCAGTGCCATCGCGCCCGAGCTGCATCGCGGCGTGAACCTGCAGGCCGAATGGGGCAAGGTGTTCAATACCGAACCGCGCATCCCGCAGGCCGGCATCATCATGCTGGGACAGCAGCTGGACAATGCCGCACTGGCGACCCGCTTTCAGCAAGCCTGCATCAAGGCGGCCGACTGGTGCGAGAAGAACCCGGACGAATGCGGCAAGGCCGTGGCGGCCCGCGTCGATGCGCTCACCCCCGAAGGCGTGGCCGATGCCATCCGTGCCGAGGATTCCCCTATGACGACAGCCGCCGACGCAAAGGACGCGCTGAAGTTCTTCTATGAGCAGCTGCGTGCGCATCAGCCGGGCTTGATCGGCGGCAAGTTGCCACCGGATGATTTCTATTACAGTACCGCCCCATGAAACTGATCTGGGCATGGTTGTCTGCCCTGCCCGCCTACCTGTGGAGCGGCTGGGGCGCGCTGGCCAGCCTGGCGCTGGGGCTGGCATTGTGGGAGGCACTGGCAGCCCACTATGGCCCGCTGGTGCTCCCGGCGCCGCTCGAAACCGCCGCCACCCTCATCGGCCTGATGAAGGCCGGCACCGACAGCCTCGACGCCTTCTGGCCGCAACTGGCGACGACGGCACGGCGTGCCTTCACCGGCTTCGGGCTGGCAGTGTTATTCGGCAGCGTGCTGGGCGTGGCAGCCGGCATGTCGATGACAGCCGCGATGATGTCGCGCCCCTGGGTAACGGTGCTGCTGGGCACCCCGCCCATCGCCTGGCTGGTGCTGGCCATGCTGTGGTTCGGCACCGGCGACGGCACGCCGGTCTTCACCGTCTTCATCGCCGGCTTTCCCATCGTGTTTGCCGGCGGCCTGCAGGGCGCACGCACGCTGGAGCGGCGCTGGCGCGACCTAGCCGATGTCTACCGGCTGCCCTGGCACATGCGCATCACCGACCTCTATGGGCCGCACGTGCTGTCCTACCTGTTTCCGGTGTGGATCGTGGCACTGGGCAGCGCCTGGAAGGTGGTGGTGATGGCCGAACTGCTGTCGTCCAGCGATGGCGTGGGCGCGGCGCTGGCCACCACCCGCGCCCAGCTCGACATGCCCGGCACGCTCGCCTGGATTGCCGCCGTGGTGCTGGTGCTGCTGGCGCTGGAATATCTGGTGCTGGAGCCCATCAAGCGCGAGATCGAACGCTGGCGCGATTCAGGCACACGCTGAGGGCACGATGGACACCGACCATTCCCCGACCGCCGATATGCCCCTCCCCCCACAGAGCGCGCGCCCGATGACAGGCGACGACAACACCGACCCGACGACGCCCATTGGCCCCCGGCATGCCGCACCATCACCCGGTACCGTATCCGACGCTGCATTGCCTGTGGCATCGGGCACAGAATCAGCTGACGCCGCCACCCGTACCGCCGGGCCTCCGGCTCAAGAGGCAGATGCCGCCCCTGCCCTCGTCGTCGAGGCACTGGATCACACCTTTGCCACCCGCACCGTGCTCGAAGGGATTTCGCTGCGGCTGGATGCCGGGCGCACGATTGCCCTGGTGGGGCCATCGGGCTGTGGCAAGACGACGTTGCTGAACCTCTGCGCCGGCCTGCTCGACGTGCAGGATGGTCGGGTGCACAACGGCTTCGTGCGCACCGGCCTGCTCTTTCAGCAACCACACCTGCTGCCCTGGAAAACCACCGAGGACAACATCGCGCTGGGCCTGAAGGCACGCGGCGTGGGCAGGCGCGAGCGACTGGCCGCTGCCCGCACGATGGGCAACACGCTGGGACTGGACGCGCTGGCACTGGGGCAGTTTCCGCACGAACTCTCCGGCGGCATGCAGAGCCGCGCCGCGCTGGCCCGGGCACTGGTGCTGGAGCCCGACCTGCTGCTGCTGGACGAACCCTTTGCCGCGCTGGACATCGGCCTGAAGGCCCAGATGCACCGGCTGCTGCTGACGCAGAAGGCCGCTCGCCAGCTGGCCGTGCTGATGATTACCCACGACGTGATGGAAGCGGTGACGCTCGCCGATACCGTGCTGGTGATGGCCCGCGATCCCGGCCGTTTCGTCTGGCGCATGGACCTGTCCGTACCGGCCATTCAGCGTGATGATGCCTGGGTGTATCAGCAGACAGCCACGCTGCTGGCCCAGCCTGTCGTGCGCGCCGCCTTCGATCTGCCACAGACAGATGCCGTCCGAACGGATGCAGGCACGGCCACAGCGCCACTGGTGGCCACCGGCCAGCCGATCCACTCTGTGCCCCGATCCGCCCACCGGAAAAACGCATGCTGAACGCTCCCCCTCCCGACCGGGCCGGTAACGGGGCTTCTTCCCCGAACACGCCACACCGGGGCACGGCCCAGCCCGGCAAGGCACGGTCTGCACCGCCTGCGAAAACTCCCGCCGGGTGGCTGGATGTCGCCCATCCGCTCTGGCTATGCGGTTTTCGCCCCTTCTTTGCCGTTGCCATTCTCAGCGCACCGGGCCTGCTTGCCCTGTGGCTGCTGTTTCTCGGGGCTGGCTGGCCGCTGCCACAGGTACCCGGTGGCCCCATCGTCTGGCATGCGCACGAGCTGGTCATGGGCTTCGGTCTGGCAGCCGTGGCCGGCTTCGCACTCACGGCCGTGCCCGAATTCACCTCGACACCGTCTTTCGATGCCGCAGCAGCGCGCAGGCTGCTGGCGCTGTGGCTGCTGGGGCGTATCAGTTTCTGGCTCACCGGCTGGTGGCCCACGGCGGCGCTGCTCGTCTCGGGGCTCGCCCACGCAGGCCTCATGCTCTACCTCACCGTGCTGATCGCACCCCGGCTCTGGCACGATCCCGGTTTCAGGCAGCAGGGCTTTCTCTGGTCCTCGGTGGCACTCATCGCCACGGCATGCGGCTTCTATGTCGATGCCCTGCGCGGCGAGATGCCGCTACGATGGCTGCACGCCACGCTGGGCGTGCTGATGGCACTGATCGTCGTGGCCATGAGCCGCATCTCGATGGCCATCGTCAACACCAGTCTGGACGAAAGCCGCGCCCGCGACCAGGCCGAAGCCCTCACGGCGGCCACTGCGCAAGCATCCGCCTCCCTCGCCGCCGGAAACGACGCAAACGCCAGCACACAGTCACTCCCCGCCACACCAGCCAATCCCCCGTTGCCCCGCGACGATGACGACAGGATCACCACCTACCTGGCCCGGCCGCCGCGCCGGCACCTTGCGGTTTTCTGCATCAGCCTGTTCACGGCCCTGCACTGGTGGCTGCCCGACAGCCGCGTCACCGGCTGGGTGGCGCTGGCAGCATCGGCCGCCATGCTCAATCTGCTCAACGACTGGCACGTGGGGCGTGCGCTCTTTCACCGCTGGCCGCTGATGCTCTATGGTGTCTACGTCTTCATGGCGCTGGGCTATGGCGCCATTGGCCTGGCCCTGCTCAGCGGCAACGCAGGCATCAGCCCAGGCATGCACCTGCTCACCACCGGCGCGCTGGGGCTCGCCGTGTACGCCGTCATCTGCATTGCCGGCTACACCCACAGCGGGCAGGACAAGGACGGCAGGCCCTGGGTGATCGTGGGTGCGGTACTGATCGTGCTCTCGGCCCTCGCACGTGCCGGCGCCTGGTGGGGCGACGCCACCCTGCTGCTGAACCTGGCGGGCCTGCTGTGGTGCGCCGCCTTCATCCTGCAGGGCGTGAAGATGCTGCCGGTCTTCTTCTCGCCGCGCACCGACGGCGCAGCCGGCTGCGCGGGCGTGCAGGAAGAAGCCCTCGATGAGGACGGCACCCCGAGCAGCATTGAACGCTGCTGAAGGCCGGGGCGATTTCAGCCCGAAAGGAATGGGATCGTCCTGCCACACTTCCAGTGCCCAATCCGTGAACATCGCAGCCGATGCCGCAGCCATGTATCCAGCGTCTGCCAGATACATGGCGTGCAACGCGCGAAAAGCTGTATCACGGAGTCAAGACAACGCCCTGAGGTAGTCGCGGCAGGAAGCCGGTGCTGCTAAAAAAACGGCCCCGAAAACGGGGCCTTTCTATTGCCAGAACTTGTTCCTGCCCCATCCAGCCTTCCGTCGGAAAACAGGAGTTTTTCTGGAAGGATCGCAGCCCCCGGAATGGCACATGGCAATCATGCACACTGACGGGGGCCTTTTCGGGCGAAACGCTTACTGCTTGGCGTTCTGCATCAGGAACTCACGCACCAGCTGCTGCTCGGACTCGTTGAGGCCGGCACGCGGGAACATGCTCTGCATGATGCCTTCCCACTGCTTGCCGGTGAACTGTGCCGGATCACGCGGGCCGTGGCAGACCGTGCAACGCTGATAGAAGATTTTCTCGCCCGGCGACAGCGAGGCCACGGCCTTTTCACGCAGAGCGGTTGCCCGTTCCAGTCCGAACGCCGCGTCGTCGATCTTCAGCGCAGTGTTCTGCAGGATGACGGGCGGCTCGAACGCCTTGCTGCCGCCCGGATCGGCGTCCTTGCATTTGCGCAGGTAAGCCAGACACGTATCGGCCGTGGTGGCCTGCGTGAGGCCGCTGGCAGGACGGCTGGAGGTGATGAAGTTCACCAGCCCGTTGTTGCAGCGTCCCTTGCTGTCGAGCTGCGGCCAGGCGCCTTCCTGGATGCTGACCACGCCCGGCATGATCCACTTGGAAACCTTCGCGCCCACCACGATGGCGCCGCGGTCGTTGTACAGCTCGACCAGATCACCATCCTTGATGCCGCGCGCCCTGGCGTCGCGCACGTTGATGGTCAGCGGCTCGCGGGTCTGCACGGCATAGGTCTTGCGCACCGGCTCGGCGTTGGCCATCTGCGAATGCAGGCGGTTGTAGGGGTGCGGGCTGACCACATGCAGCATGCCCTTCTTCGCGTTGCCGAGATATTCGGCCGGCTCCAGCCATTTGGGCATCGGCGGGCAGTCGGGCAGGTTCATCTTCTCGACGGTGGCCGAATACATCTCGATCTTGCCGGTGGGCGTGTGCAGCGGGTTCTTCTGCGGATCGGCGCGGAAATCGCCGTGGCGCACCCAACGCTGGGCCGCCTCGGGAATCTTCAGCTGCACCACGCCTTCTTCCCAGAACTTGTCGAACGGCATCACCGCAGCGGCCGAACTGGCTTCATAGGCCGCCTTCACATAGTCGATCGGGTCCAACCCCTCGGTAAAGCCCATCTCCACGCCACACAACTCGGCCAGACGCCTGAAGATCTCGAAATCATCGAGTGCATCGCCCACCGGCTTGATCACCTGCTTCATCGCATAGACCTTGTCGATGTTGTAGGTGCCGCCGGAAGAAATGTCGTCGCGCTCGACGGTGGTGGTGGCAGCCAGCACGATGTCGGCCCAGCGCGTGGATGCGGTCCACCAGCAATCCTGCACGATGACGGTATCGACATGGCGCAGCGCACGGATCAGGCCGTTCAGATCCTGCTGATGCGACAGGAAATTGTTGCCGGCGTTGTAGATCAGCTTCACCTTCGGATAGGTGTAGTGGCTGCCGTTGTAGGTGAACGCCTTGCCGGGGTTCTCCAGCATCTCGGTGATGCGCGAGGCCGGGCAGATTTTCTTGACCGGATTGCGCCCCTGCGACAGGCCGGTGGGCGGAGTTGCACCCGACTGCGCCGTGCCGCCACCACCGTAGTGCCACGAAAAGCCCACGCCCTGCCCCGGCAAACCGATGTTGCCCAGGATGCAGGCGAAATTGACGATGGCCCAGTAGGGCATTTCACCGTGATGCGCGCGCTGGATGGCCCACGAACCGCAGAGCTGCGTGCGCTTGCTGGCAAAGAGGTCGGCCAGCTGGCGGATGCGCGCCGCCGGAATGCCGGTGATGGCTGCTGCCCACTCGGGCGTCTTGGCCGGCGTGCCATCGGCATCCTTGCCTTCGAGATAGGCCCGGAAGCGATCGAAGCCCACCGTGTAGCGCTCGATGAATTCGCGGTTGTGGCGATTCTGGCTGACCAGATACTGGCTCATTGCCAGAAAGAGCGCCGTGTCGGTGTTGGGAACGATCGGCACCCACTCGGCATTCACCTTCCGGTCGGTGGTGGTGATCTGCGGGTTGATCGAGATGAATTTCACCCCGGCCCGCTTGATGGCGTCCCAGTTCGGATACATCTCGTGATCGGCCACCGTGTACTCGACGCGGTTGTTCTTGTCGGGATCACAGCCGATGAACACCACCAGCTCGCTGTGCTTCTTCACTTCCTCCCAGCTGGTCTGCGCCGAATACACTTCCAGATCGCCCAGCACCAGCGGCATGATGATCTGGCCGGCACCGGCCGAATAGTCGCCGGTGGTCATCGACGAGCCGCCCAGCAGGTTGAAGAAGCGCCCCTGCAGCACGTTGGGCCGGAAGATGCCGGCATGCGACCAGCCGCCGTAGGAGCTGGAAAAGCAGCCCTCGTTGCCGTGTTTTTCGATGGTGTCGAGAATGGCCTTGGCCGTGAGCCCCAGCGCCACATCCCAGCTCACCTGCACGAAGGGTTCCTTGCCGCGCAGCTCCGGTTTGGTGTCGCCGGTCTTCCAGCCTTCCAGATAAGACTTGCGCACCATCGGCCCGGCCAGCCGCGTCTTGTCATAGGTGCGCGCCTTCACCCCTTCCAGCAGCATGGGGGTGGGCATGCGGTCGGTGGCCTGCGCGCTCACGCTCTCCAGGCGCCCGTCCTTCACCGAGGCGATGAGCGGCCCGTAGTGGGTGGCATGGCTGACGGTGCCGGTGAAACCGCCCTGAGCCGTTGCTGCGGCTCCCGCAACGGCAGGGACTGCCTCGGCTGATGGCGCCTTGGCCAGTGCGCCAGCGCCCAATCCGCTGGTGGCAAGCCCGGCAACACCGCCTGCGCCGGTACGGAGTACGTCACGTCTGCTGGTTTTCATGTTTGTTCTTCTTCCATATCAGGAGACATATGGAAGACCATGTTAATGAAATGGCCAATTGGCGGCCATATCCTGCGCCAGCGTCCGTGAGCACGGCTTGACGGGGATCAACAATCAGGGTCCTTACCCGCCTCTGCCAGCCTTCTTGCGGGTGACTCTGTCGTTCTGTCCGCTGGCAGACAACACCAGCCCATAATCTCGATTCACGAAACTGTATATTCATTTTCAGCGCATTCCGTTTCATTCTCATGACATAGAATCGATCCTGAATATCCTTCGAGATCGAGACATTCCCATTCGAGGCTTCCCATGAATGCGCGCTCACGCTTGCAGCCAGTACTGCTGTCGGTGCTCCGCATCGTCACTGCCTACCTCTACATCTGGCACGGCACGGCCAGATTCCTGGG
>JAUNHU010000043.1:0-12214 GCA_030523825.1 Lautropia sp. | reverse complement strand
TCCGCATCGTCACTGCCTACCTCTACATCTGGCACGGCACGGCCAGATTCCTGGGCTTTCCGGTCTCGACAGGAGAAGACAGCGTGACGCTGCTGTCGCTGTACGGCATGGCCGGCGTCCTCGAAATCGTGGGAGGCACGCTGTTGCTCACCGGACTTCTCACACGCCCGGTGGCCTTGCTGCTTGGCTGCCTGACAGCGGCCGGCCATCTGCTGACATACACAAGCAACCTGCTGCCGCCTCAGTCGAGCATCACCGAAAACGCTGCACTGTTCTGCTTCGTCTTCCTCTATCTGCTGCTTTCCAGCGTCTGCCAGATCCCGCTGGATCAGGCGCGCCCGCGGAACGCCGACGCAATCTGAGCGCCCGGTCTGGCCGTCCGGTACGCCGAAACCACCGTCGATGCGCGATGGCCGAAGGCGGCCCAGCCGGTTGCTATCATCGCCCACACCTCGCTTTCCCCCTCCAGGAGTCATACCAAGATGTCCCTTCAGACCCTTCAGAAAGTTGCCGAAACCCGCCGCAGCATCTACGCGCTGAACAAGAACCTGCCGGTTCCTGCCAAGGACGTGGTGGCGCTGGTCGAGCACGCAGTCAAACACACGCCCTCGTCCTTCAATTCGCAGTCCACCCGCGTGATCGTGCTGCTGGGTGCCGAGCACGAGAAACTCTGGAAGATCGCCGAGAATGCGCTGGCTGCCATCGTGCCGGCCGACAAGTTCCAGCCCACGAAGGACAAGCTCGCCATGTTCGCCGCAGGCGCCGGCACCGTGCTGTTCTTTGAAGACCAGAAGGTGGTGAAGGGCCTGCAGGAGCAGTTCGCGCTCTACGCCGAGAACTTCCCGATCTGGGCCGACCACGCCAGTGCCATGCACCAGTACGCGATCTGGAACGCGCTGGCCGCCGTGGGCGTGGGCGCCAACCTGCAGCACTACAACCCGGTCATCGACAAGGACGTGGCCGCCACCTGGAACGTGCCGGCCGACTGGACCCTGCGTGCCCAGCTCGTCTTCGGTGGCATCGCCGCCCCGGCTGGCGAGAAGTCCTTCGCCCCGCTCGCCGACCGCGTCAAGGTCTACGGCGCCTGAACCTGAGCTGCCCGACCTCGCTGGCCGGGCCATCCACCCGCCCGCCAGCGCGCCCCATACGGCAACCCGAAGACCTTCCGTTCAGCACACCGCTGCCGGGAGGTCTTTTTCTTCATCTGAAGACAGCGGACGAGAGGCCAGCCCTGGAAGATCGCAGCAGGAGCACAGACAACAAGCAGCCTTCCTGTTAACGATTCGTTAATCTTTTCTTAAATAAAATTCACGATTGCAGGCATAATCCGGGCACTTCATCACTGCCAGGCTGGAGCCCCCCATGAAAACAGGATCTTCCGCCCCGCTTCCTGCCCGTTCTTCCTCCACGGCATCCCGCAACGACGCTCACCAGTCTGCCTCGGACACGATGCCCAATCCACGCCGGGATTTCGTCATCCGGCTCTCATCACTCGCCGCACTCGGTGGCTCGGGCCTCGCGCTCAGCGGCTGTGGCGGGGGTGACGACGAGAACCCCAACGCCCCGCGTTTCGACTACGGAGTCGCCAGCGGTGATCCGCTTGCCGACCGGGTGATCCTCTGGACCCACGCCCGCTATCCGAATCGCCTCGACGACGTGCCGCTGCGCTGGGAAGTGGCCCCCGATGCCAGCTTCAGCCAGATCATCGCCAGCGGCCACGCCGTTGCCAGCGCAACGCGCAACCACACCGTCAGCGTCGATGCTCTCGGCCTTGCACCCGGCCAGAGCTACTGTTATCGCTTCCGGCATGATTCGCCCCTGGACACCGACGCCACGCCCTCACCCGTGGGCCAGACACGCACACTGCCCGCAGCCAGCGTCGATCGCGTCTCCTTTGCGGTGCTCAGCTGCTCGAATTACCCGGCCGGCTATTTCCATGCCTATGGCGAAGCCGCCCGCAGCGGCGCGCAATATGCGCTGCACCTGGGCGATTTCATCTACGAATACGGCCCCGGCGGCTATGCCAGCGCCGATGCCGAACGCCTGAATCGGGTGTCCGAGCCGCGCAAGGAATGCGTCAGCCTCGACGACTACCGCACCCGCTACGCCCAGTATCGTTCCGACCCGAACTGCAAGCTCATGTCGGCAGCCATGCCGATGATTGCCATCTGGGATGACCACGAAATTGCCGACAACGCCTGGCTGTCGGGAGCCGAGGAACATACCGATGCCACCGAAGGCAGCTGGGGCGCACGGCGCGATGCCGCCCTGCAGGCATGGTACGAATGGCTGCCGGTTCGCCAGCCCGATCCGGCCAACCCGCTGAAGATCTATCGCCGCTTCGATTTCGGCAACCTGCTCACCCTGTGCATGCTCGAAACCCGGGTGGTTGGCCGCGAGGAACAGATCGACCTGAGCGAACTGCAGGGCGCGGCCTCGGCCGTATTGACGATGGCCAGACTGCTGAACCCCACGCGCACCATGCTGGGCGCCGAGCAGCGCAACTGGTTGCTCGACCAGTGGCAGGACAGCACGGCCACCTGGCAGATTCTCGGCCAGCAGGTGCTGATGGCCCGCATGACCTTCCCGGTCAGCATCCTGTCCCGCTTCGGCGAAGCCGCCACCAACCCGAACGCCGTGGCCGCCAGCATGCAGGCCGTTCAGGAGTATCTGACGGCGCGAGCCCTGTCCGAACAGAACCCCGACGCGCTCAGCGGTGAGCAGCGTCGATTGCTCGACACCCGCCTGAACCCGCGGGTGGGCTACAACATGGATGCCTGGGACGGCTATCCGGCCGAGCGCGAGCGACTGCTGGCCGAAGCGCACCGGCGGCGCAAGAAGCTCGTGGTGCTGGCCGGCGACACCCACAACGCCTGGGCCAGCCAGCTGACACTGCTCGACGGCAATGTGGTGGGCTTCGAGTATGGCACCACCAGCATCAGCTCGCCCGGCATGGAAGAAGAAGCCGGCCTGTCCACCATTCCACCGGCACAGACCCGGGAGATCTTCATGAACGTCGTCCGTGACCTGCGCTTTGCCGATACCTCGCGCCGCGGCTTCATGACACTCGACGTGACGCCCGAAGCCGTGAGCGGTCAGTGGCACTTTCTCGACAGCGTGAAATCCGGCAGGTACACCATCGAGAAGACCGAACCGCTGGTGTACCGGGGCTGATCACACCTTCAGGAATCGCCCGCTGATTGCCACGCCCACCATCATCACCGCCACCAGCAGGAAGGCGGTGGACAGGCTGCTGTGGTGGGCGATGAAGCCGATACCTGCCGGCCCAGCCAGCACACCGGCATAGCCGAGCGTGGACATGGCGGGCACGGCCACCAGCTGGGGCATGCGGGTCTGACGCCCCACGGCCGTGAACAGCACCGGCACGATGTTGGAGCAGCCCAGCCCCACCAGCGCAAATCCCAGCAACGCCAGCGGCCAGCCCGGCAGCATCGTGGCCACCAGGATGCCGGCAGCGGCCAGCGCCCCGCCAACGATCACCACCAGCCGGCGCCCCAGCCGGTCAACGATCCTGTCACCCGTGAGGCGGCCGATGGTCATCGCCACCGAGAAGCAGGCAAAACCGAAACCGGCCTGAGCATGGCTCATGCCATGCTTGTCGGTCAGCAGCACCGCGCTCCAGTCCAGCATCGACCCCTCCGCCAGAAAGACGGTGAAGCACAGCAGGCCCAGAAACAGCACCACACCCCGCGGGAAGGCAAAGGCCGGTCCTTCGCTGGGATTGCCATAGGGCAGCGAATTGAGCAGCCCGAACGCCAGAATGGTGGCAGCCAGCATCGTCACCA
Organism: Lautropia sp.; assembly: GCA_030523825.1. Lineage (GTDB taxonomy): Bacteria > Pseudomonadota > Gammaproteobacteria > Burkholderiales > Burkholderiaceae_E > Lautropia. Next base: position 8,408 of record JAUNHU010000043.1, on the reverse strand, counting down.
GCAGCACGGTGTTCAGCGGCGAAAATCCCGCCATCATGATGCCGCTGGTGAGCGCTGCACCGACGATGCCGCCCAGACTGTAGAAGCCATGAAAGCCCGACATCAGCGGAACATTGCTGTCGCGCTCGACGATGATCGCCTGCACGTTCATCACGCAGTCGAACATGCCGATGACCGCGCCAAACAGGAACAGTGCCAGCCCCAGCGTGTAGATGTTGCTGGCCAGCGCCAGCAAGGGCAGCGACACGCACATCAGCGAGCCACAGACGACAAGCACCTTGCGGCAGCCGTGGCGCGTGCTCAGCACGCCCGCCACCGGCATCGCCAGAATCGAACCCACACCCAGACAGAGCAGCACCACGCCCAGCTGTCCTTCATCCAGTCCCGTGCGCGCCTTGGCATCGGGAACCAGCGAGGCCCAGGCCGCGGCAGCCAGACCCGCAACCAGAAAAAGCGCCCGGGTGCCCCATTGGGCAACCTTGCTGGAGGCAACGACATCGTGAACGACTGCAGAAGACATGAGGTGAAACGCGCGGCGAGGCGCAGAAAAGACAGCTGAAAACAGCGGAATGCAGAGAACCCGATTCTGGATATCTGCCCGGCGGAAAACAACGGGGACTGTTGCCGGGAACAAACAGGCCACGCACCAGTGTGACGAAAGACCTGCCCCGCAGGCAGGGCGAAGACGGACACGGGCTCCCTGCAACGCGCCAGCATGAGAAAATGCGGGCCACAGCCCGACAACCGGGTCATTCGGCCATCACCATGCCTGCCGCATGGGGCCGCTTATTCCTGCAGCGCCCTCCCCCACCCCCATGCTGAAAAATACCGGTATCACCATCACCCTCGCCATGCTGACCATGGTGGGGGCGCTGGGCATCGACGCCTACCTTCCCTCCTTCCCCGCCATCATCGACGATCTGCAGATCACGCCGGCTGCCATGCAGCAGACGCTCAGCGTCTACATCGCCATGATGGCGATCACGGTGCTGTTTGCCGGCACGGCCTCCGATGCACTGGGGCGGCGCCCGGTGATGCTCAGTTCGATGCTGCTCTATGGCGGCGCCTCGGTACTGGCGGTTTTTGCCAACACCATCGAGGTGTTGATCATTGCGCGGGCCATTCAGGGCGTGGGCGCCGGCATGAGCATGGTGCTGTCACGCGCCATCGTGCAGGACCGTTTCTCGGGCGCCGAGGCGCAGCGCGTGATGGCACTCATCACGATGGTGTTCAGCATCGCCCCCTCGATTGCCCCGATCATCGGTGGCTGGCTTCAGACTACCCTGGGATGGCACTCGGTATTCGTGATGATGGCGCTCTACGCCGCCGTGCTGTGGGCCATCTGCCAGTGGGGCATGCCCGAAACCCTGCCTGTGGAACAGCGCACCCCCATGCGGCTCGGCAGCATCCTCGGCAACTACGGCAAGGCACTGGGCACCCCGCGCTTCATGCTGATGATCGCCGGCATCGCCCTGCTGTTCTCGGGCATCGCCCTCTACATCAGCTCGGCCTCGGCCTACGTCATCGGCATCCTGGGCCTCTCCGAAACCGATTTTGGCTGGCTGTTCATTCCGTTCACCCTCGGCATGCTCGGCGGCTCCACCCTGGCACGCCGGCTGGCCCGCAAGGTGCCCAGTGAAAAACTCACCCTGATCGGTTTCAGCATCGCGTTGACCGCCACCGCCGCCAGCGTCGCCTACACCCATTTCTTCACGCCGACGGTTCCCTTCGCGGTGATTCCGCTGTTCTTCTACAACCTGGGCAGTGCCATCGCCATGCCGGGCATGACCGTCACCGTGCTCGGCATCTTCCCGCAGATGCGCGGACTTGGCGCCTCGATGCAGAGCTTCATGCAGATGGGTTTCTTCTCGCTGGTGTCGGCCTTCGTCGCCCCACTGGTGTTTCACAGCGCTCAGGCGCTGGCGTGGACACACCTGGCCGGCGTGGCGCTGGCAGCCCTGCTCTGGACGATCGGCACCCGGTTGCCGATGCCGGCTGCGCCTGAACCCCCTGCCACCTCCGGCAAGGCGTGAAACAGGGGTTTCCCTCTCGGCGAGACGACAGGAATCAATCAAGCCCCCTTGACTCCAGCATCTCGCTCTTAAGGCAGTCTATGTCCATTACCGGGAAAGAGTCCCTCGCACCAAAGTGTCATCACGACAACGATGAACAGGACACAAACCGCAGCTTCATAGGAAAGGCAAAGAGTTTTCCCTTCCATTATCCTGAATTCCCCAAAACAAAGCATGCCTCAGGAAACACATGGAAGAAACCGCCAACACTCCACTCCCTGCCTCCCGTCCCCCCCAAAAAACCACATCGAGCCGCCCCTGGCTAACCATCATTACCAGTGGATTAGCCATCATCACGGTCATTCTCACCCTGTTCGGCTACGGCATCGTCTTTGGCTTGAGTACCAGCGTCGGCATGGAACCGGGCATGATGGCTTCCTCCCCTTTCGACCTCCTGAAAAACAACTGGCAAGGTGTCTTCAGCTTGTTGGAGATCCTCCGCCAGACTGACTACAGCTCCTGGCTGAATCAAATCTGGTCACAGGGAGTCACGATCTTTTTCCCTCTCACCGCGCTGGTCTTGGTGAGTGCCTCACGCGAAGTCATTAAACAACGGTGGAATGAACGAAAGCAGGGAAAGATACTGGCCAGGTTCAGCCCTGACCCAAAAGAATGGCGCTATCACACGATTGCAATGTTCTGCCTGCTCGCACCTTGGGTGCTCTCGGCTTTGGCATTGCTAGTCATTGTTCTGTGCCTTTACACGTCCATCCTGGCCATAACATTCATTCCTTCCCTAGGCTATACATTCGGGCAGAGCTACGCACGGAACTATGTGATAGAGCCAGAACACTGTGCCACCGTCAGCCCCCCGCAAAAAACGTCGAACCAGAAACCGCCTGGAGAGCAGGCGCAGGCCATAAACGCTACATGTGTGACGGTCAAATCCATCGACGGCAAGTTTGAGCGCTCCGGAAGGCTGGTGTTCAGCACCCCAAGCAATATCCTGCTCTTCGACCGAAAAACAGGCGTTGCCGAGAGAATTCCTCTGGCAACGATGCGCGTCTTTCGCATATCCAGCCTTCCGGACGAAAAGGGCCCTCCACCGAACCAGAGATGAATGCATCTCACACACTCTCTGGGGAAGTCCCTCTGCCAACACTGAATGCAGACCCTCCCGTGAAGGGACGGTTAACCGCCAAGGTTGCCAAATATCCAAGGCCATCGGGCAGAAAAAACACCTTTCCCCGGTGGCAGCATGGCAGACTCCCGTGCAACCAACCCAAGTGAAAACAGGGCCTCAGCGGCCCTGTTTTCCCGACATCAAGGCAATCAGTTCAGGCCCAGCATGCCGCGCAGTTTCGACAGATCTTCGGCCAGCGTGTTCACCCGGGCCGACAGCACCTTGCGATCCAGATCGGTGAGTTTTTCGTAGCTGACGAAACCGTTCTTGCCATCACGGTATTTCTTCAGGGTGTCGAACACGGTTTCAAAGTTCCGGTCGGTCTTCTTCAGGAATTCCGGATCTTCACGCTGAATGAGCGGACGGAACAGCTCGACGATCTTGTAGGCGCCCTCGAAGTTGGCCTGGAAGTCCCACAGGTCGGTGCGGCTGTAGCGATCTTCCTCGCCCGAGATCTTGGTGGCGGCCACTTCCTCCATCAGCACCGCGGCACCGCCCACCACCTTCTCCGGCGGGAAGGTCAGTTCATTCAGGCGGGTGTCCAGCTCCTCGACATGCTTTTGCAGCTGGTCGGCGTAGCCCTGCACGCCCTCGGTGGATTTCTGATCCCACAACGCATACTCGATGCGGTGAAAACCGCCAAAGGCCGGGTCCTGCTCGGCCTTTTCATGGTCGTCGGCACGCGAGTCGATGGCCACGTCCAGATCGCTGAACAGCTCGGCCACGGGTTCGACACGCTCGTAATACACGCGGGTGGGCGCAAACAGTGCCTTGGCTTCCTCGATCTTGCCGGCTTTCACCGCATCGACGAAGCGCCGGGTTTCCGTCACCAGTTTGCCCACGTTTTCGGTCACATAAAGCTTGTACTCGGCAATGGGACCGACGAGTTCGGCCTGGCTGACGGCAGCCTGGGCGTTGATGGCGCCAAAGGCTGCTGCCTGGGCAACCAGCACGGTGACGAGACGGCGACGAATGCTCATGTCTGTACTCCTTGTACAAGTAAGGGATGAAATGAATCCCGGAAAAAGCAGATCAGGCCCCCTGCTTCGCGGCAGCTTCCAGCAGGCCACGGCCCAGCCAGTCGTCCTGATCGCGGATGCCCGGCAACGTGAAGAAATAGCCGCCACCGATCGGCTTGATGTATTCCTCCAGCGGCTCCCGGTCGAGGCGCTTCTGCACGGTGATGAAACCCAGTTCGAGATTGGCCTGATAGCAGATGAACAGCAGCCCCATTTCCAGCTGGCCGGATTTCGTCACCCCATTCGAGTAATTGAAGGGACGACGCAGGATGAGGTTCTTCCGGCTCTCTGGCGTGCGCGGGTTGGCCAGCCGGATGTGCGAATCCAGCCGCGTCTTCCGGCCTTCGGGGTCCTTCTCGTAATCGGGCACGTCGAATTCGCTCCTGCCGCCATCCAGCGGCAGGCCCTCGTCTTTGGTGCGGCCGAAGATGGCCTCCTGCTCCTGCAGCGGGGTACGGTCCCAGCGCTCGACGAAATTGCGGATGATGCGCACCGCCTGATATGAACCGCCTTCGGCCCAGGCAGGCTCGCCACCACCCCTGCCCACCCAGACGATCTCGTTCATCAGTTTCGTGTCGTTGGAATCGGGGTTGGCCGAGCCGTCCCGAAAACCCAGGAAATTGCGGGCGCTGGCGGGTAGCTGGCCCTTCACCGCCGGCACCGGCGGCACGTTGCCCTCCTGCTTCCAGTGCAATACCAGCAGGTCGGGCAGGTTCTTGATGATGTCGCGCAGCGCGTTGTTGATGGTGTCGGGCGTGTTGGCGCAGAACTGGATCGACAGATCGCCGTGGCACAGGCGCGCATCCAGCGCGTCATTGAAAAAGGCCGTCATCCGCTGCAAGTGGCGTGGTTTCAGGGCTTTCAGACCATAGCGTTCGTCGAACATCGAATTGCCCAGCGACACGGTGATCGTCAATGCGTCGGGTGACACCACCGGCCCCAGCAGCCCGGAGCTCGCCGGCGGCAGCTTCGGGTCGAGCACCACTTCCTTGCCGCCCTGGGTAAGAAAGGCAATCCGCTTCGTCAGTGTGCGAAACAGGCGCTCCAGCTCGTCACGGTCCTGCGCCAGCACGAAAAAGGAAGCCACCATGCCAGCCAACGGCCGGGGCGTGGTAATGCCTGCCTGATGAAGCCCCAGGTACGGCACCCGCTGGGCAAAGCCGTTGCCCACCGGCGCATCCGTCACCACCGCTTCGGTGCGCGCCGTCGGGTCTGCGTGGTCGCGCTGCCTTGCCGCATCCGCCCCGTTGCCGGCATCGGCCCTGCTGTCAGTGCCTGCCTTGCCGGCGGCTGCTGCGCCATCGGCCAGGCCGCTCAGGCCCAGGCCCGTGGCAGCGCCCAGCGTGCCCAGCAGATGACGGCGACTCGTGGAAACCGGGGTGGCAGACTCGGAGGTTTTCATAGGGTTTGGCTTGAATACACGAATGGGTTCATGAAAGATGTGGACAAAAGCCCGCTGGCGACATGCCGGGCATCAGGCCCCGGCAGACGACCCGCCGATGGGCCGGAACAGCACACCGGAAAACCGGCATGAAGATCGGCGGCATGTCATGGGCAATGTTCATCCGTCTCCGGCCGGCTCATCGCACGCTACAGCCCCAGCGCCGGGCTGATTTCATCCAGGTCATCGGCAAGCGCACGCAGCCTTTCGGCCAGCGCCTTGCGCTGCTCATCATCCAGCGCAGCATCGCGAAAGCCCTCGCCCTCACGCCAGGGATCGAGCGCCGCGCCAAAGTCGGCAAACCCCTGCTTCACCTTTTTGTCGAGTTCGGGCCTGGCCTTCGCCAACAGCGGCGACATCAGCAACGCCAGCTTGCGCGTGCCATCCAGCGTACCCTGCAGATCGCTGGCCTCATGCCGGGCATAGGCCAGTCCGCCATCGGCAGGCAGGTTGTCGGCAGCGCGCCGCACCATCTTGCCGGCCGAGCCTGCCAGCAGCTCGGGCGGGGTTTCCAGCCCGCGCAGCCGCTCGCTCAGCTTGCCGAGATCGGCCTGCAACTGCCCAGCCAGCGGCGCCAGACCGTCCAGCCGGCCCTGATCCGGCGCAAAGAGTGCATGTTCGATCCGGTGAAAGCCCGCGAACCCCGGGTCGGCCTCACGCTTCTCGAAATAGGCGGCGCGCCCGTTGATGCGCTGATCGAGATCGGCAAAAAGCAGCGCAGCCGGCTCGATGCGCTTGTAGAGCTGATGGGCTGGCGCATACAGCGTGCGGGCCCGTTGCAGATCTCCTGCCCCGATCGCATCGACCAGCGCCTGCGTGGCCAACAGCAGCTTGCGGCTCTGGGTTATCAGATAGACCCGGTACTCGGCCTGCGGACCGAGAAAAGCCATCGCAGGCGGGCGCGCATCCTCCGCATCGGAATCGGCGGAGGCCGTGACGTGCAGCTTGCCGCGCGGATTGCTGAGCAGACCGCAGGTGATGTCATAGTCGCCCGGACGCAGCTTCACGCTCATTTTCTGCGAGAAACCGGGCGCGATGTTCTCGCGCTCCTCCACCACCATCACACCATCCAGAATCTCCCATTCCAGCGCACGGTCGGATTTGTTGATGATGGTGAAGGTGGTACGGCCCGCTGGTACGGTGATGTCATTCGGCTTGCAGACCTTGTCCTGAATGGTGACGGTAATGCCATCCCCACCGTCCGCCGCAGACTGCTGCGCCTGTTTCGACGCATACCAGAAGGCCGCCAGCCCGGCGACGGCCAGCAGGGCCGAAGCGATCAGCGCCAGCTTCATGCCCGCCGGGGATCTGGAATTGTTGTCAGGCATCAGATAGGACTCCGTGAATGGGATTCAGCACGCGAGACAATGATTCGACGGAAAATCAATGTACATCGGCCTCGGGAAGATGCTTCGCCGCTGGCTTCAGAAAGAGGAAAAGCGTGATGCACAGGAAGGCCAGATAGACGATGACTTCGCCCACGGTGGGAGCTGCCTGATAGCCCAGCAGGCCGGACAGAACCGCGCCCGGCGGGCTGTCCATCGGCAGGGTTTCACTCAGGTCAAACACCACCGATTGCAGGGAATTCCAGATGCCCGCCTCGTGAAACTTGCGCAGCGAGCTGGCTGCGAGCCCCGCAGCCACCAGCAGGATGAAAACCCCGGTATAACGAAAGAAACGCCGCAGGTTCAGGCGAATGCCGCCGGAATACAGCCCGTAGCCGATGATGAGCGACACACCGACGCCGAGCAGCGCCCCGACAGGCGCCTGCCAGCCCTCGCTCTGCTGAAAGATGGCCAGCAGGAAGAACACGGATTCCAGCCCTTCACGGGCCACCGCCAGAAACACCATGCCGATCAGCGCCCAGCCCTGAGCCCGGCCACTGCCCGCCGACAGTGCCTCATCGACAGATGCCTGCAGCTCGCCCCTGATGTTGTGCGCGGTCCTGCGCATCCAGAACACCATCGAGGTCAGCATCGCCACGGCAATCACGCCAACGACCCCCTCGAAGAATTCCTGCTGCTTCTGCGGGAATTCGGCCGCTGCCAGTTGCAGGCCCGCTCCCGCAAAGAGGGAAAGTGCCACTGCCAGCAACACGCCCACCCAGACCGCCGGCATCAGCGCGCCGCGCCCCGTCTGTTGCAGGAAGCTGGCAACGATGCCGACAATCAGCGCGGCTTCGATGCCCTCGCGGAGCATGATGAGGAATGGGACCAGCATCGACAGGCAACCCGATTCAATGAAAGACAATCATTCATCAATGATAATGATTATCAGGCTGAGTTGCATGGCAACCACGCATCCTGCAGGCGCTTGCCCGGGAAAGCCCTCAGGCTCAGGTGTCGGAAATTTTTTCTGCTGCACATGCCTCAATCACCCGGAGGGCGCAAAGCATGGAACGAGGGATGGAAGACGGCAGTAAAGGCGAGAAGCCTGAAAAAAAGAAACGCGCAGGCGCGCGGAGATGCGGAGAGCGGATTGCAGGCGCAGGAAACGGGATTTTTCCGGAGGATTTCCCGGCGCTGAGATGAGGGTTCTGAAACGTCAAAGGAGACGCCTGCTGCCTGAATGATGGCAATGCCCTGACAGATGCGCGAAGATGCGCCACCTGGTGCAATGAATGCACCCTGTAAAAACGGACGCTAGAAAACAAAAAAGCCACCTTGCGGCGGCCATTTTTGTTTACTGCTATCTGATTGAGAGTTGGCGGAGCGGACGGGGCTCGAACCCGCGACCCCCGGCGTGACAGGCCG
>JAUNHU010000191.1 GCA_030523825.1 Lautropia sp. | reverse complement strand
TGCCGGGCTCGCTGCACTGGGCGATCAACCGGGCCTTGAACTGCGGGCTGTAGCGTCTGCCGCGACGCTGTGGTGTGAAGATGGATTGCGGCATCTGTCCTCCCTTGCGATGAAGCGCGTCCAACGTGGACGCTGGGAGGATTCTTCAGGCAGGCAGCTTCGCGGCCAAGGTGGGGTTTGCCGGATGCTTACCTGCTGGCGGCAAATCCGATTCGTTCGCTGATGTAAGCGAAAGAAGAATGATCGCCGCAAAAGCCGACAAGACAAATGACATGACCAATACCAGAAAAGGCAAGGCCAGAATCCCCAGAAAGAAACCGGCAACCACCGTGCCCAATGCAATCAGGAGGTCAAGCATGATTTCTGCATCCTGTACATTGCCCGTTTTCCCAAGAAACGCCACGTCCTGCCCTCTCCATCAACATGGGTTCTGCACGCACATCTGCCTGAGAAACAGCGTGATGCAGCAACGTCGCTTGCCGTTTTTGTGGTTCCCATTTGAACCGGGTCAAGGTCGTTCGATATCTATCTGAATCCGGACTGCGGCCGGGGAACAATCATGACCGCAAGCTTTGCCCTGTTTTTTTGCGTGCGTTCACTGATTTCAATCTGTTGTTGTGCAAAGGCGGCCATTCGCCGGATGGTCGGATCAGGGATATCTTCAAAATATCCAGCACGTTGACGGAGGAGGGCGTACTCCTTGCGTTCAAGCAGCGTGTTGAGGTCTCGCAGAACTGCCATGCGGTTCAATGCCAGCCATTGGCCTGGCTTCTCCCGTTCCATGTGCAAACGTTGTAGCGCCAATTGATAGTTGGCGTCCGCATTGATGCGCTGCTCCCTCGTCGAGCGTGAAGCAGCTCCTGTTGAAATGGCTTTTCTCACCTTCTGTGGTCGATTGTGGCGGGAGCCGGTTCTCTGCCTCAGCCCGGATCTGATCTGCGTCGTAGGACGTTGGCTTGTCGGGAGTAAACTGCTCCATCCATCAGAAGACCATCCCGAAGAAAATCAGATAGTAAACACCGTTCATTGTCGCCCCACCCGATCCATTGCGCCCGGTGCTTGCCAGAGCCTCATGCAGGTCAGCCGCAGGCGAGGCGTTCAACGGCGATGGAACGCACCCAGGCGGTTTCCACCTGGCAGCATCTGACAGGGGCGCAGCTCATTCAAGCCACGTATTCCAGTCGGCCCATGCATCGGGACGGATGGTCCTTTCTCAATACCAGAACAGTGCCGAATCACACCCCTCGATGGTGTCCTGCGGTCTGGAGGACAAGCTGGATGTGGCACGGTTGACGCCGCGGACTTCGTTGATGACGACGGCTTTCGTTTCGTTGCCCGGCCAGCCGGCCGCGCGGAAAAGCGGCTGCCGGCCCTGGCGGGCGTTGACATGGCAACAAAGATGCGCCCCAATATGCGTATACATTTGATGCCCGGAAATCATGGAAACCTTCAGCATTCGTGAGTTGCGTGAGCGTTCCGGCGATCTGAGTCGTGAGGCAGAGGCGGGGCGCCTGTCTCTGGTGATGCGTCACGGTCGCCCCTTGTTCATCAGTGTGCCCTTCACCGAGGAGGTGTTGCAGGCCGGCGTTCACGTGGCGTTGGCAGTCAATCTTTTCAGGAGTGGAGATCTGACACCTGGTCGCGCTGCCAGACTGGCAAACATGAGCCTGCCCGACTTTCTGGCCCGTGTCAGCGCGCTCGGCATCCCCGTCGTCGATTACGATCCGGCCGAGCTGGACGACGAACAAACTGCGCTGCGCGCCGCAGGAGAATGACCATTGGCTGAGCCGGTCGGTCATCAGCCCATCAGCCTGTAACCCGTTCAACCCCCTCATCCTTCGGCGGCCGGATCATCTGCCAGGGCTTCAGGCCCAGCAGCATCAGGAGCGCAAAATAAACGGCTGCACCGCCCGTCACCATGCCCAGCACGATGCCGGCGCGCAGCCAGGGTTGTGCCTGCATCGCAGCCCAGTCGAAATGCAGGGTGAGCCAGCCCAGCAGGGCGGCCAGTGGGGCCAGCGCCACCAGCACGCGCAGGATGAAGCCTGTCCAGCCCGTGCCCGGCCGGTAGCTGCCGCGCTTTTTCAGGCCGCGCAACAGCCACATCGTATTCATCGAGGCGCCCAACGAAATCGACAGTGCCAGCCCGGCGTGTGCCAGCCAGGGCACCAGCGCCAGATTCATCAGCTGTGTGCACACCACCACCGACACGGCGATCTTCACCGGCGTCCTCATGTCCTGCCTGGCGTAGAAGCCGGGTGTCAGGATGCGCACCGCCGTAAACGCAAAGAGCCCCGCACCATAGGCGGCGACTGTCTGCGCCGTCATCAGCAGGTCATGCTCCGAGAAGCGCCCGTAATGAAAGAGGAGCGCCGTCAGCGGCTCGGACATCACGGCCAGCCCCACCATCGCGGGCGTGGCCAGCAGCAGGGCCAGCCGCAGCCCCCAGTCCAGCAGCGCGCTGTAGCGGGCGCTGTTGCCGGCCGCATGGGCCTGCGAGAGGCTGGGCAAGAGCACCGTGCCCATCGCAATGCCCAGCAAGGCCGTCGGAAACTCCATCAGCCGGTCGCCGAAAGTCACCCACGAGACGCTGCCCGGTGCCAGCCAGGAGGCAATCTGCGTGTTGATGATGAGGCTGAACTGCGCCGCCGATACCCCGAGCAGTGCCGGCACCATGTTCTTCAGCACTCGCCGCACGGTGGGGTCCTGCAGTGCCTGCCAGACATTGAGCCGGATGCGGGGCAGCATGCCGATCTTCAACAGCGCCGGCACCTGCCACAGCAGTTGCAGCACGCCGCCCACCATCACGCCCACGGCCAGCGCCAGAATCGGCGGGTTGAAATACGGCGTCAGAAAGAGCGCCGCTGCAATCATCGACAGGTTCAGGAGAACCGGCGCGAAGGCCGGCGCCGCAAAACGCTTCCAGAGGTTCAGCACCGCCGTGGCGAGCGCCAGCAGCGAGATCAGGAGGATGTAGGGGAACATCCAGCGCGTCATCAGCACCGCCAGCGAATAACTGTCCGGGTCCTGTCGCAGGCCGCTTGCCACCAGCCACACCAGCCCCGGTGCAGCCACCACCGCCACGGCCACCACCAGCGTGAGCGCCCAGAACAGCACCGTGGCCACCGCGTCCACCACCTGCCGCGTCTGCTCGGGCGACTTCTGCTGCGTCTCGGCCAGAATCGGCATGAACGCCTGTGTGAAAGCCCCGTCGGCAAACATGCGCCGCAGCAGGTTGGGCAGGCGGAAAGCCACGAAGAAGGCATCGGTCAGCGGCCCGGCGCCAAAGGTGGAGGCCACCAGGGTCTCGCGGACGAGGCCGGCAATGCGTGACAGCAGGGTCAGGCCGCTCACGGTGGCGGCAGCGCGAAGGATGTTCACGGTATGAAAAAGCAGATTTCAGGACGCATGGCATCACGGGGGCCGATCTGCCGATCCCTGACGGAACCGGGGAGGGCTGGCAAGCGTGATGCGGCACAAAGAATGGGGAAGCAGACCTGCCGCAATGGAGCGCGCGGTCAGACCATGATTGTGACATCATCGGGCCTCAACCCGTCTA
>JAUNHU010000190.1 GCA_030523825.1 Lautropia sp. | reverse complement strand
CTGCGCCATCACCGGCGGCGACGGCAATCAGGAGTATTTTCTGATCGCCACCCGCACGGCTCCCGGCACCACACCAGAACATGTCACCGGCGCAGAGCGCGCCGGTTCCTGATCCGCACCCAGACACGCCACACCGGCAACAACCCATCACCCAATCACCGATCATTCCATGAGCACATCCCGCATCAATGGCCGCGACATCGGCCTCAGCTTCGAGTTCTTCCCGCCCGCCACCGACGCGGGCGCCGTCAAGCTGCGCGAAACCCATCTTGCGCTCAAGGCATTCAATCCCGAATACTTCAGCGTTACCTTTGGTGCCGGTGGCAGCACCCAGGCCCGCACCGCCGAAACCGTCACCGCCATCGCACAGGCCGGCTCCGACGTGGCGCCGCACATCACCTGCATCGGCGCCACCCGCGACAGCATCACCGAACTGCTCGACAGCTATCGTGCCCAGGGCCTGCGCCGGCTGGTGGCCCTGCGCGGCGACCTGCCCTCCGGCATGCTCAACCCCGGCGACTTCCGCTTTGCCGCCGACCTGATCCGCTTCATCCGCGAGCACAGCGGCGACTGGTTCCACATCGAAGTGGCGGCCTACCCCGAAATGCACCCCCAGGCCACCTCGCCTGACGACGACCTGAAGCACTTCGCCGACAAGGTGGCCGCCGGCGCCAATTCGGCCATCACCCAGTATTTCTATTCCGAAGCGGCCTACTTCGATTTTGTCGAGCGGGCGCAGAAGGCTGGCGTCACCGTGCCCATCATTCCCGGCATCATGCCCATCCTCAACTACACCCAGCTGGCACGCTTCTCCGACAACTGCGGCGCCGAAATTCCGCGCTGGATTCGCCTGCGCCTCGCCGCCTTCCACGACGACGTGGATTCGCTGCGCGCCTTCGGCCACGATGTCGTCGTGCAACTGTGCGAAAGACTCGTTGCCGGCGGCGCCCCCGGCCTGCACTTCTACACCATGAACCAGACCGGCCCGGTCAGCGCCATCTGGCAGGATCTCACTGGCCAGAAAAAAGCCTGATCCAGACAGCAGTCCGTTCACTGCACATCTGCCAGCCAACACGGCAATCAGGCAGAACAGCCCCTGCGACAGTACAGGGGCATCACCAAGCGCCGGCACCCGCCGGCGTTTTTTTCGCCCCGTGCAGACATGCGGGTGCAAGGGCTTCCCGGACACCAAACCATCCGGCCATGAAGCCGTGAAATTCGTATCCGGCCCGGCCGCGACACACAACGTCACCTTGCCATTCGTCAGGTGCCATCAGCCGGCGCACGCCATGCGTCGCCCACAGGCTTGGCCCGCCCCCTCCCCTTGCTTAAGATGAACTTCCCGCCGTTTCCTGGCCATGTGCACAGCCCGGTTGCGGCCAAAACTTCGTGTCCTCTCTCGTGCCACCCTCACCCGGTGGCCACTACGGAGCGTCAGTCTTGTCCACCGTTCTCGATCACTCAAGCCGAGCCACGCCTGCGATGATGGCCAATCGGCGCTATCGGATCGCCGTGCAGGATCTGCAACTGAACATGTTCGTTGTGGAGCTGGACAGACCGTGGCTCGATACACCCTTCCTGTTGCAGGGCTTCCTGATCGACGATCAGGTCGAACTCGACACGCTCGTGCGCTATTGCAATTACGTGTATGTCGACCTCGAAATGTCGTCGCCGAACGTGGCAATGGCCATCCGCATTGCCGATGCCAACTTTGGCCGGCACCAGCCACTCGATGCCGAGCCACTGACGCGCCCCTTCGGCCCGGGCAATGCGCAGATGAACGCGCACCTGGAAAGCACGGCAGCGCTGGCCCGAACCGTCATTCATTCGGCCGCAAAACCCCGTGCCGAAAAACCCGTGGCCGCACCGGCCATCGACCCCATCGAGCGCAAGGCCCAGCTGGCACGCGAGCGCAGTGCCAACCGGCGAACGCTTGAACTCGACACACCGAACACCGTCATTGCGGCTGCGCCCAGAGCGCCGGCGCCACGACGCTACAAGCCCCGTACCGATGCCCGGGTATCACGCGAGACCCGTGACCGCTTCCGCAACATGGTCAAGCAGACGGCACACAACGGGGATGAAGATCCGGGTGTGCTGGAGCGCATGCTCTACTGGTTCTCCGACCATCTGGCGCAGAGCCGCATCACCGACCAGCACAAGAAGACGCTGAAGCAGTTCCCCGAACTGCGCAAGGCCGACATCAAGCTGACGCACTACACCGTCAAGCATCCGATGGAGGCCGAGCTGCCGCGCGCGCGCGAAGCCCTGCGCTCGTCGGAAACGGCGCTCAACGAACTGATCGACAACATCCGCAACGGCCAGACGCCCGACATGGAAGCCATCGCCAGCTCGGTGGATGGCATGGTCGCCAGCATGCTGGACAACCCCGATGCAATGATGTGGACCGCCCGCCTGCGCGAGGAAGACGTTCACGTCTACCACCACGGCGTGCGCGTGGCGCTCTATCTGGTGGCACTCGGTCGTCATCTGGGCTTTCCCAAGCGCGAACTTTCATGGCTGGGCCAGATCGGCATGCTGGCCGACGTGGGCAAGACCAAGATTCCGCGCTCGCTGCTCGAAAAACCCGGCCTGCTCAGCGCCTCCGAATTTGCACTGGTCAAGGAACACGTCAATCTGTCGCTGCATATTCTGGGCAGTGGCCCGGCCCTGCCCATCGAAGTGATGCAGGGCATCGGACAGCACCACGAACGCATCGACGGCTCGGGCTATCCGAATCAGCTCAAGGGCGACACCATCAGCATCTACGGCAAGATGGCCGCCATTGCCGATTCCTTTGCCGCGCTCATCACGCCGCGCCCCTATGCCAAGGCATCGGCACCGCAGGACGCGCTGATGAACCTCTACGAATGGAGCGGCACCTCCTTCCACGAGCCGCTCGTCGAACAGTTCGTGCAGGCCATTGGCGTGTTTCCGGTAGGCAGTCTGGTCGAACTGCGCAGTGGCGAAGTGGCCGTCGTGCTGGCACACAACCGCATCCGGCGCCTGGAGCCCCGCGTGCTGGTTCTGTCCACTCCCGACAAGACGCCGCTGGACAAGCCCGTCGAACGCGATCTCTATCAGGAATCGAAGAATGCCCGGCGAGGACAGTCAAAATCCCTGCGCATCCTGCGTGGTCTGTCTGCCGGCACCTACGGATTCAACCTGCAAGACTACTACCTCGACGAGGTACCGACACAGCATGCAAGCACCGCTCAATCAACGCCTGACGCCCAATGAACTGCTGGCCTATGGTCAGCAACTGCTCGGCCGGAAGGCAACCGGGCACCCCCTGCTGCTGGCAATCGGACTGAACCGCTCCGACCATCTGCAGGCACTGGCCCGCGACCCGCACGCGAATCTGGTGCTCGGTGAAATCATCAACCGTATCAGCAAGCGCCTGCGCGCCGAAGATCGTGTGGCAACCGCCGCCTTCGACGAAATCTGGGTACTGCTTGCCAACGTGCCCAACGAAGCCGTTGCCACCGCCGTGGCAACCGCGTTTCGTGAAGCGCTGTATGTGCCCATCCATCTGCCCCTGCAGAATTCGCAGACGCTCACCGCACAATTGC
>JAUNHU010000189.1 GCA_030523825.1 Lautropia sp. | reverse complement strand
AGCGCGACGAATACTGCTCGATGCACCAGGCCGAACACATCATGCAGCACGCCGGTGCCCATGCCAGCCTGCTGAGTCTTCCCAAATGCGGCCACAGCCCGCACCGCGAAAAACAACCCGAACTGCTGAGTTCATTACTGCACTGGTTGAACCATCTCGCCTGATCGGGCGATTTCCAGGTTGTCCAGCAGTCGCGTCCTGCCCAGCCGTGCAGCCCCCAGCGCCACCAGCGGCACATCCCCACTGCACAAATCAGCGGCATCCGGCGCCTGCAGATCATCCTGCCTTCGCAAGGTCAGATAATCAGGCTCCCAGCCCAACCCCCGCAACCGGGTCATCGCTCCATCCTCGATTTCCTGCAGCGAGACGCCTGCCTGCAAACGCTCCGCCATCCATTGCAGGCACCGGCGCAACTCCACCGCCTTCGCGCGTTCAGGCTCCGACAGGTAGGCATTGCGCGAGCTGAGCGCAAGCCCGTCCGGCGCACGCACCGTGTCCCCGGCAATGACTTTCACAGGCAATGCAAACTGCGCAACCATGCGCCGGATCACCGCCAGTTGCTGATAATCCTTGCGACCGAAAACCGCAGCCCTTGCACCGGAGCAGGCAAGCAGCTTCAGCACCACGGTGCAGACACCGGCAAAGAATCCCGGCCGGAATTCCCCTTCCAGAATGTCGGCAATGGCCGGATCGGGCATGACCCTGAAGGTCTGCGGCTGCGGATAGAGTTCCTGCTCATCAGGCGCAAACACGATGTCGCAGCCCGCCTCCCGCAACCTTGCACAATCCTGCTCGAAAGTGCGCGGGTACTGATCGAAATCCTCGTGTGGAAGAAACTGCAGCCGATTCACGAAAATCGTTGCAACGACCGGCGCAGCCCTGGTTGCACCGTCAGTCGCACCTTTCCCGGCGCCTTTTCCCGTATCGGCCTCACCGTAAGGCCCCTTGAGCGCATCTCCGCATGCGCCCCTGCCGCTTCCTTCGCGCACCACATCGCGCCGTGCTTCCTGCACCGCTCGTTCAACCAGCGCAATATGCCCCGCGTGCAGATTGCCCATCGTTGGCACCAGCACTGGCGCCACGCCGTTCAGCGCCCGGTGCAGCCCGGCAATGGAGTGAACAATCTGCATCTTCACGCCTCCCACGCATGCTCGGCATCCACCGGAAAACGTCGCCCGCGCACGTCAGCCACATAGGCACGCAACGCCGCCTGGATGGAGCCCGCATCCTTCAGAAAATTGCGGACAAACCGCGGCACCCTGCCCAGCGTTGCGCCCAACATGTCCTGCATGACCAGCACCTGCCCCGCAGTGCCTGCCCCGGCACCGATGCCAATGGTTGCGCAATAATCCAGCGCCTCGGTAACACGCACAGCAAGCGGCGCCGGCACCATCTCCAGCACCAGCATTGATGCACCGGCCAACTGCAACTCACGTGCCTCCCGCAACAGACGCCCGGCCGCCTCCTCGCTACGCCCCTGCACCCGATAGCCACCCAGCGCGTGCACATGCTGCGGCGTCAATCCAAGATGGGCACACACGGGAATTCCGCGCGAAACCAGATGTTCGACAACGGGTGCCGTCCAGTCCCCTCCCTCGATCTTCACCATCGCGGCACCGGCCTTCATCAGCCGACAGGCGCTGACAAAAGCCGCTTCAACACTGCCGCCATAGCTTCCGAAAGGCATGTCCGCAATGATCAGGGGCCCGCCACCGGCACGCTGCACGCCACGATGTACACAGCTCACATGGTAGGCCATGTCATCCAGCGAGACAGGCAGCGTGCTGTCATGCCCCTGAAACACCATGCCCAGCGAATCACCGACCAGAATGCAGTCCACGCCAGCCTCCGCCGCCAGGGCGGCAGAGGTCGCATCATGAATTGCCAGCATCGCAATTCGCTCATCCGCCCGGTGCATGCGCTGCAAACGTGCCAGCGTCATTGCCGGGCGCGCAGCGCGCGCAAGCGCTTCGGCCTGTGCAGCATGCGCCGAACCGGCTTCCGCCGCAGGGTCGCGCGCCGCGCCTGCCGCGGCGGATACCGGTGCGTCAGAACCTTTCATCATTTCAGTCTCCACGTCCCGCACCGAAGAACCGCTTTCCGGCGCACGGCAGATTCTGACATCTTTCAGCACTTTTCAGCGCAGATCACCTATTACCGCCCAGGCCCGCTCCCCTCTCCCCGACAGGCATGCCTTTCCCTCCTCGGCACCACGCAACCGGCGACACCAGGGAGCCAGTCCGTCGTGTCAGAAATCCCAGTCCTCGTCCTCGGTAGCCACCGCCTTGCCGATCACGTAAGACGAACCGCTGCCCGAGAAGAAGTCGTGATTCTCGCTGTCGGGCGAGAGCGCTGCCAGAATGGCCGGGTTCACCTCGCATGCCTGCGGCGGGAACAGCGCTTCATAGCCCAGGTTCTGCAACGCCTTGTTGGCGTTGTAATGCAGAAAGGCTTTCACGTCTTCGGTCAGGCCGATGCGGTCGTACAGTTCTTCGGTGTACTTCGCCTCTATCTCATAAAGCTCGAACATCAGCGAAAACGCAAAATCCTTCAGCGACGCCTGTTCGGCCTCCGGCAACTTCGCCAGCGCCCGCTGGAACTTGTAGCCGATGTAATAGCCATGCACGGCCTCATCACGAATGATGAGTCGGATCAGGTCGGCCGTGTTCGTCAGCTTGGCCCGGCTGGACCAGAACATCGGCAGATAGAAGCCCGAATAGAACAGAAAGCTCTCCAGAAACACGCTGGCAATCTTGCGCTTATGGGCGTCTGCCCCGGCGTCATACTCATCCAGAATCAGCCGAGCCTTGGCCTGCAGATGCGGGTTTTCTTCCGACCAGCGGAATGCCTCATCCACTTCCTTCGTCGAGCACAGGGTGGAGAAAATCGACGAGTAGCTGCGGGCATGCACCGCCTCCATGAAGGCGATGTTGGTCAGCACGGCTTCCTCGTGCGGCGTCTGGGCATCCGGCAGCATGGCCGGTGCGCCCACCGTGTTCTGGATGGTGTCCAGCAGCGTCAGCCCGGTAAACACGCGAATGGTCAGCGTCTGCTCCTCGGGCCGCAGGGTTCCCCAGCTCTGCACGTCATTGGAGAGCGGCACTTTTTCGGGCAGCCAGAAATTGGCTGTCAGCCGGTTCCACACTTCCAGATCCTTCTCGTCCTGCAGGCGGTTCCAGTTGATCGCCAGCGGCACCGGCCGGTTCTTCATCGCACTTTCCTGTTTCATTCCAACAAAACCCTCTTTGTCCGTCCTGCGGCACCGTGACACGGTACCCCCGCTCGCCTCATACGCTCCGCTTCGCTGCACGAAATCGGCTCGGAGGGCACCCTGTCACACTGCTGTCATGTCCTGCGCTGTGTGAGAGAAACCTTGTCTCTTTCTCCCGGCACCGTGACACGGTACCCCCGCTCGCCTCATACGTTCCGCTCCGCTTCACGAAATCGGCTCGGAGGGCACCGTGTCCCGGTGCTGCCACCATCCGCCCAAGCTGCGAAGCTGATTGGTGAAGGGTAGGGGGTGCCTGCCGAAGGCGCATCGTGAGCGAAGCGAGCGTTAAGCCTGAGGTAGGT
>JAUNHU010000188.1 GCA_030523825.1 Lautropia sp. | reverse complement strand
ATTGCTGATCAGCGCCGCACTGTTTGGCGCACTGGCCGGACCGGCACAGGCTGAAACCATCGGCGTTTCGATGGCCCTGTTCGACGACAACTACCTGACGGTGGTGCGCAACAACATGCAGCGGCATGCGAAGTCGCTGAAGGACGTGAAACTGCAGCTGGAAGACGCCCAGAACGACGTGGGCAAGCAGCTGAACCAGATCCAGAACTTCGTGGCGGCCGGCGTTGATGCCATCATCGTCAATCCGGTGGACACCGATGCCACGGTGGCAATGACCAAGGCGGCCGAGGATGCCGGCATCCCGCTGGTGTTTCTCAACCGCAGCCCGGTGAATCTCGACAAGCTGCCCGACAATCAGGCTTTCGTCGGTTCCGACGAGAAGGAATCCGGCACGCTGCAGGCGAAGGAAGTCTGCCGCCTGCTGAAGGAACAGGGCAAGGAGAAGGCCAGGCTGGTGGTGCTGATGGGCGAGCTGTCGAACCAGTCGGCGCGTGTGCGCACCCAGGACATCAAGGACGTGATCGCCACGAAGGAATGCAGCTTCATGGAAATCACCGAATCGCAGACCGCCATGTGGCTGCGCAATCAGGGTACCGACCTGATGACCAACTGGCTGTCGGCCGGGCTGGAGTTTGACGCCGTCATCTCGAACAATGACGAGATGGCCATCGGTGCGATCCAGGCGCTCAAGACTTCCGGCACCGACATGAAGGAAATGATCGTGGCCGGTATCGACGGCACGGCCGATGGTCTGGCCGCCATGAAGGCCGGTGATCTGGATGTGACGGTGTTCCAGAACGGCAAGGGCCAGGGTGAGGGTGCCGTGGACGCTGCGCTGAAACTGGCCAAAGGCGAGAAGGTCGAACAGAAGATCTTCATCCCCTTCGAGCTGGTGACGCCGGCCAACCTGGACGAGTACCTGAAGAAGTAAGCGACGCAGGTGCCGCGCACGCCGGGCGTGCGCGGCATTTTCTGCTTTTGCAGTCAAGGAGACACGCATGCACGGCGGAATTGGTGCAGACGCCCGAGGCGTCTATGAAGGTGACTACATTCTCGAAGTGGATAATGTCCGCAAGGAGTTTCCCGGCGTCGTCGCGCTGGGCGATGTGCATCTGCGGGTTCGCCCCGGCTCGGTTCATGCGCTGATGGGTGAAAACGGTGCCGGCAAGTCCACGCTGATGAAGATCATCGCCGGTGTCTACAGTCCCGATGGCGGCGAGGTCCGCTTCGCGGGGCAGAAGCTCAACATCCGCAACCCCATCGATGCGCTCAATTCGGGCATCGCCATGATTCATCAGGAACTGAACCTGATGAACACGATGACGATTGCCGAGAACATCTGGATCCGGCGTGAGCCGAAGAACGGACTCGGGCTCATCGACCACGAGGAAATGAGCCGGATGACGCGGCTGCTGTTCGATGACCTGGGCATTCGCCTGAACCCGGACGTGCTGGTGGGCGAGCTGACCGTGGCGCAGAAGCAGATGGTCGAGATTGCCAAGGCCGTCAGCTACAACTCCGATGTGCTCATCATGGATGAGCCGACTTCTGCCATCACCGAGCATGAGGTCGAGCACCTGTTCCGCATCATCAACGACCTGAAGGAAAAGGGTGTCGGCATCGTCTACATCACGCACAAGATGGACGAGCTGTTCGAGATTGCGGACGAGCTGACGGTGTTCCGTGACGGCAAGTATGTGGGCACCGTGGCGGCGACCGATGTGACCCGTGACGACATCATCCGCATGATGGTGGGTCGCGAGATCACCGACATGTTCCCGAAGATCGAATGCGAGATCGGCGAAACCATCCTGGAAGTGAAGAACCTGACGCTGCCGGGCAAGTTTCATGACGTGAGTTTCGCGCTGCGTCGGGGCGAGATCCTGGGGGTGGCGGGGCTGGTCGGCTCGGGCCGCTCGGAAGTGGCCGAGGCGCTGTTCGGCGTGAAGCCGGCTGCCAGCGGCGAGATCTTCATCGACGGTCAGAAGGTGGAGATGACTTCACCCCTGGTGGCGATGGAGCAGGGCCTTGCCTTTCTCACCGAAGACCGCAAGGAAACCGGCTGCTTCCTCAGCCTCGACTGCCTGGAAAACATTCAGGTGGCGCTCCTGTCCAGTGGCCGCGGCGACACGCACGGCTTCGTGAAGCAGGATGAAATGCAGCGGCTGGCCGAAGAGTACTCGGCCAGGCTGCGCGTGAAGACGCCGAGCCTTGCCGAGACGGTGGAAAACCTCTCGGGCGGCAACCAGCAGAAGCTGCTGATTGCGCGCTGGCTGCTGACCGATCCGCGCATCCTCATCCTCGATGAACCGACACGCGGCATTGATGTGGGCGCCAAGTCGGAAATTCACCGTCTGATCACGCAACTGGCCGGACAGGGTGTGGCCGTGCTGATGATCTCTTCCGAGCTGCCCGAAGTGCTGGGCATGTCGGACCGGGTGATGGTGATGCACGAAGGGCACGTCAGCGGTTTTCTCGATCGCTCGGAGGCTGATCAGGTGAGGGTGATGGAACTCGCCGCGAAGTAAGAACTGTCTGTGAATACAGGCGAGGGGGAGACAACAATGAGTAAACAGGCAACATCTGCAGCCGCGGCGCCGGCTGCTCCGGCCGGCATCGTTCGCAGGAAACGTGCGCCCGAAGTGAACATCCTGCTGGTGCTGGTGGGCATCGCGCTCATCTTCGAGGTGCTGGGCTGGATCTTTCAGGGCCAGTCCTTTCTGGGCAACTGGAACCGCCTTCGCATCATGATCCTGCAGGTGTCGGTCATCGGCATCATTGCCGTGGGCGTCACGCAGGTCATCATTTCCGGTGGCATCGACCTCTCATCGGGCTCCATCGTCGGTGCGGTGGCGATGGTATCGATGAGCTTCGCGCAATCGGCCGAGTATGCGCGCGCAGTCTATCCGTCACTCACCGATATGCCCGCGATCGTGCCGGTGCTGATCGGCCTTGGATGCGGGGCGGTGGCGGGCTTCATCAATGGCTGGCTGATTGCCTACACAAAAATTCCTCCCTTCATCGCCACACTGGGCATGATGGTGACGGCACGCGGCTTTGCGAAGTGGTACACGCATGGCCAGCCCATTTCCTTCCCCACCGACAGCTTTGCATTTCTCGGCTCGGGCATGATGCCGGTGGTGATCTTCCTGCTCGTGGCCGTCATTTTCCATGTGGTGATGAAGTACACCCGCTTTGGCAAGTTCACCTACGCCATCGGTGCCAATGAACAGGCAGCGCGTGTGTCGGGCATCAACGTCGAGCGGCATCTCGTCAAGCTGTACATGGTGGCTGCCACGCTGGCCGCGCTGGCCGGTATCGTCATGGCAGCGCGGGGTCAGACCTCGCAGGCGGGCATGGGTCTTGCCTACGAGCTCGATGCGATCGCGATGGCGGTGATCGGTGGCACCTCGCTCTCCGGCGGGCGCGGCTCCATCATCGGCACCACCATCGGCATGGTCATCTTCGGCGTGATCATCTCGGGTTTCACCTTCCTGCGGCTGGATGCCTACTATCAGGAAATGATCAAGGGCGTGATCATCGTGGTTGCTGTGGTGGCCGATACCTACCGGCAGAAGAAGAAGGTCTGAAAAGGCCGCGCCTTGCCGGAAAGGTTTAACCCTG
>JAUNHU010000187.1 GCA_030523825.1 Lautropia sp. | reverse complement strand
AATTGCGCCCCCTGCTGCTGGGGGGTGGACGATGTTTCCAACCCGCACCTGCCCGCATGGCAGAAGGTGCTGGACGAGGCTGCGGCTGCGGGTTTTTCGGGGCTGGAGCTGGGGCCCTACGGCTACATGCCGCTGGACGTGGGCGTGATGTCGGATGCACTGGACCGGCGCAACCTGCGCATCGTGGCCGGCACCATCTTCGATGATCTGGTGTCGATATCGAACAGGGACAACCTGAAGCGCCAGACGCGGCAGATATGCGGCCTGATCTCGAAACTGCCCCGGCCCGCACATTTCGAGGGACAGCGTCACCCTGCCCCTTATCTGACCGTGATGGACTGGGGGCATGACGAACGCGATTACGCGGCAGGGCACGCCGACCGCGCCCCAAGACTGTCGAACGATGACTGGCAGGGGATGATGGACACCATCCGGATGATTGCGGAGATTGCACGCGACGAATTCGGCATCCGCGCCACCATCCACCCGCACGCCGGCGGCTACATCGAGTTTCTCGACGAGATCGAACGGCTGGATCAGGACATCGGGCCGGAAACTGCCGGATTCTGTCTCGATACCGGTCATCTCTGCTATGCAGGCATCGACCCGGTGATGGCGCTGGAGCATTTCTTCGACCGCGTCGACTACCTCCATTTCAAGGATATCGACCCTGCTGTCCGCAAGGATGTCATGGGTCGGCGCATCCGCTTCTTTGAAGCCTGCGCCGAAGGCGTGATGTGCCCGATCGGTCAGGGAATCATCGACTACCAGGCCGTGTACCGGCTGCTGAAGGAGCGGGACTATCGCGGCCACATCACCATCGAGCAGGAACGTGACCCGCGCAACAGCGCCAGTGTGCTCGACAATCTGGCGGCATCACGCCAATTTCTTGCCCGGACCGGGTTCTGAATTTCTGAAACACAGGAACGCACCATGAAAAAGACCATCCGTCTTACCGCCGCACAGGCCATGATCAAATGGCTGTCGGTTCAGATGAACGAAGGCGGCGAACGCTTCATCGAGGGCATGTGGGCGATTTTCGGGCACGGCAATGTGGCCGGCATCGGTGAAGCGCTGCATCGCTACCGCGACGAGTTTCCCACCTGGCGCGGCCAGAATGAGCAGACGATGGCCCATGCCGCCATTGCCTACGCCAAGACGCTGAAGCGCCGGCGCGCTCAGGCCGTGACCACGTCCATTGGCCCCGGCTCCACCAATCTTGTCACCGCCGCCGCACTGGCACACGTGAACCGCCTGCCGGTGCTCATGGTGTGTGGTGACGTGTTTGCGAATCGCCGCCCCGATCCTGTGCTGCAACAGGTGGAGGATTTCGATGACGGCACCGTGTCGGCCACTGACACCTTCAGGCCGGTGGTGCGTTATTTCGATCGCATCAGCCGCCCCGAACATCTGCTGACGGCCCTGCCCCGGGCACTGGCCGTGATGACCGATCCGGCGAACTGCGGCCCGGTGTGCCTCGCCTTCTGCCAGGACGTGCAGGCCGAAGCCTACGATTACCCCGAATCCTTCTTCGCGCCGAAGGTGTGGCGCATCCGCCGCCCCGAGCCCGACCCGCGCGAAGTGGCCGATGTGGTGGCAGCCATCAAGGCTGCAAAGCGTCCGATGATCGTTTCCGGCGGTGGGGTCATCTATTCCGGCGCGGAGAACACGCTGGCCGAATTTGCCGCACGCCACAACATCCCCTTCGTCGAAACCCAGGCCGGCAAGGGTGCCAATTCCTTCGAGCATCCGCAGAACTTCGGCTCGCCCGGTGTGACGGGGTCGGCCTGTGCCAATGAACTGGCGGCAAAGGCCGATCTGGTCATCGGCGTAGGCACGCGCTTTCAGGATTTCACCACGGGCTCGTGGACGGTGTTCTCGGCTGATGACCGCAGGCTGGTGTCGATCAACCTGCACGGCTACGACGCCACCAAGCGCAATGCCATGCCGGTGGTGGGTGATGCCAAGGCCACGCTGGAAAAGATCTCGGCCAGCCTCGGCGACACCCGTTTCGACTGGACCGATCCGGCTGCGCGTACCCAGTGGATCGACACCGTGCGCAAGGTGACAGCGGCACCCGCGCAGGCAGGGCTGCCTTCCGATGCGCAGGTGATCGGTGCGGTGCAGCGGGCCTCGACGGAAAACACCATTGCCATGTGCGCGGCCGGCACCATGCCTGGTGCCCTGCAGGTGTTGTGGCTGGCAGCTCAGGATGGCTATCACATGGAATATGGCTACTCCTGCATGGGCTATGAAATTGGCGGCGCGATGGGCATCAAGCTGGCAGTTCCGCAGAAGGAGGTCATCTGCTTCGTGGGAGATGGTTCGTACATGATGGCCAATTCCGAGCTGGCCACCGCCGTGATGCGCAAGGTGCCCTTCACCGTGGTGCTGACCGACAACCGGGGCTATGGCTGCATCAACCGCCTGCAGCAGGAGTGCGGTGGCGCCGAGTTCAACAACATGTACAAGGACTCCAACGTCGAGCAGCAGCCGCAGATCGACTTCGTGGCGCATGCGGCCTCGATGGGCGCACATGCCTTCAAGGCCAGCAACATTGCCGATCTGGAAGCGAAGATCGCCGAGGCACGTGGCCGCGACGTGCCGACCGTGATCGTCATCGACACCGAAGCCGTGTCCGGCACGGGTGCCGGTGGTCACTGGTGGGATGTGGCGGTTCCGCAGGTGGGTGGCCCCGAGCGGCTGGACCAGGCCCGCGAACGCTATCAGAGCAACGTGGCAAAACAGCGCACCTTCGACTGATGCCGGCAGCGCCAGCCGCCACAGGTGTGGCGGCTGGCCCCTTTTCATTCACCCAAACCCACAGGTTTTCTCTGATGCCCGAACTACTGAAAAAACCCTTTGGCAATCACGGCAAGGTTCACCAGATTTCGCCGGCCTCGGCAGGCTGGCGCTATGTGGGCTTCGATTTGTGGAAGCTGCGCGCCGGCGAAAAGATTGCCGAGCCCACCGGAAGCGATGAAGTGATTCTGGTGATGGTGGAAGGCAAGGCGAAACTCCAGGCAGCCAGCAAGGACTGGGGAGAGCTGGGCGACCGCATGCACGTCTTCGAGAAGAAGCCGCCACATTGTCTTTATGTGCCCAACGGCCAGACGTGGGAAGCCGAAGCCACCACCGATTGCACCATTGCGGTGTGCCGTGCTCCCGGAAAGTCTGGGCACGAGGCACGCCGCATCGGCCCCGACGGCATCACGCTGACGCAGCGTGGCGAAGGCTGCAATTCGCGCTTCATCAACAACATTGCGATGGAGAACGAAGACTATTGCGACAGCCTGCTCGTGACGGAGGTGTTCACGCCGGCCGGCAACTGGTCTTCGTACCCCAGCCACCGGCACGACGAGGATGATTTTCCGCGCGTGACCTATCTGGAAGAAACCTATTACCACCGCATCAACCCCGGCAATGGTTTTGGCATCCAGCGGGTGTACACCGACGACCTCACGCTGAACGAGACGATGGCAGTGCACGACGGTGATGTGGTCTGCGTGCCACGGGGGCACCATCCCTGCGGCGCGCCGCACGGCTTCGAGATGTATTACCTGAACGTGATGGCCGGGCCGCTGCGCAAGTGGCGTTTCATTCCGGCCCCCGAGGTGGAACATCTGATGCCGAAGTGATC
>JAUNHU010000186.1 GCA_030523825.1 Lautropia sp. | reverse complement strand
CGCATGTACGTGGGCGTGATCCCAACTTTGCCAGGCACGTGAAGGTGCTGGGCAACGATGGCAGCTACATCGACAACACCGATGTCTTCCGGGTGATGAAGGCTGCGCTGGCGGGCGAGAGCACGCCGGGCAAGGATGATGGCAGGGCGCCTGCCAGGGGGCGCTGAACGGCATTGCCCTGAAGACGGGCGTCAACACGGGGCGGGCGTGCCGATGGTGCGTGCCCGTCTCTGCTTGCAGACACGGGGCTCACCGGTCGCTGTGCCGTCGGGTGAGCAAAAAAACCGGGGAGGCATCAGGATCGACTGCACGTGATCCTGATGCCTCCCCGGCGTTCTTCGAGCGTGTCGTTCGGTGAGTGCCGCTCAGTCCGTCAGTTCGAGATAGACCACCCGGTTCTCGGACAGCGGCCAGGTGCGGCCGGCGATGCGCTCGTTGTTGAAACGGGCCACCACGGTTTCAGGGGTATTGCTGGTGGACTTGATGCGCGAGGTGGAGACACCGGCTCCCTGTGGCGGGATGCCCGGTGGCGGCACATTGCGGCCGAAGGACAT
Source organism: Lautropia sp. (assembly GCA_030523825.1). Taxonomy (GTDB): domain Bacteria; phylum Pseudomonadota; class Gammaproteobacteria; order Burkholderiales; family Burkholderiaceae_E; genus Lautropia. Next base: position 3,088 of record JAUNHU010000186.1, on the reverse strand, counting down.
GGTGTCGCGGCGCACGTCGAAATAACCGCGCGGGCGGCTCATCACGACGATGGCGCGGGCATCGGGGTCGGCGTGAACCAGACGCTCAAGCCGGAAGTTGACCACCTTGCTGCTGCGCGGGAAGGGGCTGCGGTAGAAGTGGTGCGTGGGGTAGCCACGGGCGCTGATGACGAACTCGTAGGTCTGGTCGGTTTCGGCCTCAAACTCGCCCCAGCGGCCATTCTCGTCCACGGTTTGCGTGTGCACAGCACGTCCGGTGCGCACGCCCGTGGACGGATCGACCGGGTACACCTCGATGCGGGCATTCTTCAGGGGCAGGTTGCTGGCAACCCCGCCGGCCTGGCTGTCGATGCCACTGATGACACCATCCAGCTCGGCCGTGTCTTCCTTGACGATATCCCTGGTCTTGGGTTCTTCCCGGGTGATGAAGTGGTAGATGGCCTCGAAAGCCTGCGCGGAATAGGCAGTCTCGCGGTGATCGGCGCCCTTCAGCACCACATTCTCGGCCCCCTTCAGCTCAGGGCTTTTGTACGTAATGTTGGTTTTCAGCAACGGATTGCCGATCCACTCGCCGGTAGGCTGGGCAAACTTGTCGTTGTTGTCCGAGCGCAGCGTCATCCAGCGCACACCGGCGGGCACCTCGTTGCCGGCCTTGTCCTTGCGGGCATTCAGTTGCCTGATGAAGTTGCTCAGCCCCGAAAACTCGCTCTGCTCGCGCAGACCCTTCACGGCCCAGACACCACGGCTGGGAGGCGCCGCCAGGATGGCATGGCTGACATTGCCCAGACCGCCGTTCTGCACGTAGTTGCGGATGGCGTTTGCACCCCGGCCGGCACCGACCAGAATCACCCGTTCGTTGCCGTTGCGGGCCTGGATGGCGGTGATTTCAGCCTTCAGCCGTGCCAGAAAATCGGCGCTGCTGCTGCGACCGGCCTGCGGGCGGGTGTCGTCGTCGCGCGCATAGGGGTAGGGCAGATCCAGCGTGTGCAGGCGCGAAGCGGGCCAGCCATTGGACTCGAAGCGCCAGAGCTGCGTTTGCCAGGCAGCCGCACTTTCGCCGTTGTCGTGCACGAACAGGATCGAGGGCCTCGTCGTGTCGCCGGGGCTTGTGGACAGGGATGAACAGCCTGAAAGCACCAGCGCGCACAGGCTGGCAACGTACAGGGGCTTGTACCTGAACATCGACACGTTGAATCCTCCCGATCGGTCACGGCAAATGAGTGCTGAAGTCAGCATGATAGCTGCCCACAGGAACTCGAAGGTCATTCGGGGGAGCAGCCTGTCCGGGATTGCCCGAGCGGATCGGCCGTGCAGGACCTGTGGCCGGAGAGGCCGAAGGTGTCGTGCAACAGAAGCCGACCAGCAGGAGCAGACATCGGTCGGCGGCGTAACAGGCGCACGAACCGTGTCTGCAGCGGTCGAGCCGGGTGGCGAGACGCGCTCGGGGCATTCCTTGGCTTCGATAATACGTTGCCGGGGCGTTTTTCGGCAGATGAGGGTGTGGCGCGGGCCGACAAGCGACTAGAATCATGAGATGATCGACATACAAACCCTGCGCCGGGACGCCGCAGCCGTAGAAAGCCGTCTCCTGACCCGCGGTTTCCAGTTTGACCGCGCTGCCTATGAAAACCTGGAAGGCCGCCGCAAGGCGCTGCAGACCCAGTCCGAAACCCTTCAGGCACAGCGCAATGCGCTGTCGAAGCAGATTGGCCAGGCCAAGGCCAAAGGCGAAGATGCCTCCGCACTAATGGCCGAGGTGGGGCGCGCCGCCAGCCAGCTCGAAGAAACCTCTGCCGGCCTGGCTGAAGTGCAGGCCGAACTCGACGCACTGCTGCTCACGCTGCCCAACCTGCCGCACGAATCGGTACCCGTGGGCAAGAGCGAGGCCGACAACGTCGAGGTGCGCCGCTGGGGCACGCCCGCCACCTTCGACTTTGCCGTCAGGGATCATCTGGACGTGGGTGCGCCACTGGGGCTCGACCCCGCCGCCGGGGCCAAGCTCTCGGGCGCCCGCTTCACCGTGATGCGTGGCCCGGTGGCACGCCTGCACCGGGCACTGGCGCAGTTCATGCTCGATACCCACACGCGCCGGCACGGTTACACCGAGTGCTACACCCCCTATCTGGTCAACGCACCGGCGCTCTATGGCACCGGCCAGCTTCCCAAGTTCGAGCAGGACCTGTTCAAGGTGCAGAAGATGGGTGACGAGGGTGGGCCTGCCGACGCTGCTGCATCGGTCGCCGAAGCGCCGGCATCGAAGGGCACTGCTGCTTCGGGCAATAGTGGCGCATCTGCCACACAGGGCGTTGGTGACGGCGCCATGTACCTGATCCCCACCAGTGAAGTGTCGCTCACCAACCTGGTGGCAGGCGAGATCTTGGCCGGCGAAGACCTGCCGCTGCGTCTCACCGCCCATACGCCGTGCTTCCGCTCCGAGGCCGGCTCCTACGGGCGCGACACCCGCGGCATGATCCGCCAGCACCAGTTCGACAAGGTCGAAATGGTGCAGATCACCCGGCCCGATCAGTCCTATCAGGCTCTGGAGGAAATGGTCGGCCACGCCGAGGCCATCCTGCAGGCGCTGGAGCTGCCGTACCGCGTGGTGGCACTCTGTACCGGCGACATGGGCTTTGGCGCCGCCAAGACCTACGACCTCGAAGTGTGGCTGCCCGCGCAGTCCACCTACCGCGAGATCTCGTCGGTCTCCAACACCGAAGCCTTCCAGGCTCGCCGCATGCAGGCACGCTTCCGCCCGGCAGGCGGTGGCAAGGCAAAACCCGAGCTGGTGCATACCCTCAACGGATCGGGTCTGGCCGTGGGCCGCACCCTGGTGGCCGTGCTGGAAAACCACCAGCAGGCCGACGGCTCGGTGCGCGTGCCGGCCGCACTGCGCCCCTATCTGGGCGGAGAGGAAGTGCTGCGGGCCTGATTGAGCGTTGCCCCGGATCTTCTCCGGGGCACTGGCTGGGTGTTGATGCAAAAAAGTTGGCTTTCCGCCTCGACACCCACATCAGACCGTGGCATAATGTCTGCTTGACCGCAAGGACACGGAGAGGTGGCAGAGTGGTCGAATGTACCTGACTCGAAA
>JAUNHU010000042.1 GCA_030523825.1 Lautropia sp. | reverse complement strand
ACTTCAAGCTGACGCAGGTGCGTGACGTGCTGGTGGCCAAGCTCGCCAAGCGCAATGTGGATGTGCGCTTCCTCGACGACGGCAAGCCCGAGAAGATCTCCGGCGACAAGCTCAAGCAGAAAATCACCGTGCGCCACGGTGTGCCCACCGATGTCGCCAAGAAGATCGTGAAACTGCTGAAGGACTCGAAGATGAAGGTCAGCGCCTCCATCCAGGGCGATACGGTGCGTGTCACCGGCGGCAAGCGCGACGATCTGCAGACCGCCATCGGCCTCATCAAGAGCGGTGTGCCCGAGCTGCCGCTGGTGATGAACAACTTCCGCGACTGAAGCCCCCGGCGTGCCTCGCCGGCCCCGGTTGCCGGCAGGCATGCTCTCATCCAGGCCAGTCAGCGCACGCCACAGCCCCACGCCACCAGGAAGCCCGCAGCCATGTCCACCGATGTCAGGATCACCTCCGCCCCCGGTTCCTTCGATGGCACGCTGACCGATGTCCCGGCCGGGTTTGCGCCGCTCTGGTTCGGCACGCACTGCATCGGGGCCGTCTCCCCGGGCTGGGTTCATCGGCTCGATCCGCTCATCTTCCGGCTCACGGTCGTCGACGCGAGGCCCGAGGTTCACCTGATTCCGCACGACGATCGGGAAACCGCCCCCGATGCCCGCTCGCTGGACGAGCGTCTGCAGCACTGGGCCACGCAATTGCAGCAGGACGGTCTGCTGCCCGGCTGGCGCAATGAGCGTGTCGGCATCTTCGGCCCCGACGCCTCGGCCCCGCTGTTCAATATCGAGCGCGGGCTGTTGCGCCCACTGGGGCTGCTGCTGCGCACCGTCCAGGTGAATGTGGTTGTCCAGACGGCCGACGGGCTGAAGCTCTGGGCTGCGCGCCGCGCCGCCACCAAGCCGGTTGATCCGGGCCGGATGGATTCGCTGGTGGCTGGCGGTATCGCCGGCGATGAAACCCCCACCCTCACGCTGGTGCGCGAGGCCGCCGAAGAAGCCGGCATCCCCGAAGCCATCGCACGGCAGGCCGTACCGGTTGCCATCATGGACTCCCGGCACATCGACCAGGAGGGGCACGATCCCGTCCTCCACCGGGAACGGATGCACGTCCACGACCTGTGGGTTTCAATCAGATTCCAGCCCTCACACCCCGATGGCGAGGTCAGCGAGAGCGCCCTGCTCGGCGCCGCCGAGGTGCTTCAGCAGATACACGATGGGCTCTGGACGGCCGAGGGCGCCTGGGCCAGCATCAACCTGATCCATCGCCGGAAGAACCGGGGCGGCTGAAACCGGTTTTCCCCCACGAGCGGCCGCCCACATGCCATGAACGGCGCCCGCTCCCCGACGAACGGTCATCGCAAACATTGTGTTACATGAGAAAATACATCCCGACGTCGACATGTGACAGCCCCTCGGGGTGTCGTCATCTGTCCCGATCTCCTTAGTCTCCTCTCTTTCACCCCAGCATCTGCCCGCGTGTGATGCTGGGGTTCTTTTTATGTGCTGCCCGGCGGCATGTGGTCGGGCGCGGGAAACGCCAATCAGGCCGCGATGTCGTCGGCCGGCTTGCCGGCTGAAGCCGGCAGCAGATCGCCAAAGCGCTTGCGGATGCTGGCCTCGATGCCGGCGGCGTCCAGCCCCTCCAGGCCCAGCAGGCGCCCGTGATCGCCGTGGTCGATATAGCGGTCGGGAAGGCCCAGCAGCAGCACCGGTTTCGTGATGCCGGCCTCGCTCATCGCTTCGGTACAGGCACTGCCGGCACCACCCATCACCACGTGTTCTTCCACGGTCACGAAGGCATCGTGCGTGCGGGCCAGCTCCTCGATCAGCGCGCGATCCACCGGCTTCACGAAACGCATGTTCACCACGGTGGCATCCAGCGCCTCACCCGCGGCCAGCGCGGGTGCCACCATCGAGCCAAAGGCCAGGATGGCGATGCGCTTGCCCTGCCGGCGAACTTCGCCCTTGCCCAGCGGCAACAGGCTGAATTCCTTCTGTACCGGCACGCCTGGCCCGGTGCCACGCGGATAACGCACGGCTACCGGCGCCTCGTACTTCACGGCCGAATACAGCATCTGACGGCATTCGTTCTCGTCGGCCGGTGCCATCACGATCATGTTGGGCACGCAACGCACGAAGGCGTAGTCGTACACCCCGGCATGGGTGGCGCCATCGGCACCGACCAGGCCGCTGCGATCCAGCGCAAACACCACCGGCAGGTTCTGCAGGGCCACGTCATGCAGCAGCTGGTCGTAGCCACGCTGCAGGAAGGTGGAGTAGATGGCCACCACCGGAATCAGCCCGTCGCAGGCCATGCCACCGGCAAAGGTGACGGCATGCTGCTCGGCAATGCCCACATCGAAATAGCGCTTCGGAAAACGCTGCTCGAAGGCGACCAGACCCGAGCCCTCGCGCATGGCCGGCGTGACCGCCACCAGCCGCGATTCCTGCTCGGCCATGTCGCAGATCCAGTCGGAGAACACCTGGGTGTAGGTGGGTTTGGCCGGCGGCTGCGCGGCGGGCTTGATGCCCTTGGCCGGATCGAACTTGCCGGGACCGTGATAGAGGATGGGATCGGCTTCGGCCAGCTTGTAGCCCTGCCCCTTCTTGGTGATGACGTGCAGGAATACCGGGCCGGTCATCTCGCGCAGGTTCTGCAGCGTGGGCACCAGCGCATCCAGGTCATGGCCGTCGATCGGGCCGAAATAGCTGAAGCCCAGCTCCTCGAACAGCGTGGCCGGCACCGACAGCATGCCCTTCGCGTGCTCTTCGAGCCGGCGGGCCAGCTCATACATCGTCGGCACGGCCGACAGCACCTGACGGGCCACGTCCCGTGCCTTCACCAGCGGTCGGGCGGTGAGCGTGCGGGCCAGATAATGGTTCATCGCGCCCACGGCCGGCGAGATCGACATGTCGTTGTCGTTCAGGATGACCAGCAGGTCGACATCCTTCATGACACCGGCGTTGTTCAGCCCCTCGAAGGCCATGCCGGCACTCATTGCGCCGTCGCCAATGATGGCCACATGCCGCCGGCGGTTCTCGCCCTCGGCCTCGCCCAGGTTGCGCGAGGCAACCGCCATGCCCAGCGCAGCGGCAATCGAGGTGGAGGAATGCGCGGTGCCAAAGGTGTCGTACTCGCTCTCGTCGCGCTTCGGAAAGCCCGACAGCCCCTGATACTGGCGCAGCGAAGTCATGCGCTCACGCCGGCCAGTGAGGATCTTGTGCGGATAGGACTGATGCCCCACATCCCACACCAGCCGGTCACGCGGCGTGTTGAACACGTAGTGCAGCGCGATCGTGAGTTCCACCGTGCCCAGATTCGAGGACAGGTGCCCGCCCGTGCGGGAGACGGCATCGACGACGAAACTGCGCAACTCATCGGCAAGCGCGGGCAACTGCTCGCGGTCGAGACGGCGCAGGTCTTCGGGGCTGTCGATGCCCTTCAGCAGGACAGCTTCCTTTGGGGTGTGGTGTTCGGTCATGGCTGTTCAGGCAATTCGCTAATTCTTCATGGGGGTGCCATCACTTTGGTGGCACCCGGGCGGGCACGGGTCTACTGCGATGTTTCGGTTCAGTGGACGCGCTCGACGACGTAGTCGGCCAGCGCACGCAGACGGGCCGCGTGTTCCCCCAGCCCCTGCAGGCAGGCATGGGCATCGTCACGCAGGCGCATGGCCAGGCTGCGGGCCTCCTCCAGCCCCAGCATCGATACATAGGTGGGCTTGTCCTGGGCCTGATCCTTGCCGGCCGTCTTGCCCAGCGTGGCCGAGTCGGCCGTCACGTCGAGGATGTCGTCCACCACCTGGAAGGCCAGGCCGATGATGGCACCATAACGACGCATGGCCTGCATCAGTGCAGGCTCCGGCTGGCCACCGGCCAGCAGCCCCAGCTCGACCGACACGGCCAGCATCGCGCCGGTCTTGAGGCTGTGCATGCGTTCCAGCTGCTCGCGCGACAGCCGCAGGCCCACGCCGTCGATGTCGAGCGCCTGTCCGCCTGCCATGCCGCGCGAGCCGGCCGCATGGGCGAGCGCCGCCACCATCATGGCTACGGGCATCCCGGCAGAAGTCGATGCGGCAGGAGCCGGCTGCGCCTGGGCTGGGGATGCTCCGGCACCCGGCCGTGCAGCACTTGCCTGTGCGTCGGTGCCGGCCACGGCCGGCACCAAGGGCTTCACCAGCGCCTCGAAGGCCAGCGTCTGCAGCGCGTCACCAACCAGCAGGGCAGTAGCCTCGTCATACTGACGATGCACGGTGGGCCGGCCCCGCCGCATGTCGTCATTGTCCATCGCCGGCATGTCGTCATGCACCAGCGAATAGGCGTGGATCAGCTCCACCGCACAGGCAGCGCCATCGAGTACCGCAGCCGGTGCCTGCACCAGCTCGCCAGCGGCATACACCAGCAACGGACGCACACGCTTGCCACCACCCAGCACCGCATAGCGCATGGCCTCGTGCAGCCGGTCGGGCTCCATGCCGGCAGGCTGGCCGCTCACCGGCGGCAGAACAGCTTCCAGCGCATGCTCGACATGGACGGCGCGTTCACGCATCCAGTCCTGCATCGACAGTGCACCAGCGACGCCCGCCTGGGTTTCACCCACGGCCCCGGCCAACGATTCCTTCATCATTCTTCGGTTCCCCTCGCAGCCTCATCGGTCAACCCGGCATCGGTCAATGGCACCAGCAGCCCGGCATCGAGCACCTCGACCTGCTGTGACACGGCGGCAAGCCGCTCACGACAGTGGCGCAACAGACTCACACCCCGTTCATAGGCCTGCAGCGATGCCTCCAGCGGCAGGCGCCCGGCCTCCATCTGCTCGATCAGCGATTCGAGCTCCTGCATCGCATCCTCGAAATTTTCGGGCAACGGCTGCCCCTTCCCGGCACGCGAAGTCCGACCCATTGCATCACCTCGGCATCCAGTTCCGTCTGACCATCGGCCGGACCGACACGCGCGGCACCGGCAGAGCGCTCCGCCAGCCCCTGGGACTGCCGGAACCTTGCCCTGCGGCCAGCCCGAATCCTGCGCACGGCCAGATATTCGTAAACGGCGATTCTAGCCCGCAATCGCCGCATCCCCACACAACCGCCCTTTCCCGTCGGTAAGGAAGTGCCTCTGCAGCCTGCAGACCGACCTCATCCGGCAAGACAATCCGGCCCGCTCCCTCAAAAACACCCCCGCAGAGGTCGTTGCCGGTAAAATCTTCCGACCATTTCCGGTCTTCCTGCCGCTGCTGCCCAGCGGGACCGCCGGGAATGTGCAAAACTATCCCTCCCGGCCGGGGCCACGCGGCATGCCCGGCCCCCGGCAGATCCGGCCCCTCCCGCCGTGCCCTCTCGCCCGCGCCCGCGCCGAACTGCCTCCCAAGCCTTTCCGCCGCACAACTCTCACCATGTCGGAGTGACTCAGCGTCCATCATGACGGACATCGGGCGTCCATCCCAGCTTCAGCGACCCGCAACGCAGTTGCCGATTGCAGCGTATTTCGACGAATCCCTTTACCGGCACGAAATCCACCACCTGTTCGACAAGGGTCCGGGCTACCGCGGCCACCGCCTGATGGTGCCCGAACCCGGCGACTACCACACGCTGATGGGCGAGAACGAGGGCCGCGTGCTGGTCAACCAGCGCCCCTCCCCCGAGCACCCGCAGGGGCGCATCGAACTGCTCTCCAATGTCTGTCGTCATCGCCAGGCCATCATGCTGAAGGGCAAGGGCAACGCCGACAACATCGTCTGTCCGCTGCACCGCTGGACCTACGACCTGAAGGGCGACCTGATGGGCGCGCCGCACTTCGATCAGCAACCCTGTGTCAGCCTGCCGCGCTATCCGCTGCAGGAATGGCAGGGGCTGCTTTTCGAGAGCCCGCGCAACATCCGTGAAGACCTGAAGGCGATGAGCTGCGCGGCCGACCTCGATTTCTCCGGCTACCGGCTGGATCACGTCGAGGTGCACGAGTGCAACTACAACTGGAAGACCTTCATCGAGGTCTATCTGGAGGACTACCACGTCGTGCCCTTCCACCCGGGTCTGGGCCACTTCGTCAACTGCGACGACCTGAAGTGGGAATTCGGCGAATGGTTCTCGGTGCAGACCGTGGGCCTGCACCGTGACCTGCAGAAACCGGGCTCGCCCGCCTACCGCAAGTGGCACGAGGAAGTCCTGCGCTTCAACGGCGGCAAGCTGCCCAAATATGGCGCCATCTGGCTCACCTACTACCCCAACCTGATGGTCGAGTGGTACCCCAACGTGCTGGTCATCTCCTCGCTCATCCCGCGCGGGCCGCGCCACACCACCAACATCGTCGAGTTCTACTACCCCGAGGAAATCGTCTGGTTCGAGCGTGAATTCGTCGAGGCCGAACGGGCCGCCTACATGGAAACCGCCATCGAGGACGACGAGATCGGCGAGCGGATGGACGCCGGCCGCAAGGCGCTGTGGGAGCGCGGCGAGAACCAGACCGGCCCCTACCAGAGCCCGATGGAAGACGGCATGCAGCACTTCCACGAGTTCCTGCGCCGCGAACTGAAGGACGTGGGCGATGGCCTCAGCCCCCCGCCCAACCATCCGGTCGGCCTGTCACGCGATCAGGCATCCGGCATCACACCCGAACCCGTCCGCTTCGCCACCCGCTGACGGCGAAGCCCCACCCAGAGCCCTCTGCCCGCCCGGCCGCGCGCCGGGCGTCGCGCATTCAGCGGGGCCACGCAGCGCCCCTTCATTGCCCGGGATACCGCCCTGAGCATCTGACACGGCTGCCTTTTATCTCACCATAAAGAATTGTTTATTTCGTGAAACGAAATAATATCGTTTTCACCCCTTTTCCCACGGCCTCACACGCCCCCGAGCCAGGCACGGACCTCTCCCCTGTTCATGCAGGAAATTCGCGCATTTCCGCGCGACAGCAGGGCTCACCCCTCTGCGTAACCCACACCGCAGCACCGGGGAACGCGCAGCAGAAATCCGGAAACATTCACATCCGGTTCCATTTGCCCGAACATTTGGATCTAAATGCAAACGACTATACTTCCCGTCTTGCGAAACGTTCCGAGAAACAGGCATCCCTATCCATGTATCCGACACCATCTTCCCGTTCGTTCCGTCTCAATCCGCTCACCGCTGCCCTGATCGGCTGCTTCTCGGCCCTGCCTCTCGCTGTCCAGGCCCAGCAGACCACTCCCACCCAGGAAATGGGCGAGATCAAGGTGCTGGGCACCGCCGAAGAAGAAAACCTGCAGGCACTGGGTTCCTCCGTCATCAGCTCGGAAGACCTGAAACGCCGCCCGCCCGCCAACGACCTGTCGGAAGTCGTTCGCACCCAGCCGGGCATCAACCTCAGCGGCAACAGCTCCTCGGGCCAATATGGCAACAACCGCCAGATCGACCTGCGCGGCATGGGCCCGGAAAACACCCTGATCCTCATCGACGGCAAGCCAGCCAGCTCCCGTGACTCGGTTGCAATGGGCCGCAGCGGCGAGCGCGACACCCGCGGCGACTCGAACTGGGTGCCCGTCGAAGCCATCGAGCGCGTCGAAGTCCTGCGTGGCCCGGCTGCCGCGCGCTACGGCTCGGGTTCAGCCGGTGGTGTCGTCAACATCATCACCAAAAAGCCGGCCGACAAGCTCAGCGGCTCGGTCACTGCCTACATCGACCGCCCGCATCACAGCGAGGAACAGGACACCCGGCGCCTCGGTTTCAACCTGTCCGGCCCGCTGGCCGAGCGCCTGTCCTTCCGCCTCTACGGCAACGTCGCCCGCACCAGCGCCGATGACCCCAGCATCAACGCCGCCGCATCCGGCGTGGCACTCGGTGCCGATTCCATCCCGCCAGCCGGCCGCGAAGGCGTGCGCAACCGCGACATCAACGGCCTGCTGCGCTGGGATCTCACCGACCACCAGACCCTGGAGCTGGAGAGCGGCTTCAGCCGTCAGGGCAACATCTACGCAGGCGAGCGCCGCCAGTCGGCCAGCGGCAGTGCCGTGATGAGCGCGCTGGCCGGCAACGGTGCCGAAACCAACGCCACCTACCGCCGCACCACCTCCCTCACCCACCGGGGCAAGTGGGACATCGGCACCTCCAAGACCTACGTCCAGGTCGAGGACATCAACCGCACCTCCGCACCCATCGGCCTTGCCGGAGCCCAGGAAGGCAACCTGCTCAACAACAACCGCGTCAAATCCGACCTGCGCAACGTCAATTTCCACACCGAGCTGAACACCCCCGTCACACTCGCGGGCATGTCGCAGGTTCTCACCTATGGCCTCGAAGCCCGTCGCCAGAATCTCGACGACCCCTTCTCCACCAGCCAGTCGCCCACCAACCCGCGTGGCAGCGTGCCCGGCCTGTCGGGCAACCGCAGCGGCAAGGCCGAGTCCACACTGGTTGCCGCCTACGTCGAGGACAACATCGAAATCACCCCCGAGCTGATCCTCACGCCGGGCGTGCGCTTCGACCACCACGACCAGTTCGGCAACAACTGGAGCCCCAGCCTCAACGCCTCCTTCCAGCTCACCCCGGAAGTCAGCGTGAAGGGCGGCGTCGCCCGTGCCTTCAAGGCACCCAACCTGTACCAGTCCAACCCCAACTACCTGTACTTCTCGATGGGGGCTGGCTGCCCGGTCGACTACCCGAACCTGGGTGGCGGCTGCTACATCCAGGGCAGTGAAGACCTGAAAGCCGAAACCAGCCTCAACAAGGAAATCGGCCTCGCCTTCGACAACCAGCAGGGCCTCAGCGCCAGCCTCACGTTCTTCCGCAACGACTACAAGAACAAGATCCACGCCGACATGTACGACCAGGGCGCCCCCGTGGTCAGCGGCTCGTCGCAGATCTTCCGCTGGGCCAACGCCGCCAAGGCCGTGGTGCAGGGCTTCGAGGGCAGTGTCAACCTGCCGCTCCTCGGAGGAGGCAAGGACGACCGGCTGAAGTGGTACAACAACTTCACCTACATGTCGAAGAACCGGAACACCACCACCGGCCAGCCGCTGTCGGTCGTGCCCAAATACACGGTCAACAGCAGCCTCGACTGGCAGGCCACCGACCAGCTGTCGCTGCAACTGAACGCCACCTTCTATGGCAAGCAGGTGCCGCGCAGCCTCACCGCCCGTGGCGCGGCTGAAACCGGCACTGCCCTCAACGAACGCGGCGCCTATCACCTGATCGGCATCGGAGGCGGTTACGATCTCAACCGCAACCTGCGCCTGGGCTTCGGCATCAAGAACATCGCCGACAAGCGTCTGTTCCGCGAAGCCACCATGAATGGCCGAGGCGCCGCCACCTACAACGAGCCGGGCCGCACCTACTACCTGTCGGCCACCGCATCGTTCTGATCGGTTCGCCTACATCCCGGAACCCGTACCATTCCCGATGGCACGGGTTCCGGGCGGCTTGCCATGCCCGTTTCAGCGCCGTCAGGACAGCAGCCGTGCCGTTTTCAGCAAGCCCGGTATACCGGCGTGAAGCCGACGACAGGCAGGAGCCCTCATGACCAACGACATGGCAACCCGGACCGCTGACCCAAGCCCCGGCTATCTGAACGATGTAGCCTACCCGGCCCATTTCCATCGCGAAACCATGCCCGGCTGGCTGGTGGCAGCCGCCACAGCCCTCGGCCATCAGGCCCCTGCGCTCGACCAGCCCTTCACCTGGCTGGACGTGGGCTGCGGTGCCGGCCTGGGCACGCTGGTCGCAGCCGCCGCCCACCCTCACGCCCACTTCGTCGGCATCGACATCAGTGCCCGGGAGATCGACGAAGCCACACGCCTCGCCCGCGAAGCCGGCCTCGACAACGTCCGCTTCGTGTGTATCGACATCCGCCAGCTCCTGCCCGCAGATCCGGCCCCCCCCCTCGCACAGGGTTCGGCGCAGACACACGCAACACCGGCGCCCCCGCACCACGCACAGCCCCATTTGCGGCCCCGTTCCCCAGGCTCGGGTCACGGCCAGGATCACGGCCTGCCCCCGCAACCGCTTCCCGCACACGCCCTTCCGGCAACCTGCGACTTCATCGTCTGCCACGGTGTCTATTCCTGGGTGGATGATGAAACCCGCCGTGCGCTGCGCTGGCTGTGCCAGCATCATCTCAAACCCGGTGGCCTCGCCTACCTCGCCTACAACAGCCAGCCCGGTGCAGCCGCCTTCGCCGCGGCCCAGCGCTTTCTGCGCCTGAGCACCAGCCGTCTTGCTGGCAACAGCGCCACCCGCGTGCGCGCCGGCATCCAGACCCTGCAGCAGATGGCCGCCCACGGGGCCGGCTTCTTCACCGAACACCCGGCCGCCCTGCGCGAAATGCAGCGCCTCGGGCAGTTCGACGACGCCTATCTCGCCCACGAGCTGCTCAACGAACACTGGCATGCGCACCACGTCGGCGATGTCATCACCGACATGCAGGAAGAAGCCGCCTGCCAATACCTGGGCAGCGCCACCCTGATCGAAAACATCGACGCCGTCTCCATCCCCGCCAAGCTGCAGGAGATGCTGCGCGGCCTGCAGCAACAGGGCGCCTCGCAAACGGAACTCGAAACCTTCCGCGACCTTGCCCGAAACCAGACCCTGCGGCGCGACATCTACCAGCGGCAACCGACCCCAAACGACACCTCGCCCTTCATGCTCGACCCCGACAGCCATCGGCAGGCCCTGCTGGCCCAGCGCGTTGGCCTGATGCCCGGCAAACAGGTGCCCCAGACAGCCAACGGCCAACTGGTGCTCGACACCCGCATCGGCCCGGTCAGCCTGCCCATGAACCAGGTTCACCCCCTGCTGCACGCCCTCACGCATGGTTCGCGCAGCTACGCCGACCTGGCCCGTCTGCCCACCTACACCCCCAACCCCGGTTTCATCAACCAGCTGCTGCAGGTGCTCACCTGGGCTGGCTGGGTTCATTACCTGCCGCCCCCACCCGATGCGTCCGGATCGCTGGCAACTACCACAGGCCAGAACCCAAACGCCCATCAGGCCGCAGATACCGGGCCCGCCCCAGCGACATCAAGCACCAAACCTTCAGACCCCGGGCCGCGACCGTCTCACCCCCCGGCATCAGCATCAGCATCAGCATCACCTTTGGCGTGCAAGCGGTGTTTTTCGGCTTCGGCTTCGGCTTCGGCAGAACAGCATGTCATCAGGGCGCAACGCCTTGCCACCACACTCGCCAGCGCCGGCCACGGCCACTGGCAGATCTTCCCGCAGCTCGGCACCGCCCTCCCCGTCGCGCCTTGACATCACAGCCAACTCGGCCTCGTGTTCTGACACCAACAAAAGTCGTTCTCCCCATGCAGGCCCTGCTCAACCTGTGCAGCCCTTCTCCAAGCGTCGTCTCCACGGCCTTCATCTTCTCCAGCCTCCACGCCGTTGTCCGATCTGCCGCCACCCGCCTGACTACATCGCCCACAACCAGGTAGAGTGACAGTTTTTATCAGTCACGCCCCTTCTGCTAAAGTTGCGCTGATGCACAGGCATCGGGGAGCAAACAGCCAGAACACCAACCCGTGTCCGGACAGCTCCGCATCCGGCGCAGTCGGTACGTTGGCATGCCCCCTCCCGCAGCATCACCGGGGCTGCCTCGTGCGCTCCGCTCCCCTGTCCTCCCCGCGTCGCACGACACAAGGGTGGACCCTCTCCCCCTGCAGGCGCCATGCCATCCGGAGTACAACAACCCATGAGCTGGAACACCCTGATCAACGTCGAGGAACTGGCCCTGATCCTCGACCACTGCGTCGTCGTCGACTGCCGCCATGTACTGACAGACACCAAGGCCGGCATGCGCGCCTACCTCGAAGGCCATATCCCGTCTGCCCATTTCCTGTCGATGGATGACGATCTGACCGGCCCCAGCAACCCCGCCCTCGGACGCCACCCGCTGCCCGACCGCGACAAGCTGCGTCAGCGGCTCGAATCGCTCGGCCTGTCGGACAACACCCAGCTCGTCACCTATGACGACCAGGGCGGCGCAATGGCCGGACGCCTCTGGATGCTGGCGCGCTGGATCGGCCACCGCAACGTGGCGCTGCTCGACGGCGGCATCGGCGCCTGGCAGAAAGCCGGCTACCCGCTCAGCACCAGCCTGCCCACTGCCACCGCCGGCAAGCTCTCTCCCCGTGCCCCGCTGATCGGCATGCTGTCCACCGACGAGCTGGTGGTCGAGCTGGAAAGCGACGCGGTCCAGATCATCGACGCCCGCCCCCACGCCCGCTACACCGGCGAGGACGGATCGATGGACCCCGTGGCCGGTCACATCCCCGGCGCGCTCAATCGTCCCTTCGCCCAGAACCTGCGCCCCGACGGCCGTTTCAAGCCGGCCGAGGTCCTGCGTCAGGAATGGGAAGCCCTGCTGGCTGGCCGCTCGCCCGAGCACATCGTCCACCAGTGCGGCTCCGGCATCACCGCCAACCACAACATGCTGGCCATGGAACTGGCCGGTCTCACCGGCAGCCGCCTCTATCCGCCCGCCTGGAGCGGCTGGATCAACGACCCGAAACGCCCGGTGGCCCGCGGCGCCTGAAGCCCGCCCCGCCAGAAAACAGAAACGGCCGTGACTCGAAAATCGCGGCCGTTTCTGCCTGAAGCGCTTGAAGCGCAGCACCTGCCAGCCGAAAAACGCAGCCCCCGACAGAGGTGCACCCGGTCAGGGGAACACGCCAGGCCGGAGGCGAGCGGCTCAGGCGGGTATCAACCCGCCCGACCTCAGTCCGGATTCTGCCGGATGAACTCGTGCACCTTCTCCACCATCTTGCGCGAGCCGGCAAAGAACGGCGAGCGCTGATGCAGCGACTCGGGCTTGATGTCGAGGATGGCGCGGGTGCCATCGGTGGCCATGCCGCCAGCCTGCTCCGCCAGGAAAGCCATCGGGTTGCACTCATAAAGCAGCCGCAGCTTGCCCTGCGGATAGCTGCTGCCCTGCGGGTACATGTAGATGCCCCCCTTCAGCATGTTGCGGTGGAAGTCAGACACCAGCGAGCCGATGTAGCGCGACGCATAGGGCCGCCCTTCTTCCGGATTTTCTTCCTGGCAGTATTTGATGTATTTCTTCACCCCGTTCGGAAACTTCAGGTACTGCCCCTCGTTCACCGAATAAATCCTGCCGTCATCGGGAATGCGGATGTTTTCGTGCGACATGCAGAAAACCCCGATGGTCGGATCGTAGGTAAAGCCGTTGACGCCATTGCCGGTGGTATAAACCAGCATCGTCGACGAACCATACACCACATAACCTGCCGCGATTTGCGCACGGCCGGGCTGCAGGAAGTCTTCCAGCGTCAGCGGCGTGCCAATCGGCGTCACCCGACGATAGATGGAGAAAATCGTGCCCACCGACACATTCACATCCACGTTGGACGAACCGTCGAGCGGATCGGTCAGCACCACATACTTGGCATTGCGGTTCTTCTCGCTGTCGAAGGCGATGAAGCTTTCTTCTTCCTCCGAGGCAAAGCCCGCCACGTCATCACGCGCAAAGAAGGCATTGCTGATGGCCTTGTTGGACACCAGATCCAGCTTCATCTGCCTTTCGCCCTGCACATTCGTGGCGCCGTCGGCGTCACCCAGAATGTCGTTGACCAGCCCCGCACGATTGATGTCGCGGTTGATCACTTTCGCTGCCAGCCGGATGGCCGACAGAATGCCGCTCAGGCCGCCTTTCGCGTTCGGATATTCAGCCTGTTTCTCGATGATGAATTCGCCAAGAGTCTTCATGGCAGTCTCCTTGATTAACTGCATCCATTGTAGTGTTTCTATGGAAATGGCGCCCGGATAAGCCAGCCTCAACCACAAAAACCGCAAAAGAACCGAAATCTTTTCTGACCGAAGTCACAGAGCGCAACAAAAGGTGGCGACGACCCTTCTTCCCTTCCCGTGGATCGTGCCCCTGATGTCGCCGGAGCGCGGGCCACCCTGCACCGCATCCATCCTCCACCCGGGAAATTCGGGGGAGCCCCGGATCTCGCAAGATGGAACTGTATAAATCCGGCAGCGTATCGCCGCGCGACATGCCGGGTCCGCTACCTGGAGCCGCCGGGAACGGCAAATTCGGCCTGAAGCGCCCCCTTCGGCACGAAGCCCAGTTGCAAAACGCCACTCCCGTCAGCCATCGGCAGGGCTGCCAGAAGCACTCGGTCGCCATTCGCCAACATCCATTCCATCCGGCCCGACACCTGGCCCCCGCTCAGCTTCGGCGCCTCGCGTACCTGTGCCGCACCAAAACGCTGGCTCATTTCGATCTTCAGCTTGCCCAGATCGATCAGCACCCGCTCGGCACGATCCACCGCCTGCCCGTAGACAAGGGTCATCATGACGAAGCGGTCGCCCTGGAAGAAATAGGTGGCCTTGAATTCACGGCCCGCCAGCATCACGCCGTCCTTCACGATCCGGTCCTTTGCACCATTCGCCAGCTGACCGCCCCCCCACGCCTCGCGGCTGCCCGGCACCAGCGCCAGCACCTCGGCCACGCTCATGCCCACCTTCAGGCCCGCCCAGGGCAACCCGGCCGATCTCCGGTCTTCCTTGTTCATCTTCACCGGCACGGCAGCTGCCCTGGGTGCATCCACGCCTGCCGGGGCACGTGCAGCCGGCGGTGCCACTGCGGCCGGCTCACAGGGTTCCGCCTGATAGCTCGTGCGACCATCCACCACGCACTTGTGAATCGGCTGTGCCTGTGCGGCAGATACGGCCGACAACAAGCCCAGCACCACCAACAGCCTCGCTTTCATCATGGGAAGAAATCCTTCATCACGGATTGAAGACAGGGACATGTGTCATCTTCCCCAGCCTCACGCGCAAGCAACCCGCTCAATGCGCCGGCGGACGGAAGCCCACGACAACCGACGAGGAGCTTGCAGCCACACTGACGAGGTTCAGCGCCAGCTCCGCCTGATCGGGCAGCTGCCATCGCACCGACATCGGCAGCCTCATGCGGGGAACACCAAAACGCTGCTGAAAAAAGCGCTCCAGCCGCTCCAGATCGGCCTGCGCAGCCTCGTTGGGCTGCGCCAATCGGGACTCATTCGCCCACTGATGCACCAGAACGACTGTGTACAGATGGTCATCGACGAAGTAGTAGCGGGCCTCCATCGGCACGCCGGCCACTGTCACATTCTGCATCTGCAGCCTGCCCTCCGCCGGCATCTGCGACAGGGCCGGACCATCCCAGTCCTTCACCCCGGCGAGCGCTGCCTTCACCTCGGCCGCGCTCATTCCAGCATGCAGGCCATCCCAGGGCAGATCCACCCGCTTCTGTGCAAGCTTCACTTTCACCTTCTGCGCGGGAGGCTGTCCAACCACCTTGCCCATGGCACCGCGCTCACACGGCTCGGCCTGATAAGTGGTCTTGCCCTGCACCACGCACTTGTGCACCTGAGCCTGCGCACCGGAAGCAACCAGCATCGACAGCAAAAACAGCCAGAGGGGAAATTTCATGAAAAACGGGGTTGAACCAGACTTCCGACCATCATTGACGTCCACTTGCCGCCACACAACACCCAGCCGACCGTCGGCCATGAGCGGCCGGACAGACGAGCGCACCCCTCGTTTTTTCTTCAGGTGAAAAATCTGACCGGAAACCAGCCCTTTCCCTGCTGCCCCCAAAAGCCGGAAGAAAAACCTGCACCTTCCAGGCAGGCAACAAAGCATGCCGATAATCGCCCCATGCTGCCAAACAAAACCGAAAACGCTCCGCCGCACGACGGCAACGAGAACGCTGCCACCACACGCGCATGGCAACACAGGAAATCAGGCCATCAAAAAACAAAAGGCCCCCTGTCAGAAGACAGGAGGCCAGTGGAAATACGGGATGCTCGATGCCATCCGGCAGCGCCCTGAAAGCAGCGGAATCATGCCTTCCGCCCTCCGCTCACAAGGGGCTGCGCAGATATCCAGTCGCCCCGGATCAGCGCATCAGCGCACCGCTCACCGGGAAAACACCTTCTTCAGAATGGCAGATCCCGTCGCCACCGGATCGGCACGAATGGCCTTTTCTTCGGCTGCAATCATCTTGTAGAGACCGTCCATGGCCTTGTTGGTCACGTAGTTCTCGATCTTCGCGTCATCCGACTTCACCACGCCCAGCTTCGACGCCTGTCCGGCCAGCGAGTTGTACTGCTGCGCCAGCCCCAGCTTGCTGGTGTACTGCGTCACGATCGGCAGGAATTTCTTGAACATGTCGGACTGCGTCTTCGTCCGGAAGAAGCTCGTTACCGAATCTTCACCACCGGAGAGAATGCCCTTCGCATCCTGCACCGACATCGTCTTGATTGAATTCACCAGCAGCGTCTTCGCCTCGGGCACCGCAGCTTCGGCGGCACGGTTGATGCCCGTTTCCAGCGCATCGAACTCCTTGTCCTTGCCCATCAGCTTCATCAGCTTCTTCGCCTTCTCCAGGCTGGACGGCAGCGGAATCTTCACCTCGGGATTGCCCAGAAAACCATCGGCCTTGCCCAGATTGGCCACGGCCGACTCCGCCCCCTTCTGCAGCGCGGCCTTCACCCCTGCCGTCGCATCGGTCTGTGTCAGCGCCGACAGATCGAGCGCATGGGTAGGCGAAGGCATCAATGCAGCGCCCATCACCGCCAGCGTCAACGAAGCAGCAGCCATCGGCGCAACCACCAGACGACGCGCCTTGTCAGCAGAAAAAGCAACCATCGAGATTCTCCCGTCTTTCAATCAAACCGCCGGAACCTTCCGGACATGATCGCACCCACACCCGTTGCTCCCGGCAGTCAACGTGGGGCACCCAGAGCGTGTCATGCACTGAACGGAGATTGTGACAGAGCCAGGCGCCACTGCCTGCACAAAAATGGCCAATCGCACCACACGTCCCCTTCCCCTCAACGCCCCTCGCCACGAAACCGGCCTGCCACGCCCCTCGACACGACGATTCACCCTTTCTTGCAAGGGTGACAACAGGCGTCACGGCGAAGCAAAAACGCAACAACCGCTGAGCTTTCTCCATCCGGCACGGATGAACAGTGTTCTCACGTCCCCATGACGGTTCCTGTCCTGGATTCAGCCCGGCACCGGCCTCGATGCCCTCAGGAGCATGGAAAACGAGCAACGCCCCGAATTCAAATGGGGGCCATCGGACCCGCACATCATCGAACAATGGCAACCCGGCCTGAAGGTTGCCGCGGTACACCAGCTGAGCGACACCTGCGGGAAACGCTACCCCTTCTGGCTGCGCCTCATCCTCCGTACAGGCTGGGGGCGCCGCAACGCCGATCAACGCATCGTGCGCGTCGAACCTTCATGATTCTTCGGGTGCCAACGGGACTGTTGCCCCCCACGCCTTCCGGCCCAGACAGTACAGACAGTGCTCGCGCAGCGGGCTGTCCGCAGGCAGCGCCGGATGCCCGAAAACGCCGGCCTCACGCATCCCCAACCGTTCCATCACGGCACGCGAACGCTGATTGCCCGCCACAGCAAAAGACACAATTTCGTCCAGCCCCAGGCGCTCGAAACCAAAGGCCAACGCTGCGTGCGCGGCTTCGGTCGCCAAGCCCTTTCCCCAGTAGTCTGCCGCCAGACGCCAGCCGATTTCCACGCATGGCGAGAACGGCAATTCCGGCGAGGGCACATGCAAGCCCACAAAGCCGATGAATGCCTTCGTTTCCTTCAGCTCGGCCGCCCAGAAGCCCCAGCCGCGTTCGGCAATCAGCGCCTGACAGCGATCTGCCAGCGCATCACTCTCCGCCTGGCCTAGGCACGCCGGAAACCATTCCATCACGCGCGGATCGGCATTCATCAGGGCAAAGGGCTCCCTGTCCGCCGGCAGCCACTGTCTCAGACGAATGCGCGGTGTATTCAGCGATGCCCGTACGTCAGTCATCACATATCCCCCTTCACCAAAGCCTTCCACAATAGCAGCAGTCCCTGCAGCACCCCAAAACGGAAAACCCCGCCCTTGCCTGCCGGGCATGCGGTCTCCCCCTGTTGTCCAGACTGCATGCCCCCTCGGCTCCCCCTCGCAACCCGAACTCGCCGACACATTGAACATGGCAGGCGTCACCCCGATCCTGACAATCGACGAAGAACGCAGCCCGGAATCATCAAAGAATGTTGCGAAACGGCGCGGGGTCACAATCTTCTGCACATTGCTCGCAACGCAGCGCCAAACAGCTCGTTTGGTTACGTATACTCGCCCGGTTAACCTACTTCTCCACAGGATGGATAAGCATGAACAAGCTCGTCTTTGCCGCACCGCTGCTGGCCCTGGCACTCGTTGCCTGCAACAAGCAGGAAACCCCGGGCGAACAGGCCAACAAGGCGATGGAATCGGCCAAGGAAAACGCTGCCAAAGCCATTGATTCGGCCAAGGAAGCTGCCTCCAACGCCACTGATGCAGCAGGCAAGGCTCTCGAAGCCGGCAAGGAAAAAGCCGCTGAAGGCATGGACAAGGCCAAGGAAGGCGCAGCCAACATGAAGGATGCTGCCGCCGAGAAGGTCGACGCTGCCAAGCAGGGCGCCGCTGACATGAAGGACGCAGCCGCCCAGAAGTACGAGGACACCAAGGCAGCCGCTGCCCAGAAGGCTGATGAAGCCAAGGCCGCTGCCGAGCGCG
Source organism: Lautropia sp. (assembly GCA_030523825.1). Classification (GTDB taxonomy): domain Bacteria; phylum Pseudomonadota; class Gammaproteobacteria; order Burkholderiales; family Burkholderiaceae_E; genus Lautropia. The sequence goes on along the minus strand of JAUNHU010000042.1, from coordinate 6,430 downwards.
CCATTCAGTCTGCCCGCGAATCGGCCAACAACGCCAAGCAGCAGTAAGCAGGCATCGCGCCAATAGCCCTCGCCGGGAAGCACATCGCGCCAACCGGCCCAGGGTCAGAGCCGTACCTCAAAAGCCGGAAATGCCACACAGGCGTTTCCGGCTTTGCCTTTTTGAGTGTTCAGAGCGCAAACACGCGGCTCATCAGAATCCCGGTAACAAGCGCAGCAATGGCTGCCGCGATGATCGTATGCTTGTGCCTGATGAATGATTCCGTCATGGAAACGCACCTCCTGCCTTGTGCCTCATGTGCAGGCGCCTGCATCACCACACGCAACCTGCTGGCAGACCGCAGGGAAAACACGCCGAGGCATCCCGGTCTGCTCAGGGCAGACCACCACGCAAGCACTCTACTCCCCTGAAGATTTCTCCATCGACATGGGCCTCCCATCGGGAATCGGCGGCCGACAGATGGATCGCCCGCAGCTGAACGAGTGCTGCATGGATGAATCAGAAAGCGCATGCCTCATCCCCTGCCCGCCCAATACAAGCCTCCCGCCCGGCAAAAAAAATCATGACGCCCCACTCAAAGCCATAGTTCCCCATCCAGCATGCAAAAAGGCCGGAAAACCCCAGGAGGGTTTCCGGCCTTTTTGCATTGCACGTGCCTTGCTGCTGCCACGTGGGCAAACCACAGCGCGGCAGACACATCACCTGGCAGCCGCAGGGGCGCGGTCAGCGCCCGGCTGCCCCGGCTCGCAGCATCACTGCCCCGGCAGCCACAGCAGCAGGGCAGCGCCCAGCAGCATGCGGTAGATGGCAAAGCCCGTGTAGCGGTACTTCTTGATGAAGCCCATCAGCCAGCGCACCACGATGAAGCCCGTGAGGGTGGCAGCAATGAAGGCGACAGCCACGCTGCCCCAGGCTTCATTGGCCACATTGCCTTCCATGACCAGCTCCAGAAAGGTGTAGCCGCTGGCCGCAAACATGGTGGGAATGCCCACCAGAAACACGAACTCGGCCGCTGCCGTGCGGTTGGTGACGCCGGCCAGCATCGCCATGAAGATGGCTGCCGCCGAGCGCGACGTACCGGGGAAGACACCGGCCACCACCTGCGCCAGACCCACCAGCACCACCACCGTCCAGGTGATGTTCGTGTTGTTGGTGCCCTTCTTCTCGGCAAAGTGTTCGGCCAGCAGCATCCAGACGCCACCGATGATGAGCGCCCAGGCAATGGGCGTAACCGTCTCAGGCAGTTCCCAGCCCATCTTGCGCACCGGCAGGCCCACCAGCGCCGTCACCATGAACGCTGCCACGATCTTGATGGCGTAGTCACGGTTCTGTGGCTCGTTGAACCCGGTGATGATCGACCAGATGCGCTGGCGGAACACGAGGGTGATGGCGAGAATGGCACCCGCCTGAACCACGATGTTGAAGAAGTCGGACTGGCGCGGCAGCCAGTGCTGGGCAATCAGCAGGTGGCCCGTGCTGGAAATGGGCAGGAACTCGGTAAGACCTTCGATGATGCCAAGGAAGATCGCGGGTAACAGATCCGACATGAACAGTGATTCCAATGAAAAGAAGGACAAGGGATGACCTGGCCGGCAAGGCAGCCGCCATCCGGCAAAACCGGACAGACGCCCCCCTGGACCAGGAGCCCCACCAGAACCTGACGCCGGGCGCACAGGACAAAGCCCCTGCCGTAAACCACCGGCAGAAGCAGTCAGTAACGGGAAAACCCTAAGCCCGGCCAACCGGAAAGCATAACCGATACGCCCGGCAAGGCAGGTTGAACAAATGCAACCAAGTGGGAATATTGTGTGCTGCTGCCCGTCAACGGTTCCGGCACGGGCACATGCAGCTGCCGCCGGCAGCCATCGCACCTTCTCCAAGCGTCGCTCCGCCTCCCTCCCTGAGAGGCGGAACACCTTGATCTCAGTGCGCCTGCTCCCAGTTGGCTCCCACGCCCACCTCGGCCAGCAGTGGTACCGACAGCTGTGCGATGCCGGCCATGCGCTGCGGCAGTTCCACACGCAGGCGTTCAATCTCGGCTTCAGGCACTTCCAGCACCAGCTCGTCGTGCACCTGCATCACCAGCTTCGCACCCAGCCCTTCCCGCTGGAGCCAGGCATGCACGTCGATCATCGCCAGCTTGATCAGGTCGGCCGCCGTGCCCTGCATCGGCGCGTTGATGGCCGCACGCTCGGCCATCTGCCGGCGCGAGACATTGCTGGCGTTGATCTCGCTCAGCCACAGCCGCCGGCCGAACACGGTCTCCACGTAGCCTTTCTCGTGCGCCTCGGCGCGGGTCCGTTCCATGTAGGCCGCCACGCCCGGATACCGTGAGAAATAGCGGTCGATGTAGTTCTGTGCCGCACTGCGCTCGATGCCCAGGTTGGCCGCCAGCCCGAAGGCGCTCATGCCGTAGATCAGCCCGAAGTTGATGACCTTGGCGTAGCGCCGCTGCTCGCTGTCCACCTGCTCCACCGGCACGCCAAACACTTCTGCCGCCGTGGCGCGGTGCACGTCCAGCCCCTCGGCAAAGGCTTTCAGCAGGCCCTCATCCTGCGAGATGTGCGCCATGATGCGCAGCTCGATCTGCGAATAGTCGGCCGACATCATCTGGCTGCCCGGCGGCGCGATGAAGGCTTCACGGATGCGCCGCCCCTCGACCGTGCGCACCGGGATGTTCTGCAGGTTCGGGTCGCTCGATGCCAGCCGCCCGGTAATCGCCACCGCCTGCGAATAGGTGGTGTGGATGCGGCCCGTGCGCGGGTTCACCATGTCGGGCAGCTTGTCGGTGTAGGTGGAGCGCAGCTTGGCCAGTCCCCGCCATTCCAGCAGGATTTTCGGCAGCGGATAATCGAGTGCCAGCTTTTCCAGCACGCTCTCGTCGGTGGAAGGCTTGCCGGCTGGCGTCTTCTTCACCACCGGCAGGCCCAGCTGGCCGAACAGGATTTCACCCAGCTGCTTGGTGGAGCCCAGATTGAAGGGCTGCCCCGCCAGTTCGTGCGCATCCTTTTCCAGCGCCTGCAGTTTCGTCGCCAGCTCGCCCGACTGCGTCTTCAGCAGCGCCGTGTCCACCAGCACGCCCTGCCGCTCCATCGCATACAGCACCTTCAGCGCAGGTATCTCGATATCACGATAGATGCGCACCAGTTTCTCGTCACGTTCCACCGCCGGCCACAGCGACCGATGCAGTTGCAGCGTCACGTCGGCATCCTCTGCCGCATACCGGGTGGCGGTATCCAGATCGACCTGCGCAAAGCTGATGGCCTTGGCACCCTTGCCGGCAACTTCCTCGTAGCTGATGGTCTGCCGGTTCAGGTGCCGCGCAGCCAGTGCATCCATGCCGTGCGTGCGGTGCGCTTCCAGCACGTAGGATTCCAGCATCGTGTCATGCACGACACCGGCAAGCCGGATGCCGTAATTCGCCAGCACGTGCATGTCGTACTTGATGTTCTGACCTACCTTGTGGTGGTTCTCGCTTTCCAGCCACGGGCGCAGCGCGTCCAGCACCTCCTGCAGCGGCAGTTGCGAAGGCGCACCGGCAAAATCATGCCCCACCGGGATGTAGCAGCCCTGCCAGGGCGTGATTGCCAGCGAGATGCCCACCAGCCCGGCCTGCATCGCATCCAGCGAGGTCGTTTCGGTGTCGATGGCTACCAGTTCGGCCTCATTCAACCGTGCCACCCACTCGGCCAGCGCTTCAGGGGTATCCACCCGCACGGCTTCCAGCGTGCCCGGCTCGGGCGGCACGATGCCGACGATATCCTCTCCATGGGAGGATGCCATCGGTGCAGCCTTCCCGACAGCGCCATTCCCGGCACCCTGTCCGCCCTTAGCGCCAGCAGCCTCACCAGCCAGCCCCGAAACGCCACCGGCGGCCGCAGCCGTGCCGGCACCGGATGCCCCGTCACCATTGCCCGAAAGCCCCGGCGCACCCGCAGCACCCGCCCTCGCCTGCCGTTCCGCCAGCCGGCGCGCAAAGGTGCGCAGCTCCCAGCGCTCGAAAAGCTGCAACAGCCGGGCATCGTCCTCGGGGCGCAACTGCAGCGCGTCGATCGACGTGACCCACTGGCTCAGGTCGGCATCACGCAGCACAGTCACCAGCTCGCGCCCGCGCGGCAGCCAGTCCAGCGCTGCCCGCAGGTTCTCGCCCACCTTGCCGCCAATCTCATCGGCCCGCCGCATGATCTCGTCAAGCGTCCCATACTGGTTCAGCCACTTGGCCGCCGTCTTCGGCCCCACCTTGTCCACGCCGGGCACGTTGTCCACGGCATCGCCCATCAGGCTCAGGTAGTCGATGATCTGCTCCGGCGCCACGCCGAACTTCTCGCGCACGCCGTCGGCATCCATCGGCACGGGGGCCACGCCATCCTTCACCATCGTGTTCACCAGCACCGTCTGCGCATCCACCAGTTGCGCCAGATCCTTGTCGCCGGTGGAAATGACGGTGCGCATGCCCTGTGCCGCCGCCTGCGTGGCCAGCGTGCCGATCACGTCATCGGCCTCGATGCCCGGCACCATCAGCAGCGGCCAGCCCAGCGCCTCGGTCAGTTCGTGAATCGGCTTGATCTGGGCGATCAGCGACTCGGGTGTCTCGCTGCGGTTGGCCTTGTAATCCGCATAGAGATCATCACGGAAGGTGCGCCCCGGTGCATCGAAGATGACCGCCCCCAGCAGGGCCCCGCCGTGCAGCCGGGTGTCGTCCCGCAGACGACGCAACATGCCGACCATCCCGTGAATGGCGCCGGTCGGTTCCCCCGCCTTGTTTCGCAGATCAGGCAGCGCATGATAGGCACGGAACAGGTAGCTGGACCCATCGACCAGCAGCAGCGTTTTGTCAGACATCGAGAAACCCGCAGGCAAAGAAGTGAATGTCCAGCCATGTCTCCTGGCGCACCAGCGCCGGACGACGAAGGCGGCAGGCCGATGCGGGCAGGAGCGGTGTCAGGCACGGGCGTGAGAGCGGCGCATCCAGAAGCCGATTTCCCCCGAACGGCCTGGTGTACGGCATCGGAGCGCGGCCTTTTTTGGTACGCTCAACGCTTTCCGCACACCGGCCCACCGGAATGGACCGACCACGACGGCGCGCTTCCTGCACCCGTCGCCACGCGAGCCGCCTGTTTTTCCGACATCGCAAGGCCCCGGCTCGGCCCACACAACCAGGCACAGAAGGACAACAGAAGGACTCATGGTCAACAAAGCAGGCAAAGCCAACCGGCACACTCCGAAACTGAGCAGCATGATGCCCAGCGAGCGCTCCGACGCCATCAAGGCCCGTGAGTCCTGGCACGTGCTGGGCATTATCTCAGAGTTCATCGAGGCCACCGAGGCGCTGGCCGACATCCGCCCGGCCGTCTCCATCTTCGGCAGTGCCCGCATCAAGCCCGACCACCCCTGGTACAAGGAAACCGAGGTGCTGGCCCGCAAGCTGTCGGACGCCGGCTTTGCCGTCATCTCCGGCGGCGGCCCCGGCCTGATGGAAGCCGCCAACAAGGGCGCCTTCGCCGGCCCCTCCGCCTCAGTGGGCCTGAACATGCAGCTGCCGATGGAGCAGCACGACAACCCCTACCAGAACGTCTCGCTGCACTTCCGCCACTTCTTCCCGCGCAAGGTGGCGTTTGCCAAGTACGCCGCGGCCTTCGTCGCCGTGCCCGGCGGCTGGGGCACGCTCGACGAGCTGATGGAGGTGCTCACGCTGATCCAGACCAAGGTGGGCCGCCGCATCCCGGTCATTCTGGTCGGCTCCGCCTTCTGGCAGGGCCTGCTCGACTGGATGAACGAAGTGCTGGTAGGCAAGGGCACGGTGTCGGCCGAGGACATGGAACTGATCCGTGTCATCGACGACCCGGACGAAGTCGTCAACGAAATCTTCGACTTCTATCAGCAACGTGGCTTCTACGCCACCTCCGACGAGCGCCAGCTCAACCTGCAACTCTGACCGGAACAGGGCCGGCCTGCTCCTGCCCGCGGATTCATCGGCAAGCCGCGAGCCAGCGGCCCGACTCACCTTCCCATCCGCATCGCAGGGCCATCGCCACGCACCTGCCTCCTCCTGCATGGCAGGTAGAATGCAGCCTTCCATTCCGGGGTTGTCATGGCCGTATTCACCGTCGTTACCGAGGAGCAGCTGAAACAGTGGCTCTCCCACCATGATGCCGGAGAGCTGATCGCCTTCGAGGCCATCAGCTCGGGCATCGAAAACACCAATTACTTCGTCGATACCGAAAAGGGTCGCTGGGTACTCACCCTGGTCGAGCGCCTGCCTGTCGAGCGCCTGCCCTTTCACCTCAACCTGATGAAGCACCTGGCGCAGAAGGGCGTTCCCTGCCCCGAGCCACTGGCCGATCGCGAAGGACGGCTCTGGAGCCTGCTCAACGGCAAGCCGGCCACGCTCGTCACGCGCCTGAAGGGCAAGTCGGTGGTGGACACCACC
>JAUNHU010000185.1 GCA_030523825.1 Lautropia sp. | reverse complement strand
TTGGGCAGATCGGGGCGGGTGCGCGGATAGTCGGTCTGCTGGGTTTCCCAGGTGATCAGCCCGCTTTTCACGTAGATCTTCCAGCTGCACGATCCGGTACAGTTCACGCCGTGAGTCGAGCGCACGACCTTGTCGTGCTGCCAGCGCGAGCGATATGCCTGCTCCCACTGCCTGTCCTCGTTCACCACGGCACCGTGGCCCTGAGAAAAGGACTCCCGAACGCGCGAGAGGAATTTCAATCGGTCCAGAAAATGACTCATCGTTCTCTCACTCCCTTGTCATCCATTCCACTGCCACCGACATCAGGCCAATGGCGTCTTCAACCTCATATCCACTGCCACGACGGGCGCTGATTCCATCCACTCCGATTCCGGACAGGAGAAGGATTGCGCCCCCTCGTGGTCCCTCCATCAGCACGGCATCTCGGCGTTCCTGCGCGAGTAGTACCACCAGGTAACCACCAGACAGCTCAGGTAAAAGGCCACGAAGCCCCACAGCGCTGCATCCACGCCCCCGGTCATCTCGATCGATGTGCCGAAACTCTTGGGAATGAAGAATCCCCCATAGGCACCGATGGCCCCCGAAAAGCCCAGCACGGCTGCGGCCTCCTTGTTGCCGTCCAGCACTGCCTGCTTCTGCGCTTCCGGCGAGTCACCGGCCTCACGGCTGCGCTCGGTCAGGAAGATCACGGGAATCATCCGGAAGGTGGAACCGTTGCCCACACCGGTCAGCGCAAAGAGCGCGATGAACATCGCCAGAAATCCGTAGAAATTGCCGCCGCCCTGCTCACCGGGCAAAAATGCCATCACGCCCAGCACTGCCAGAATCATCAATGCGAATGTCCAGAGCGTGACGCGCGCGCCACCCAGCTTGTCCGAAACCCAGCCACCAACCGGCCGGGTCAGTGCCCCCACCAGCGGCCCCAGAAACGCATACTGCGTGGGGTTCACATCCGGGAACTGCGCCTTGGTCAGCATGGCCAGCCCTGCCGAGAAACCGATGAAAGAGCCGAAAGTGCCGATGTAGAGCCAGCACATCAGCCAGTTGTGCTTTCGCTTGAAAATGACGGCCTGATCGGCAAAGGATGCCTTGGCGCTGGCAATGTCGTTCATGCCGAACCAGGCGGCCACGGCAGAAAGGATGATGAAAGGCACCCAGACGAAGCCGGCGTTCTGCAGCCACAACGTTTTCGTCTGACCATTGGCTTCGGTGAAGGAAAGCCCGTCACCACCCACGCCCACCATCGCAGCCGAAATGACCAGTGGTACCACGAACTGAACGACACTGACGCCCAGGTTGCCGATGCCGGCGTTCAGCCCGGTGGCTGTGCCCTTCTTCGCCTTCGGGAAGAAGAAGCTGATGTTGGCCATGCTGGAGCTGAAATTGCCGCCACCAAAACCGCAGAGCGCCGCCAGCACCACCAGCGTGCCAAAGCCGGTATCAGGGTTCTGCAGCGCCAGGCCCATGCCGATGGCCGGAATCAGCAGACTCAGCGTGGAGATCACCGTCCACTTGCGCCCGCCGAAGATCGGCACCAGAAAGCTGTAGAAAATGCGCAGCGTGGCACCCGAGAGAGCCGGCACTGCCGTCAGCCAGAACATCTGGTTCTTGGTGAGATCGAATCCCACCTTGTCGAGATTCACCACCACCACGCTCCACAGCATCCAGATGCTGAATGCCAGCATCAGTGCCGGGATCGAAATCCACAGGTTTCGGTTGGCGATGCGTGCACCGCTCTCCTCCCAGAACTTCGGATCTTCAGGCTCCCAGTGCGTCAGTACATGTGAGGACATTCAGTGTCTCCCCGGAGTTGGCGGGCTTGTTCAAACCAGCCCGCCCTGTCATTCAGATCGTCGTGAAAGCAGCAACCACGCCAGAAAACTCACCGGCGTGGCCTGCCGCTCAAGGGGTTACCAGCACTTTCAGCACCGGGCCTGCAAGCCCGGCCATGCTGGCATCCGCTCAGTTTTCCGAGCCGGCTGTGGCTGCCGCCTGCGGCACTTCCTTTTTCCCGTTGCGTGCCGGATCACGGAAGCTGAAGTGCATCCAGATCAGGCTGACGCAGACGGTGCCGTAAAGCAGCATGAAGGCGCTGGAACGGATGCCGGTGAGGTCCAGTGCAATGCCAAAGAGGATCGGCAGCAGGAAGCCACCCAGACCACCAGCAAGCCCCACCACACCCGACACGGCACCGATGTTGTCGGTGAAATCATCGGAAATGAACTTGAACACCGATGCCTTGCCCACCGCCGTGGCAATGCCGACCACGAACAGCAGCACGGTGAACACCCAGGGGTTCAGGCCGATCGTCAGGTTCATCGGGCCATTCACGGTGTTGATGGTCATTTCGGTCTGCGGATAGCTGAGGATGAAGAAGCACACCCAGCACACCCACATCACCCACCAGGTGGTGCGATAGGCACCAAAGCGGTCGGACATCCAGCCACCGATGGCACGCAGCACGCCACCGGGCAGCGAGAAGCAGGCCGCCAGCAGCGCGGCCAGCTTCATGTCAAAACCGTATTCACCGATGTAGTACTTGGTCATCCACAGCGCCAGTGCCACATAGCCGCCAAACACCACCGAGTAATACTGGCAGTAGCGCCAGACGCGCGGGTCTTTCAGCACCTCCAGCTGCGCCTTCATGGAGACGGCACTGGTATTGATGTGCCCCGGATCACTGCGCGAAAACACCCAGAAGATGATTGCGGTGGCCAGCATGATGGCCGAATAAACCTGCGGCACGATGGTCCAGCTGCCCGCTGCTGCCGCAATCAGTGCGGGGGCAACGAACTTGGTCATGGCCGAACCGGAGTTGCCGGCGCCGAACACGCCCATCGCCAGCCCCTGCTTGTCACGCGGAAACCAGCGCGCGACATAGGGGGTACCCACCGAGAACGAGCCACCGGCCAGCCCCACGAACAGCGAAAGCACGAGAAAGTGCCAGTATTCGGTGGCGTAGCTCATCATCCAGATCGGGATGACTGTGGACAGCATCAGCACGAAGAACACGACGCGGCCACCGTAGCGGTCGGTCCAGATGCCCAGCGGCACCCGCACCAGCGAACCGGTCAGCACCGGCATGGCAGTCAGCAGGCCGAACTGGGTTTCGTTGAGGCCGAGCTGTTCCTTCACGGGTATGCCCAGCACCGCGAACATCATCCAGACCATGAAACAGATGGTGAATGCAAAGGTGCTGGAAACCAGCGTCATCCAGGCGCCCGGTGGTACCGGACTGCCCTCGGTCTTGGCGGACATGGAACACCTCTCCTCGTTGTCTTGGTCTTGCCGAAGAATGTAGGCCGTAACGCGCGCCACGCCCATTCTGCAGAGGTATAGGCCGCTGGTTCGATGGAACTAGTCTCGCGCCGACCAGGCTGCCCGCCACGACGGGGGAACTAGTTCTTTGGAACTATCCCGGGCAGAACCGCTGGCAGATGCGCCCCACGGAGCGCCTGCCCCCGGCCTTCGCCTGCCCCACGATGGCAGCAGAAGAAGCTGCCGTCGCGCCCGATACCCCACACCGCGCACCGTTCGTAACAGGCCGGTGTCCGTCCGGCCATCCGCGCCCCGCAAACAGGTGCGGCCCGTCACAAGCCACGGCAAACTGTCGGGCCTGAATTCCCCTTCACGTTTTCGAGGTTGAGAGTCCCGTGTCACAGATGATGCCGCAGACAAAGCCCGAGCGCGCCGACAAGGCCGAAGCTCCCTTGTTGCCCG
>JAUNHU010000184.1 GCA_030523825.1 Lautropia sp. | reverse complement strand
CGATGCCCACCGGCCGCGCCAGCGTGAAATTGCCCGAAATCACCCGGATGCCGGCATTCGCCATCGGCGTGTTCGGCAACCCCTGCGAAAACAGCGCCTCCATGTCGTAGCGGATCTCGCCCGCCGCTTCCTTGGCGCATTCCATCGCCACCTTGTCGGTCACGCGCAGCCCGTTGTGATACTGCGGCTCGCGGCCACGCAGCCGCAGCTGGTCATTGATCTGCGGCCGGCAACCATTCACGATCACGATGCTGATGCCGATCGAATGCAGCAGGCTCAGATCCTGGATCAGCGCATTGATTCGTGCGTCCGACTGCAGCACCTCGCCCGGAATCCCCACCACGAAGGTCTGCCCCACGAACTTGTGGATATAGGGCGCCACCTGTCGCAGCCAGGCAACGAACTGCTGCTGGCTCACCTCGGCGGGCACAGCCGGAATCTCTGCAAAAGAAGGAGCGCTGTCGGGCGTCGTCATGAATCGTCCACTGCCAAAAATGAAAAACGGTGCGTCGGGTGGGGGCATGGTGCAGCGGTTGCTCCCGCCCGGCGATTGTCGTGCGTTCGGGCCGGGCATCCTGTCCTGGGATGATCCGTCCTGATCACCTCCCACGGCCCCGTGCTTGCGGGCATTGATTGCAACGGAACCGGGTTGTCGCCCAACCTGCGCCGACACGCATTGTTGCAGATAAATCGCGTCAGCCGTCATGCCTGTGGTTTACCCGGAATCATGGGGGGCTGCCCTATAATTCCGGCGGTGAATCAGCCTCTCCAAAACGTTCCCCGTCAGGCCGATCCGGCCATGCAGGCCGTCATCGACGCGCTGCCCGTCACCGAGCACCGCCGGCGCATCCTCGACGCCATCCGCGACCATCGCGTCGTTATCGTTTCCGGCGAAACCGGCTCCGGCAAGACCACCCAGCTCCCCAAGTTCTGTCTCGAACTCGGGCGCGGCATGCGTGCGCCCGGCGCCAGGCGTGGTGGCCTCATCGGCCACACCCAGCCGCGTCGCATCGCTGCCAGCAGCGTTGCCACCCGCATCGCCGAAGAACTCGGCACGCCGCTGGGTACCGATGTCGGCTACAAGATACGCTTCAACGAGAAGGTTTCGCCGTCCACCCGCATCAAGCTGATGACCGACGGCATCCTGCTGGCCGAAAGCCAGCGTGACCGCCTGCTGTCCGCCTACGACACGCTCATCATCGACGAGGCGCACGAACGCAGCCTCAACATCGACTTCCTGCTCGGCTACCTCAAGCAGCTGGTCGATGGTCCGCGCCGCGACGACCTCAAGCTCATCATCACCTCGGCCACCATCGACGCCCAGCGCTTTGCCGAGCATTTCGGCGAGCCCGGCAGGCCAGCGCCGGTCATCGAGGTGTCCGGCCGGCTCTATCCGGTCGAGATCCGTTACCGCCCGATGGACGAGGGGGCTGCGGATTCACCGTCGGGTGCAAAGCCGAACGCCGGTGCCAGGGCAAATGCCGCTGGCAGTGCCGGCAAGCCCGCACGCAAGAGCGAAGACGAAGACGACGAAACCGATCTGCCATCTGCAGTCGAGGACGCCATCACCGAGGTCTGGAACGAAAAGCCCGGTGACGTGCTGGTCTTTCTGCCCGGCGAGCGCGAAATCCGCGATTGTGCCGAACACCTGCGCCGTGCGCAGACACGGGCCGGCTCGCGCCGCGGTGGCAATGCCCGTGCCGACCTGCTGCTCGCCAGCGCCGAGATCGTGCCGCTCTATGCACGCCTGCCTGCAGCCGACCAGCAGCGTGTCTTCAATCCGGGCAATGCGCCGCGCATCGTGCTTGCCACCAACGTGGCCGAAACCTCGCTCACCGTGCCGCGCATCCGCTACGTGGTCGATTCGGGTCTGGCACGCATGTTGCGCTACCGCATCCGCGGCAAGGTCGATCAGCTGCTGATCGAACCCGTCTCGCGCGCGGCGGCCAACCAGCGGGCAGGGCGCTGCGGTCGTGTGGCCGAAGGCGTCTGCATCCGGCTGTTCGATGAAAAGGATTTCCTGCAGCGTCCGGCCTTCACCGACCCGGAGATCCTGCGCTCCTCGCTCGCCTCCGTCATCCTGCGGATGAGCGCGCTCGGGCTGTCCGAAGTCTCGGCTTTTCCGTTTCTGGACAAACCCTCGCCCAAGGCCATTGCCGACGGTTACGCACTGCTCGATGAACTCGGGGCGATGGACGGCCGCCAGCAGCTCACGCCCATCGGTCGCCAGCTCGCGCGCCTGCCGGTCGATCCGCGTCTGGCCCGCATGCTGCTGGCCGGGCACCGCAGCGGCTGTCTGGCCGAGGTGCTCATCATCACCGCAGCGCTGTCGGTGCAGGACCCGCGCGAACGACCGCCCACTGCACAGCAGGCTGCCGATCAGGCGCATGCGCGCTTCAATGTGCCGGGTTCCGATTTCCTGGCCTGGATCAAGCTCTGGAAATACTGGCAGGCACAGCAGTCAGAGCGCAAGCAGCGTGGCGAGTCGCACCGCGCGATGGCCAACCGCATCGGCCGCGAGTTTCTCTCCATCCGCCGTCTGCGCGAATGGGCCGATGTCGTCTCACAGCTCACCGAGCTGGTGAGGGGCCTCAACTGGTCAATCAACGACACCGAGGCCAATGGCGACACCGTACACCGTGCGCTGCTCACCGGCCTATTGGGCAACATTGCACATCGCCTCCCCGAAGGCCCCGGCTGGCAGGGTACGCATCAGCAGAAGTTTGTCCTGCACCCGTCGTCCATTCTCAACCGGCGTCAGCCGGCCACCAACCCGGCGGCCACGCAGAATCCCGACGCCAACACGAAGAAAACCGGCGCGCGCTGGCTGATGGCGGCCGAAATGGTCGATACTGGCCGGCTGATGGCCCGCACGGCGGCGGCCATCAAGCCAGATTGGATCGAGCACGCGGCCGGCGATCTCATCAAGCGCTCGTGGTCCAATCCGCACTGGGAAAAATCCAGTGGCAAGGCGATGGCGCTGGAACGCGGCGTGCTCTATGGCGTGGTGCTCTACAACGCCCGGCGCGTTCCCTACGAAAGGATCGATCCGGCCGAATCGCGCCGGCTGATGATCCTCGATGGGCTGGTGCGTGGTGAATGGCCTGAAGAAGCCGATTTCATCCGTCACAACCGGCGTGTCATCGCCGAAATCGAGCGCCTTGAGCACAAGATTCGTCGCCCCGATCTGCTGGTGGACGAGGAGGCATTGTCTGCCTGGTTCGACCAGCAGATTCCTGAGGACATCTGCTCGGCCAACGCGCTGAAGCAGTGGTACAGACAGACGCAGAAGGACAATCCGTCGCTGCTGAAGCTCTCGCGTGACGAACTGCTGCGCAAGGATGCCGAAGGGGTCGATGAAACCCGCTTCCCGCGCCTGATGCGCATGCACGGCGTCGATTTTTCGCTGGCCTACCACTTCGAGCCGGGCGCCAGCGACGATGGCGTCACGCTCACCGTGCCGCTGCATGCACTCAATCAGGTCGATGCCGAGCGCTGCGAGTGGCTGGTGCCCGGCATGCTGGCCGACAAGGTGCAGCTGTTGCTCAAGTCGTTGCCACAACGCTGGCGCCGTCATCTGCTGCCGCTCGCAGGCACTGCGGCCGAATTCATCGACACCTTCCGCCAGGCTGCCGATGCCGATGTTCCGGCCGCGAAGCAGGGGGCAGGCAAGGCGCAGCAGACAGCTCGCGCCGCTGGCGCAGATCGTTCGCAGGCCGACGACGCTTCTCCGAAGGGGGAAGACAGCGGCC
>JAUNHU010000041.1:17287-25715 GCA_030523825.1 Lautropia sp. | reverse complement strand
CGGTGCAACAGCTCGGGCCGCTTGTACATCATGGTCTTGATGTTCTGGAAATCGGTGCCGCCACGGCCTTCGACCATGTAGCAGGCCAGCGTCCAGGGGCTGCCGGCAAAGCCGATCAGGGGAACCCGGCCGTCGAGTGCGCTGCGGATGGTGCGCACGGCGTCCATCACGTAGCCGAGATCATCGACCGGATCGGGCACGAACAGCGCCTTCACGTCGTCTTCGTGACGGATGGTCTTCTGGAAGACCGGCCCTTCGCCCTGCTGGAAGCTCAGCCCCAGCTTCATGGCGTCGGGAATGGTCAGGATGTCGGAAAAAAGAATGGCCGCATCGAGCGGGAAGCGTTCGAGCGGCTGCAGGGTCACTTCACAGGCAAGTTCCGGTGTCTTGCACAGGGTGAGGAAATCACCGGCGCGGGCGCGGGTGGCGTTGTACTCTGGCAGATAACGGCCCGCCTGGCGCATGAGCCAGACGGGTGTGTAATCTGTCAATTGCCCACGCAGGGCACTCAGGAAGACATCGTTTCTTGCCGTCATGTCATTCAGCGATGGCGACGGAAGTCGTTCATGCGGGCAGTCATCAGGGCGAACTCGGCCTGGGCACGTGCAAGATCACGCTGGTTCTTCGCCTTGTTGATGGCGTCCTGGGCGGCACGACGGGCCTCTTCGGCGCGGGCTTCGTCCAGATCGGCACCACGGATGGCGGTGTCTGCCAGCACGGTGACGACATCCGGCTGGATTTCGAGGATGCCACCAGCCACGAAGATCAGCTCGTTCTTGTCGGCGCCGGGCAGCTTGATGCGGACGGCACCCGGCTTGATGCGGGTGATGAGTGGGGTGTGGCCTGCGTAGATGCCCAGTTCACCAGCCTCACCCGGCAGGGCGACAAATTCGGCCTGTCCGGAAAAGATGGACTCCTCGGCGCTGACCACTTCGACTTGAATCGTACTCATGAGCTCTGATGGGGACTAGGTTCTGATGAAGGGATGGGCGGTTCCGGAGACACCGTGATGCCGGGGGCTGGAGATGAGTCTTCCTGTCAGGGCCTGCCGAAAAGCAGGCCCTGCATCTGGATTGGCAGCCGGTATCCGGTGCCGGACGCTGTTCGCCGGGGGAGGGGGTGGGCCACTGGCGGGAACGAATGTCCCTGCTGGCAGGCGCCATGCCAGCCTCTCGGCGAAAGTGCCTGCTTACTTCAGTTTCTTGGCCTTCTCGAAGGCCTCGTCGATGCTGCCCACCATGTAGAACGCGGCTTCCGGCAGCGCGTCGCACTCGCCATCGACGATCATCTTGAAGCCACGGATGGTTTCCTTCAGCGGCACGTACTTGCCCGGTGCGCCGGTGAACACTTCGGCCACGTGGAAGGGCTGCGACAGGAAGCGCTGGATTTTCCGGGCACGGGCCACGGCCAGTTTGTCTTCCGGCGACAGTTCGTCCATGCCCAGCAGGGCGATGATGTCGCGAAGTTCCTTGTAGCGCTGCAGGGTGGCCTGCACACCACGGGTGACGCTGTAGTGCTCTTCGCCAATGATGTTCGGGTCGATCTGACGCGACGTGGAGTCGAGCGGGTCGACCGCCGGGTAGATACCCAGCGAGGCGATGTCACGCGACAGCACGACGGTGGCGTCGAGGTGGCCGAAGGTCGTGGCGGGGGAGGGGTCGGTCAGGTCATCGGCAGGCACGTACACGGCCTGGATCGAGGTGATCGAGCCGGTTTTGGTGGAGGTGATCCGTTCCTGCAGGCGACCCATTTCCTCGGCCAGCGTCGGCTGGTAGCCCACGGCGGATGGCATCCGGCCCAGCAGCGCCGACACTTCGGTACCGGCCAGGGTGTAACGGTAGATGTTGTCGACGAAGAACAGGATGTCCCGGCCTTCGTCACGGAAACGCTCGGCCATCGTCAGGCCTGTGAGTGCCACGCGCAGACGGTTGCCCGGGGGCTCGTTCATCTGGCCGAAGACCATCGCCACCTTCGACTGCGACAGGTCTTCCTGCACGATGACCTTGGCGTCGGACATCTCGTGGTAGAAGTCGTTGCCCTCACGGGTACGCTCACCCACGCCAGCGAACACGGACAGACCCGAGTGCTCCTTGGCGATGTTGTTGATGAGCTCCAGCATGTTGACGGTCTTGCCCACACCGGCACCACCGAACAGACCGACTTTGCCGCCCTTGGCGAAGGGGCAGATCAGGTCGATCACCTTGATGCCGGTTTCCAGGAGTTCGACCGACGGCGAGAGTTCATCGAACTTGGGGGCCTCCTGGTGGATGCCACGACGTTCTTCGGTCTCGATCGGGCCACGCTCGTCGATCGGGCGCCCCAGCACGTCCATCACGCGGCCCAGCACGGCGGGGCCGACGGGAACCTGGATGTTGGCCCCGGTGGCGCGCACGGGCATGCCGCGACGCAGACCGTCGGACGAACCCATTGCAATGGTGCGGACGACACCGTCGCCCAGCTGCTGCTGGACTTCAAACGTCAGCCCTTTCTCGGCGAGGGAATCGCCGGCGTCTTCGAGCACGAGGGCGTCGTAGACCTTGGGCATGCCATCACGGGGAAACTGGATGTCGACGACGGCGCCGATACACTGAACGATATGACCTTGTGCCATGGAGATTCCTTTGAATGCTGTGCGTATTTTTCAGTCGGGGTCGTCGTCGGTCAGACCGCGGCAGCGCCGCCGACGATTTCACTGAGTTCTTGCGTGATGGCTGCCTGACGCGCCTTGTTGTACGACAGTTGCAGCTCGTTGATGATTTTCTTCGCGTTGTCGGATGCGGCCTTCATGGCCACGACCCGTGCACTGTGTTCGGATGCGATGCTTTCGGCCAGCGCCTGATAGATCAGCCCCTCGATGTAGCGAATCATGAGCTCGTCGAGTACGGCACGCGGGTTGGGCTCGTAAATGTAATCCCACGAATACCCGGCATCGGGTTTGCCCAGCTTGTCGGCATGCAGCGGCAGCAGTTGTTCCACAACCGGAGCCTGGGTCATCGTGTTCACGAATCGCGTGTAGACCAGGAAGATCTGATCGATCTCGCCCTTCACGAAGGCGTCGATCTGCACCTTGATGACGGGCACCAGGGCGTCGAAGGACGGGCGATCGCCGTACTGGATGAGATGCGAGACCAGATGCACGCCGGCGCGCTGCATGAAACCCATGCCCTTGGCGCCGATGGTGGTGGCCTCGAAGTCGATCCCCGCCTTTTCCAGCTCCAGCATCTTGTTGGTGACGGCACGGAAGATGTTGGTGTTGAGACCGCCGCACAGCCCCTTGTCACTGGTGACGAGGATGATGCCGACTTTCTTCACCGTGTCCCGCTTCACCATGAAGGGGTGCACGTACTCCGGGTTTGCGGTCGAGAGATGCGCGGCGATGTTGCGAACCTTGTCGGCATAGGGACGCGCGTGTCGCATGCGTTCCTGTGCCTTGCGCATCTTGGATACCGAGACCATTTCCATGGCCTTGGTGATCTTCTGCGTGTTTTTCACGCTTTTGATCTGGTTGCGGATCTCTTTGCTGCTTGCCATAGTGGAGAAACTCGTTGGCGCATCGCCCAGGCGATGCGCGGTTCAGCCCAGAGGCTTTGAGGATGTCGTGCGATCAGAATGCGCCGTTCTGCTTGAAGTCCTTCAGGACTTCGTGCATCCTGGCTTCGACGTCCTTGTTGAACGCCTTGTCTGCTTCGAGTTGAGCCACGAAATCGGCATGCTTGGTCTTGACGAAATCACGCATGGCCTGATCGGCAGCGAGCACTTTCTCGACCGGGATGTCTTCGTAGTAGCCGTTGTCGGCGGCGAACAGCGTGAGCGCCTGCTCCCACACCTGCAACGGCGCATACTGCGCCTGCTTCATCAGCTCGGTCACGAGGCGGCCGTGGTCGAGCTGCTTGCGGGTGCTTTCTTCCAGGTCGGAAGCAAACTGCGCAAAGGCAGCCAGTTCGCGATACTGGGCCAGTGCGATACGCGAGCCACCGGCCAGCTTCTTGATGAGGCCGGTCTGTGCGGCACCACCCACACGCGACACCGAGATGCCGGGGTTGACGGCAGGACGGATGCCTGCGTTGAACAGGTCGGTTTCCAGGAAGATCTGGCCGTCGGTAATGGAGATGACGTTGGTGGGCACGAAGGCCGACACGTCACCTGCCTGGGTTTCGATGATCGGCAGCGCGGTCAGCGAACCGGTCTTGCCCTTGACGGCGCCCTTGGTGAATTCCTCGACATACTCGGCGTTGACGCGCGCAGCACGCTCCAGCAGACGGGAGTGCAGGTAGAACACGTCACCCGGATAGGCTTCGCGGCCCGGCGGACGACGCAGCAGCAGCGATACCTGACGATAGGCCCATGCCTGCTTGGTCAGGTCATCATAGATGATGAGTGCGTCCTGGCCACGGTCACGGAAGTATTCGCCCATCGTGCAGCCGGCGTAGGGGGCCAGGTACTGCATGGCGGCCGACTCGGATGCCGAGGCAGCCACGACGATGGTGTACTCCATCGCGCCAAATTCTTCGAGCTTGCGCACCACGTTGGCGATGGTCGATGCCTTCTGACCGACGGCCACGTAGATGCAGATCAGATCCTTGCCTTTCTGGTTGATGATCGTGTCGACGGCCACGGCGGTCTTGCCGGTCTGGCGGTCGCCGATGATCAGCTCACGCTGGCCGCGGCCGATTGGCACCATCGCGTCGATGGACTTGATGCCGGTCTGCACGGGCTGCGACACCGACTGACGGGCGATGACGCCTGGCGCCACCTTCTCGATCACGTCGCTTTCCCTGGCATTGATCGGGCCCTTGCCGTCGATGGGGTGGCCCAGCGTGTTGACGACACGGCCAATCAGCTCCGGGCCCACCGGCACTTCGAGAATGCGGCCGGTGGTCTTGACCACGTCACCTTCGGAAATGCCTTCGTATTCGCCGAGAACCACGGCGCCGACCGAATCACGTTCGAGGTTCAGGGCCAGACCGTAGACGCCACCGGGAAACTCGATCATCTCGCCCTGCATCACGTTGGACAGGCCGTGGATGCGGCAGATGCCATCGGTCACGGAAATGACGGTGCCCTGGTTGCGGGAGTCCGCAGCGACCTCAAGGTTCTTGATCTTGCTTTTGAGCAGTTCGCTGATTTCAGCGGGATTGAGCTGCATGTAGGAAACTCCTTATTTCGACAGGGTCGTGGCGAGCTGTGCCAGCTTGCCGCGCACGGATGCGTCAATGACTTCGTCTCCGATGCGAATGGAGACGCCGCCAATCAAATCGGGGTTAACCGTGGTGGATGCCTTGATCTTCTTGCCGAAGCGCGTCTTCAGGGTCTTGACGATGTCGTCGACCTGCGCCTCTGTCAGCGGAAATGCGGATTCGACCCGGGCATCGATGGTTTCTTCGGCAAGGTTGCGGCTTTGCTCGAACAGTTCACTGATTTCGGGCAGGAAGCCGAGGCGCCGGTTTTCGGCCAGAACCTTCACGAAGTTCTGTTGCTGCGGGTCGAGTTTACCCGCGGCTTCGGTGACGATGGCCGCAGTCTTGTCGTGGGTGATGTGGGGGTTATCCAGAAGCTCCCGGGCAGCATCGGCCTTGATGACGGTGGTCAGACGCGAAAGGGCGTCCGACCAACCTGCCAGTGAAGACGATTCTGCTGCGAGCTTGAATGCCGCCTCCGCGTAGGGACGGGCAATGGTCAATGCTTCCGCCATGGTCGTTGGGCTTAGCGCAGCTCGTTTTTGAGGTTGGACAAAAGATCGGCATGCCGTTTGGCATCGATCTCCCGTTTCAGGATGCGCTCGGCACCGGAGACTGCCAGCTGGGCAACCTGGTCGCGCAACTGGTCGCGGGCGCGTTCGGCAGCCAGGGTTGCTTCTTCAGAAGCGGACTTCTGTGCAGCTGCAATGATGCGTGCTGCTTCGGCACGGGCTTGCTCGATCAGTTCGGCAGCCTGCTTGTCGGCGCCGGCGCGAACTTCGACCGCGTTGGCGCGGGCTTGCTGCATTTCTTCCTCGGCACGCTTGCCGGCGAGTTGCAGGTCGGCCTTGGCCTGGTCTGCTGCAGCGAGGCCGGCAGCAATCTTCTTGCTGCGCTCATCCAGGGCGGCGGTGATGGGGGGCCAGACGAACTTGGCAACGAACCACCAGAGCGCGGCAAAGATGACGACCTGAACGATGATCGTGGCGTTGATATACACGCGAGATTCTCCGTATCAACTGATACATGAAGCAGCGGCCCGGTGGCAGTCCGAGACTGCCACCGTCTGCCTGCTTCTCTCTACATCTACCGTTCTGCTGGCAGGATCAGGCGAAGGGGTTCGCGAAGGCAAACAGCATGGCAACACCGACACCGATGAGGAAGGCGGCGTCGATCAGACCTGCGAGAACGAACATGGACGTTTGCAATTTGCCCATCAGCTCAGGCTGGCGTGCGGAGCCTTCCAGGAATTTGCCACCCATGAGGGCGATGCCGATGGAAGCGCCCAGGGCGCCCAGGCCCACGATGATGCCGCAGGCGATTGCGACGTATGCTGCATTGGTCATGAAAGACTCCTCAGTCGAAACAGACAAGAAAGGTTGAGAGAAGGAACGAAAAACGACTCTGCGGGAAGCAGTGGGGCGGTGTTCCGCCAGCGCGTGAAGCGGAACACCGGATGCGGCGTGATGTCAGTGCGCGTCGTGAGCCTGACCCAGATAGATCAGGGTCAGCATCATGAAGATGAACGCCTGCAGCACGATGATGAGGATGTGGAACACGGCCCAGACCCAACCCAGCGAGAAGTGCAGGAGTGCACCCCAGATGGTGGCCGTGGCGCCCAGCAGGGCCAGCAGCATGAACACCATTTCACCGGCAAACATGTTGCCGAACAACCGCATGCCGAGGGAGACGGTTTTTGCTAGGTATTCGATGATCTGCAGGGCGAGATTGCAGATCCAGAGCAGGGGCTTGAAGAGGAGGCCGATGCCGCTGCTGCCGCCACTGCCGAAGGGGGCGGTGACGAGTTCGCTGAAGAAATGTGCCTTCTTGACCTTGATGCCGTAGTAGATGGACGCCATCAGGATGACCAGCGACATGGCCATCGTGGCGTTCAGGTCGGCGGTTGGCAGGATGCGCTGATAGCCGGAAATGCCCAGGGCGGAAATCAGTGAGGGAAAGAGGTCGACCGGAATGAGGTCGAGCGAGTTCATCAGGGCGATCCAGACGAACACGGTGAGTGCAAGCGGTGCGATGTAGCGGGTGTCGCCGTGAATGATGGATCGCGCCTGCTCGCTGATGTACTCGACCAGAAACTCGACGGCGCCGACGAAGCGGTTGGGTACGCCGGCATGCACCTGCTTCGCCACCATGCGCAGCAGGACGCAGGCAATGACACCCATGAGAAGCGACCAGAAGATGGTGTCGTAGTTGATGATGGAAAAGTCGACGATGGCCTTTTGGGGGTGGCCCGACGAGTTTGCGTGTCCCAGGTGGTGGACGATGTATTCGGCCGCGTTTGCCGGTCCGTGAGAGCCTTCAGTCGCCATCTTTATGAGGTTTTACAGGGTTTGTTTGTAGTCCGTCAGGCCGAGCGTCCGGCGTCTTGCCGGTTGCCCGTGGGGAATGTCTCGTTGCCCTTGCGGGGCAGCATCATGGCCAGCAGCGGCGCATGCAGCGCAACGACCATGCCCAGCAGCGGCAGTACCCAGTATGTCGGTGTCAGCCACTTAAAAATAGCCAGCAGCAACAGCGCTGTCAAGACGAGCTTGACGCCTTCACCGAGAAAGAATGCCAGCAGAAAACCCGATGGCGTGAGGCCACGGCTTGTCTTCAGCACCCGGGCAAACAGCAGATTCGGAAGAACGCAGGCTGCACCACCAACGAAAACGTCCCTTGCTGCAAGGTGCCCCTCGACGAGGAAGGCGATGACGGAGACGATCACAACCAGCAGCGCCTGCAGGGAAATGGATTTCAGCATTTTATCCGTGCCCTTGACGCAAACGCGGTGTCTCCTGAGTCGCCTGGGCTGGATTCAGGGGGTCGCGTGCGGCGGGCTGCCTGGTGCGGATGGCCGTCGATTGCCAGAGGATCTCCCAGCCAGGGGATTCGTTTTGTTGGAAATTCCTGCATTCAGGAAAACCTCTGCCAGTATAGGGGCTAAGTCGCCATAGGTCAAAAAGCCAGTGCCGTTTTTCAGGCCGGAATTGTCTTGCTGACGTGCCTGACAGTTTTCCTGCGACGCAGCTTGCCAGAAACGGCGCTACACCTTGCGCAGCGCCGTTTCTGGCCGCCGATGTTGCTGGCGGTATCGGGCCGGATCAGTGATCGGAACCTTCGCTGACGGCTGAACTCAGCTTCAGGCGTTCGAGCAGTCCGGCGAAGGCATCGTTACTGGAAAAGTGGATCACGAGCTTGCCCTTGCCCCCGGCCTTGCTGATGATCTCGACCGTGGTGTTCAGGTGGTCGGCAAT
>JAUNHU010000041.1:0-17187 GCA_030523825.1 Lautropia sp. | reverse complement strand
GCCTGCTCGTGGGTGTACTCGAACTCGTCGATCAGGCGCTGGATGGCGAAGGCTTCTTCCAGCGGGTTCAGGTCTTCGCGCTGGATGTTCTCGATGAGTGCCAGGGCCAGGGCGTTTTCGTCGCTGACTTCCTTGATGATGACCGGCACCGTTTGCAGCTGGGCGAGCGCTGCCGCACGGAAGCGACGTTCACCGGCGATGATCTCGTAGCGTCCGTTGTCGATCGGGCGGATGACCAGCGGTTGCAGCAGGCCATGCTCGTGGATGGAGTCGGCCAGTTCCTGCAACGCGCTTTCGTCCATGCGGGTGCGCGGCTGATAGCGCCCTGCCTGCAACAGGTTGAGGGGCACTTCACGAATGCTTTCGTCCTGGGGGGCGGAGGCTGCCTGAACCGGGGCAGGGGAGGGGGGCGCCTCGCGGGCGACTTCTGCCGTCATCGGGCCGTCACCGCCCAGCAGTGAATCCAGTCCGCGGCCCAGGCCGCCCTTCGGTTTCTTGCTCATTCCTTGCTTTCCTCGTGCTGTGCGTGTTCGTCAGTGACGTGTGCGGTTGCGGCAGGGGCGGCAGTCGCCTGCGTTGCCGCTGACGGTGTGTGAGTGTTTACTTGCGCAGGTTGGGCGGCGGCTGCGCTCGCCTGGGGCTTGCGACTTTTCTGCATCTGCGCGATGTAGTCGGGCGTGCGCTCGATCAGCTCGGATGCAAAGTCGAGGTAGCCCAGTGCGCCCCGCGAACCCGGATCGAAGCGCACACCGGGCAGGCCGTGGCTGGGCGCTTCGGCCAGACGGATGTTGCGCGGGATGACCGCCTTGAAGACCTTTTCCTTGAAGTGTTCTTCGAGCTGGGCCGACACCTGCTGGGCGAGGGTGATGCGGCTGTCGTACATCACCCGCAGGATGCCCATGATCTTGATCTCGGGATTGAAGTTGGCATGCACTTTCCGGATGGTGCCGACCAGATCGCTGAGACCTTCCAGTGCGTAGTATTCGCACTGCATCGGGATGATGACGCCCTGGGCTGCGCACAGGCCGTTGAGGGTGAGCAGCGAGAGGGAAGGGGGAGAGTCGATCAGGATGTAATCGTAGTCGGCACTCACTTTGTCCAGCGCGTCGCGCAGACGACGTTCGCGCCGCTCAAGCTCAACGAGTTCTACCTCGGCGCCGGCCAGCTCGCGGTTGGCGGGCAGCAGGTAATACCCGCCCGCTTCGGAACGCTGGCGGACATCATTGACCGAGGCGCCGTCAATCAGGACATCGTAAACGGACTGTTCAATCTGGCGCTTGTCGACGCCGCTCCCCATCGTGGCGTTGCCCTGGGGATCGAGGTCGACGAGAAGTGCGCGTTTGCCCAGTTGGGAAAGGGCCGCTGCCAGGTTGACGGAGGTGGTGGTTTTTCCGACCCCGCCTTTCTGGTTCGCAATGGTCAGGATGAGCGTCAAGCTTGCCTCCGTCGGTGGGTGGAATCGGATGAAATCTGCATGGATGGTTCGTGTGGCGAAAGAGGGCTGGCTGCGGTGCGTTGCATCACGGCGAGATAGCGCTGGGCTTCGGGCTGGGCGGTACGGATGCTTTCCACCGCAACGACGCGCAGGGCAGGGGAGAGGGCCATCTGTTCTTCGGGAAGACGGGCGGCCTTCATGGCAAACGCAAGTGATTGCTCACTCATGAAGGGTTCGCACAGATCGGCAAAGCGGTCCAGTGCGGTGAAGGCGCGGCAGATGAAATGCAGCGTGGGTTGTTGCTCGCCGTTGCCCTGCGCTGTGCCGGGTGAGGCGAAGCGCTTGTCGTCTGGTGCAGCGTGGTGGTCGTGGGATGTTGACCCAGCTCTGGTATCGGCCTCCGCGTTCCCATTCGCATGGGCATCATCATGGTCGGAGACTGCACCGGACGCACCGTTACTCCCTGTCGATGGAGGAACGGCACAGGCAGAAGATGCTGGCGCGGCATGAGCCTTGTTGGTATCGGCATGGGCGGCAGCCGGCACGGCAGGGAGCTGCCTTGCGGAGGGCGCACGCTGCGCGCTGCGCAGCAGCTGGTCGAGATCCTCGATCTTGCCGGCAAGCGGTGTGACGTTGCTTAGGCCGAGAGTGAGCACTGACTGACGCTGAAAGGCCACCTTCTTGCCAATGGGCTCCACCAGATAGATGGGGCGTTCCGGCTGCATGATGGCAATCAGGATGCCCGGAAAGCCCGCGCCCGTTCCCACATCGACCAGCGCCTGCTGGCGCTCGGGAAGCCATTTCTCCAGCGCGGACAGGATGGCCAGGCTGTCGATCAGGTGCTCGTCGATGAGCGTGGTGGCGTTGGTGGCGCCCAGCAGGTTGTAGGTGCGGTTCCACTGGAGCAGCAATGCGGCCCAGCGAAACAGCTTCTCCAGTTGTTCGGGCGTAGGCTGAAGGCCGACCGCTTCCAAACGTGCGCGCAGATGCGCCTCGTCAGTCGCTGTCCAGTGGGCCTGCTGCCGGGCCGCCGCGTGAGGGGCACGCCTTCGATTCATGCTGCTCATCCGGCACGACCTCCGGCAGGGGCCGCCTCGCCCGGGGGCGTGCCGGCAGCAGTTCTGGAAGCACGCGCAGCTGTCTTTTTCAGGTGAACGAGCAGCAGCGAAACCGCCGCCGGCGTCATGCCCGGAATGCGCGCCGCCTGACCGATGGTGGTAGGGCGCTGCGTCTGCAGCTTCTGGCGAACCTCGTTGGAGAGGCCGGCAATCTGCGTGTAGTCGAGTTCTTCTGGAATGAGGGTGCCTTCCTGCTGCGCCATCCGTTCCACTTCCACGCGCTGCCGGTCGATGTAGCCCTGATACTTGATCTGGATCTCGACCTGCTCGGCCACCGCGCGATCATCCAGCGCGTCGTCATCGCTGGCTGGCAACAGGTTCTTCAACTGCGCCAGGGTGATGTCGGGGCGCTTCAGAAGATTGAACAGTGAGTGTTCACTGTTGATGGAAGGGCCAAATTCCGCGGGCAACTGATGCTGCTCGATCAGTTTCGGATTCAGATAGGTGGCGCGCAGGCGGCCGATCTGCCGGTCGATGGCATCACGCTTCGCGGTGAAAAGCGCCCAGCGCTCGTCATCCACACAGCCCAGCTCACGCCCGATCTCGGTCAGGCGCAGATCGGCATTGTCTTCACGCAAACTGAGCCGATACTCCGCCCGGCTGGTGAACATCCGGTAGGGCTCCGTCACACCCTGGGTGAGCAGATCGTCCAGCATCACGCCCATGTAAGCCTGGTCGCGCTTGGGAACCCAGGGCTCCTCGCCCCGGGTCTGGCGGGCAGCATTCAGGCCGGCAATCAGCCCCTGGGCAGCCGCTTCTTCATAGCCGGTAGTGCCGTTGATCTGGCCGGCGAAGAACAGCCCCTGAATCTGTCGGGTTTCCAGACCGGGCTTCAGCGCGCGCGGGTCGAAGTAGTCGTACTCGATGGCGTAACCGGGGCGCAGGATGTGCGCCTGTTCAAGGCCCACCATCGAACGCACCAGAGCCAGCTGCGTGTCGTAGGGCAGGCTGGTGGAAATGCCGTTCGGGTAGATTTCGTGGGTCTGCAGACCCTCGGGCTCCAGATAAATCTGGTGAGAGCCCTTGTCGGCGAAGCGATGAATCTTGTCCTCGATGGAGGGGCAATAGCGTGGCCCCACTCCCTCGATGACCCCCGTGAACAGCGGCGAACGGTCCAGCGCTTGGCGGATGATGTCGTGCGTGCGCTCGTTGGTATGCGTTACCCAACAGGGCAGCTGTTTGGGGTGAAGGGATTCATCGCCGATGAAGGAAAACACCGGCACCGGATCGGTGTCGCCTGGCTGAACGCCCAGGCGCGAGAAATCCATCGTCTTGCCGTCGATACGGGGCGGCGTGCCGGTCTTCAGGCGGCCCTGCGGCAGGGCAAGTTCACGCAGCCGGAATGCCAGCGTCCGGGCAGAAGGGTCTCCGGCGCGACCCGCCTCGTAATTGTCCAGGCCCACGTGCACCTTGCCATTGAGGAAGGTGCCGGCCGTGAGAACCACCGTGCGCCCACGGAACGTGATGCCAAGTTGCGTGACGACGCCCGCAACCCGATCCCCTTCCAGCAACAAGTCATCGACTGCCTGTTGAAAGATAGTGAGATTGATTTGCGTTTCTAGTTTTTGCCTGATGGCCTGACGGTACAACACCCGGTCGGCCTGGGCCCGGGTTGCACGGACAGCCGGCCCTTTACTTGCATTCAGAATGCGAAACTGGATTCCAGCATGATCGGTGGCCAACGCCATGATGCCACCCAGCGCATCGACCTCCTTCACCAGATGCCCCTTGCCAATACCCCCAATGGAAGGGTTGCAGGACATCTGACCCAAGGTGTCAAGATTGTGGCTTAAAAGCAACGTTTTGGCGCCGCTACGCGCAGCAGCCAGGCTGGCCTCTGTTCCGGCGTGCCCACCGCCCACGACGATCACGTCGAACATGTCTGGATGAAGAATGCTCATGCGCCATTATAATTCGCGCGCCCTCGCTTTTGTTGGCTTTCGGGCGTTGTTTCACGTGAAACACAGGGTGAGACTGGGAGGGAGCGCTGCTGAGAGAGGAGAGAGGGGGGTAGAGAAAATGTGGGGAGGAGGGAGGGATACCGGATTTTAGGCTGGGGGCGACCGCGGGCCCCCACCGGGCGTCGCGTCGTCCGTCGTCGTTTCACCTCTTGCTGTGGGGGGATCTGTGTCCTTACCCTCTGCGCCGATGTGATCCACTTTTCTTCTCATTCGGCCCCTCTCCGACAAAGCCTCGCCCGCTCCTCCCTTTTAGCTTTTCCACGCACTAGAGTAGCCCCCCGGCCCGAGGGGGAGGGGGTGGCCGCCGCCCTCTCTCCCCTCTATCTTCTTGTTCTTCTTCCCCTGTCACCTACTATCTTCTCCTCCTTAGAACAGGGAAGGGCGAAGAACAGAACAACTGATTTCACAGCCTACAGGGAGGGGGCTGCCCCTTGGCAGGAGAGGAGGAAGGGTAGGAACTTGACTCTGGGCTGAACGAGATAGTGAGAAGGCACGTCTTTGATAATTGCCCCTTCTCGAACGAGGGGCGGCCGAGCCGAGCGGCATTGTTGGTGCAGGCTCCTAGGTGGGGTGGGGTGCTCTCCTCACTGGCTGGGAGGGCGGGTGCTTCGGGAAGCCGTCTCCTCGGAGGGGGGGGGGCGCGGTATAAGGAAGAAGGGGGTAAGGGTCTCGCAGCGACGCTGCAGACTTCGGAGAAGTGGTAGGGGGCCCCCCGCCTTACTACACACATAATCTTTATCGGACGTGTGCTCTGAGATCTGATCCACCGATGGCGACCCTCCTCGCCCATGCCGTTGGAGACAAGAGGCGGAGACCTGGCCCTGACCCTTCGGGCATTATCCGTCGTGACGGTCCTTGTCGTAGTAGGTTAATGGCCTGTATTGGGGATTGGAAGGGGAGACACGGAGGAGGGATGACGGGGGGGGGGCGGGAGCGCGCAGAGGGTGGGCGGAGGGGGGTGAGGGCGACGGGCGAGGTTGAGGAGGGAGAAGGAGGGCTCTCCCTCTTTCTCTCTTTCTGTGTTTAGGATCTGGGAAGGGAGGGGGCGTTGATCAAAAGAAAGGCGGAGGAAACAAATCGCTCTCTACTACACATCACGCATCCCTCTCCGCCAGATAAATACCTTCTCCCGGATTGGGGGGGTAGCGGAAAGGGGCACACACAGTTCACAGTTAAGTGGATTTGCTGGCCGAGCGGCGCTCGCCACTCCAAAGGGCTAAACGCCCTGCCTACACACCACCTTTTCGCCATTTCCTTTGCCCCTCTCCATTACCCATATTCTCATTTCGGTGGAAGAAAGGCAGCAGAAGGTGTCGGCCAGAGCCGCCCTTTTCCTTCAAGCACCACACACTACCGATGACAAAAGACACTAGATGCTGTAGCTCGCGAGGAGGGGCACAACCGTATCCGATCCGGATCTCATGGCCATTTTGAGTACGAGGTCGTGCACTGACTAAAGCAACCCACCTGACTCAAGGGGCAGAGATGCCTGCCTCTCCATCTCCGTGCCTGCCTTATCCGTGATTCAGTTGGTATCTTAGATAGCAAGCACTCACTTAAGAAATCTAATGAACTTCGGATTGGACATTAAGTCGAATGCGGGACTCCGCTTTATTTACCTCCTCCAAGTTAACCCCTTCACCACCAAGGGAGGCTTCTGCTCTACTACTGTTCCGACACATCTACCGGCTACGGCACCTACTAAGGGTACGGGAGGAGGGCTAAGGCTACGGAGAAGTTTCTTCATACTCTTAGCCATGTCCGCTGGATCTCTTTGATCTTCTTTGAACTCAGTATCAGAAGGAATAAGGGCAATATCCTTTCTTGCATCTTGATTCCTCCAGGCAACGCCATGAACCCTGTGTCATCGCGGGCAAGGGCTAAAGAGCTCCAGCCCACCCTCCGTCTATCTCATCCGTCTGCTCCTCCCTCTGGCTTTGGGCCGAGCCCCGTCATCTTCTGCGTTTGGGATTTTTTGCCGCGCGATTCGGCTGATCTTGTTTATTCCCTCCCTCTCTTTTCGTTGCATTCTGGAGTCGAAGAAGGGCCCCCCTAAACAATCTATCAATCATCTCCCCTCCCTCCTGTTAAATCTGGAGCACAGAGCGCATGACGCGCGCACAAGGTCGTGGCGGGCGGGCTGCTCTATCATAGTGGCCCCCTCTCCCCTCACTTCCCCTTTCTCTCTGGGCCTTGCCCCGCTGTGTTTTGTCCAGATTCCGCTCTGGTTTTCCCCTCCCCATCTTCCAACAGTAGCGCCCACATGATGGATGGGGATGGAGTAAAGAGATTTATTGACTCCTTTCCAGAGTTTTTTTGAACGCCTGCTGGGGGTAAGGCTTATTGATGTCATCATTCCCCAATGCAGATCGCTGCTCACGCCAATGAATTCGTAGATTAGCAATATTAGCGCGCGTTACAAGGCACTTCCCCGTCGCCCTTTCTCCTTTCAGGGGTCTGAGGCCGGAGAACGGCCCCACCATTGTTTCACGTGGAACATTATTGATGCGGCGGAAGGCGAAGGATTTCTACGATGACTTTCTCCCCGTCCCCATCACAAGAAGATAGTGGGTAATGACCAGGCAAGATTGCGTTTTGAACTCCAGTGGGAGAGAGGGGGCGCGTCCTCTGGTGTGGTTACGCCCTTAGATTTTCGCCGCACAAGACTATTTATTGATCTATCCGTCAGAACTAGATCGTGGCCAGCTCTCGCCGGGGCGCTATTTTAGAGTAGCTTTGTGGGAGAGCGGTCGGCGAAAATGGGGAGACCGCCACAAGTGCTTCCGCGCTTTAGTTCAGACGACGGACCGACCGACCGCTCGTCCTGTAACGAGCGATTCAACTAGAAACGTGGTAAGCGAGGGGAGACCCCCCCTTGGGAGAGCTTCTTCCTCTATAGTTAATAAGGTCTCTGCAGCAACGAGAACGTACGCCACATCCCTTCGTTTTGGCTTATTTACGGAAAAGATATCGCGGGAGTAATTACATGGGAACTTCCGCTGTTCCGTCTTATATATCATCTACCCTTGGAGACGAAGGCCTAGGATGTTAGCTAGTAAGAAGCGGTACGCCGCATCATTCTCCCCTCGCGTCCATGATGCAATGAGCTTGTGTTTCACGTGGAACAATGCGCTCCCTCTATCCCCTGGAAGGCGTGTTATAGATTCATATAGAGGAGAGGGTTAGGAGTGAATCCAAGTGATGTGAGGTGGGTTGCGTTAGCTTAACGGCGCAAAAGCAGTAGCTTGTGCAGAACCTAACCCCCTCCTCTGTGCGCCTGCTCCTCCCCCTTAACAAACACTTTCCACGTTGGAAAAGAATGAGTTGTGGCGCACTATTGTCGTCGATGGGTTGTCCCGCGTAGCAGCTTAAGCTTAAGTTGAAGGGAAAAGGGCTACATGCATGTATAACACATGCAGCTTGAAGGTAGTGTTCTGTTCATCCAAGACGCAGGGATCAGGGAATACCGGTCCAACACGCACGGGAAGCCCAGCGTTGGGCTGTGGCTGGCGCCAAAGTGGGCCTACAGCCACAGAACTATCCGTTCTTTGTCTTCTATTTTTTTGCCTGGGCCCTCCCTCCAATAATGGCGCTTTCCTTTCTAATGCCGTGCTCTACTCCCGAGGGTAGCTAGCTTATTCTCATGCTTTGGCAAGTATTTTCATCCCCATTAGCTGTGTGTGGGTGATTGTTGTTCGACGGGTGTGAGGGGCGGCGCATTCTCTCGCGGTTGCTTTCCTTCCTTTCAGGGTCGACAGTGAGATTGTGGGGCGCGGCCGCGAAGGATGTACGTACACACGGATAATCCGTTCATGGAAATAAAAGGGCATGTTTCACGTGGAACAATCGAAAGAGGCGAAGTAGCCATCCGTAGAATGCAGATGACGGAAGGGTGTGGGATTAGTAGAAGGCAGTATTGCTACTGAGCCGGAGGTGGGTGGGGGAGAGGAGAGGGGCGGCAGGCTGAAGGGAACTCAATTAAATCCAAGGTTGCCCCGAATAGTGCGCCGCTCTGCACGTGTGGTCTCTCCGACACACGGCGCTCAGAGAGACAAGATCTGCGTTGGGGCTTTCTTGCTGTCAGCGCTCCCGTCAAGGAATGAGCGCACCCTGCAAATCCCATGATCTCCTCGATGCAGGAGAGGCGAGCTAAGGGACCTCTGGCCGGGGAGTAATCCCAGAGTTTGGAAAGACAATTAGGCGCAATTTAAATGGACGGTTATCACGGGTACAGAGCTAAGTTTGGGAAGGGAAGGAGAGAAAGTCCTTCTTTCATGTCAGGGGGAAGCCCTCCTCCTTTTTCATTCTTGAGCGGAGGGAGGTGGTGGATGGTTAGGTAGAAGTAAGAGTGGGGGAGGGGAGGCCCGTTTTTGCTACCTTTCCCAAGAGTTTGGGCCATTTTTCCGTATCTGGCGCTTTACCTCTTGCCCTCAACTGCAAATGTGAGAGAGGCCCTGTAGATCGTTCCCCATCTATAAGATGCGAGAAGGGTGGGGTTTTCCCTTCCATTCCCCAATTTTTTCATCCCTTGTCGTATTGCTCTATGTTCCCGATTGCGCGAGCCATGTACCTCCTCGTAGTTTTGAAGGAGATATGTCTTTTTCAATCAAATTTTTCAGCCGCAAAGAAGAACGACCGCTCCCAGTGCCTTCGCCACGCCAGCTATTGAGAGGGAAGTCTCTAGGTGGGGTGTTGTCCAGCTTCCATCCCCCTTTATCCTTGGAGAAAATTTGCAGGATTTTTTGAGTAGCTGAAATTTTTAGAAGCGAGCACTTACTACCAATAGAGTCAGATATAAGGTTAACCAAGGTGCATCAAAGGTTGCGCACAGCAGGAAAAATCTAACTAACAACACGTAGGTGAGGGAGACTAGGTATAGGATATGGATGTCTCTCTCTTTTGGGCGGATTTAGGATAAAGAAACTTAACTTTTGCTTAATTCTCTTGGAATGGTTTGGAAAAGAGGGAGGCCCCCGCCCCATCCCTTTTGATCGACGGGGCCGCGACGCGCGGCGCCAAGCGGCCGGATGAATGAGAGAAGACAAGAAGAAGCTGGGCCAAGAAGTGTTCGTATGTGCTGTACCGTTCGTTGCACTGTCTTCTTATCTTCGTCTTTCCTTCTTCCTTCCGAACGTCCCTGCCGCTCTCTCGTCCAGGGGGAGTCTTTTAAGGAAGCCGTAGCCTCGTAGCCCGGCTAATTCCCCCTTGCTTCGCCGAGGAAGAAACACACACGATGCATACGTATCCTATTTGCTAGAACGTTGTGAAGCGGGGGGAGGCTTTTTTCCCACCGCAGATCCGTGCGTCCGTTATTGATTTGGTTGGCGGCTTGCGTGCTCTTCTTTCTCTACACTGATCCGTTGTTGTTGAAGTTATCAGCCCCTCTCTTTCTGTCTGTGATGGATGGGGGCCTGTGTCTGTCGGGGGGGGCGGAGATTATTGCCCGGGGAGATCGCCCGGCGGAGAACCATGCGGCTTGGGGAGGGGCCCACCGCGTATTTGAGGGGGGCTACCTACGCCGCAGCATTTACGTTGTTTGTTTCACGTGGAACAAATAACTCCCCCACAAGGAGCCGCGCGCGCCTCCAGTGCGAAAAGATGGGTCTCATCCTCCATGTTTCGAGGGTGGAGGGCAGGGGAAAGGAGAGGGCGGCGGTTCAAGCAATTCTTTTGCTCTGCAAGGTGCTTTCGTGGCTTGAAGCTCTCAATTGAGGGGGGCGTCGTTGCGTTGGGGTTTATATTTCCTCGGCTTAGCTTAGCGTGCTGCATTGGGGGTAGAGTGTGTGGCGTGCCCCCCGTCTTCGCTACCCCTTGCCTGGGGAGAGAGGGGGCTCTCACGATATCGTGAAGGGGAAAGGTTCAGGTATTGTGATGTGAGCCGAAGCGCGCGCGTCCCCTCCCCTGGAAGAGGATAGAAGAGAGACTTGGGGCCCTAATATCTAATATCGCGGTAGCTCTTTGCGATCTTTTACAGAGCGCAGCAAGGGGCCCTCTGTGCCCCCGGCACGGCACAGGCGTGAGGGAAGTTCCATGCTCTTTGCCCGAGCCTTGGATGCCTGGTGCAGGAAGGGGGGAGCGGAGCCAAGCCGTTGGGCGGGAGCGGGGAAGGGGATTGCTTTGTCTCTCCTCCTATTCCATTGCCCTCAAGTTACGCACCACGCACGTCGTCACTTCTTTCGACTCACGCAGGAGAAGAGGGGTCGCGCTGCTGAAGTGGAGGAAGGAGAGGAAGATGAGGCTGGACTCGCCGGCGAGGGCGGCGCGGGGCGGACAGTGAACAACCCCGGAAGGTTATTAAAAAGGAGGAGGGAGGCGAAGGGGGAAGTAGAGGCAGCACTGCGGGAGCCGGTGATGGTCGGGGTTAACCTTCTTCCTGGTAGCGCCAGAGCCCCGTGGGCTCCGGGCCTCCCCTGGCAGTCTGTGGGGCCCAGACGAGGAGCCCACAGAGCCCCTGAGCCCTAACCCTAACCCCAGAGCCCCGCACGCAGCCGCGAGAGCCCCTGCGGCCGTTCCGCAGCCCAGAGGCCCAAGCACCAACTCCCAACCCAAGGCCCAATTTTCGCTATCCCACTTCTTGGCCTGCCCTTGTGGCGTGTGTTCCGCGCCCGCTCTTTCGGGGGAGGGGTTTGTGCGCGGCCCGAAAAGGATCTTGAAAAGACCTGAGAGAGTCAGACAGAAGAGGTACTCTCTGAGAAGAGGAGTGTGGTTGGGAAAATATCAGATAGAAGAAAAAGCTTTGCTGGGGGAAAGAGGTAACAGCGCACGGAAAAACATAGCCTTAAGTAGTAGACGATAGAGGAAGGGGGGCTTTTTCGGCTTGAACTTTTACCACTGGATGTCTTCACTGCACCAGAACCTGCCCCTCCACGAGAGCGCAAGCGCGCCCTTTCTCCCCATTACAAGTTAGCTCACCCTCTCTCTCCCTGTGCCTCTCCCCCCCGCGTGCCGGAGGAGCCGGGAGGCGAAAGAGGAAGCAGTGATGTGCCAACTTTGGGCCTAACGGCACGTTCCTGGTCAATTATCTTTAAATCAAGCAAAACG
Source organism: Lautropia sp. (assembly GCA_030523825.1). Classification (GTDB taxonomy): domain Bacteria; phylum Pseudomonadota; class Gammaproteobacteria; order Burkholderiales; family Burkholderiaceae_E; genus Lautropia. The sequence continues at coordinate 5,632 of JAUNHU010000041.1, read as the reverse complement.
ATGGCAAGCATAGGACAGGACCTACCTTGCTTAGTCCGGCCTACTCACAGTGCTTGAGAATTAATAATTACGAAATGCCCTGGGACGACGATTGGGCACCTTCAAACATGAGGCGAGTATTGTCCTTGCCGCGGGGGCCGTTGCTTGCCTAGGCAGGGGAGCAGAGGATTGGTGGAAGTTATGGCAAAGCAGCATCGCATAATCGTTTCGATGGTCGATGGCTGGGATAGGAGCGCTGAAAACCGAATGCCGAGGTTGATGTATTACGCTCTTCTGGCGTGTAGGCATGGGCTGGCTCAGCCGGATTGGCTTCAGCATTGATCTCAACCGCAGAGTCGGGAAGGCCCCAATCCTGATCCTTGACCCCTGAGTCTTGGACTTTTGGGGCGTGGCCAATACCATCCCATGGCAGCATTGAATACCGCGAACCACGGTAGCAATGGCGAGGAATGAGGAAAACGAATGCTTGAAGAAGAGGCTGGCTTGATAAAGCCCGTACAAGGTGCGACAGAGGCTGTCAGGCGTCCCATTGGGATCACGATGGGGGATCCCGCTGGTATCGGGCCGGAGCTTGTCGTCAAGGCCCTGCATGCGGCCTCGGAAAGGGGCGTACAAGGGCCGTTTGTCGTTTATGGCCACCCTGAGTCTATCCACGTATTTGCTCGCCGCCATGGGGCTATTGAGGGCCTTTGCGAGCTTGTTGCCTGCGGTGATGCGGGCGAAGTGCCGGAAATGGGCAAGCTGAGCGCTGTGGCCGGCGATCTGGCCTTTCAGGCGGTGCGCAGGGCGGCTCTGGATGCAGGGGCAGGCAAGCTGCGGGCGGTGGTGACGGCGCCGCTCAGCAAGGCTGCGATGAACCTGGCGGGACACGTTTATCCGGGGCACACGGAGATTCTGGCGGAGCTGGCTGGCGGCGTGCCTGTGCGGATGATGCTGGCCAACGAGAGTCTGCGCACGGTGCTGGCAAGCATCCATGTGCCGCTGATCGAGGCGATCCGGGGGCTTTCCACGGCGGGCATTCTGGAAACGATTCGCCTGACGGAAGTGTTCTTAAAGCGCACGGGCATTGCCGCGCCCCGTATTGCGGTGGCGGGACTGAATCCGCATGCCGGAGAAGGGGGGCTGATTGGCCGCGAGGAGATCGAGATCATCGCCCCGGCGGTGGAGGCAGCCCAGGCTGAGGGGATCGACGCCACCGGCCCCTGGCCGCCCGATACGGTGTTCATGCGGGCACGCGGTTTTGCAGAGTTTGATGTGGTGATCGCGATGTATCACGATCAGGGCCTGATCCCGGTGAAGTATCTCGGGCTGGACGAGGGGGTAAACCTGACGGTGGGGCTGCCCTATGTTCGTACCAGCCCTGATCATGGCACGGCCTTCGATATTGCCGGGCAAGGGGTGGCAGACCCGGCCAGCATGCTGGCTGCCCTGCGGATGGCTGACCGGCTTTCCAGATGCGCCTGATCTGGCGTGAATTGCCCCTTGATGGGGCTGGAAAGAGGGGGCCGGACAGGAAGTCAGGCTGTCGGCCGCACTGACCGCAGCACAGCCAGTTCAGATCGCTGGGTTGCACCTGCACATGAGGCCGCTGCCTGCTGCACGTGCGCTGCGTCACTTGAAAGGCTGTCCCGCAAGACCGGCAGGCAGCATGTACCCCCTTACTCATGGGAGCGCTCCTCGGCGCTGTGATGATGGGGCGCACAACCATCATGGCTGAGTCAGCACTGCTCTCCTTTTATGCGCTATACCCCGGACTTCCGCGATGAGCCAGAAAAAACCCCGCCATCGCGGGGATGACGGGGTGGGGATGGGGCTTCTTTCCAAGGCCATGAAGGGGTGCCCAAGGCACGATCAGCAGGCTTCAGATGAGCCCCGAAGGCTGTCCAGCAGCAGGCACCGGTAGGGGGATGGCGTGTGGTGCCTGTTCTGGAGAACCACCGGCCAGAACGTCAGACGTGGTGTGCTGGCCGGTTGGGGAAGAATCAGCCCAGACGCGCTTCGAGGCGCTGGCGGATTTCCTTCAGCTTGGCGGGCAGGCGCTCACCCAGGCGATCAAACAGCTGGTCGTGCTCCTTGAATTCGGCACGAACCTTGGCAGGATCAATCGTGGTGATCTGCTTGAACGACTCTTCGCTGAAATTCAGCCCTTCCCAACGGATGTCGGCGTAGTGCGGCGTGATGCCGAACACTTCTTCTTCGCCATCTCCCTTGCCTTCGATGCTGTCTAGCATCCACTTCAACACGCGCATGTTGTCGCCAAAGCCCGGCCAGATGAACTTGCCTTCGGCATTGGTGCGGAACCAGTTGACGTTGAAGATCGGCGGAATCTTCGCGCCTTTCTTCTGCAGCCATTCGCCCAGGTTCAGCCAGTGCTGGAAGTAGTCGCCCATGTTGTAGCCGCAGAAGGGCAGCATGGCAAAGGGGTCACGACGCACGATGCCCTGCTTGCCACCTGCAGCTGCGGTGGTTTCCGAGCCCATCGTGGCGGCCAGGTAGACACCTTCTTCCCAGTTGCGGGTGCGGGTGACGAGCGGAATGATGTCGGAGCGACGGCCGCCGAAGATGAAGGCGTCGATCGGCACGCCAGCGGGGTCATCCCACAGGGCGTCGACAGCGGGGTTGTTGGTGGCTGCGGTCGTGAAGCGGGAGTTGGCGTGCGCAGCCTTGCGGCCATTCTTGCCGTCTTCCGGCGTCCAGTCGTTGCCCTGCCAGTCGATCAGGTGTGCCGGCGGCTCGGAGAGACCCTCCCACCAGACATCGCCGTCATCGGTGAGTGCCACGTTGGTGAAGATGACGTTCTTCTGAACGGCAGCGATGCAGTTCGGGTTGCTCTTGGTGTTGGTGCCCGGTGCCACGCCGAAGTAGCCGGCTTCGGGGTTGATGGCCAGCAGGCGACCCTGTGCATCCGGCTTGATCCAGGCAATGTCGTCGCCCAGCGTGGTGACTTTCCAGCCTTCAAAGCCCTTGGGCGGGATCAGCATGGCAAAGTTGGTCTTGCCGCAGGCCGACGGGAAGGCGGCTGCCACGTGGTACTTCTTGCCTTCGGGGTTGGTCACGCCAAGGATGAGCATGTGCTCGGCCAGCCAGCCGGGGTTGTCGCCCTGTGCAGCAGCCTTGCCCATTGCCGAGGCGATGCGCAGCGCAAAGCACTTCTTGCCCAGCAGCGCGTTGCCGCCATAGCCCGAGCCGTAGGACCAGATCTCGCGGCTTTCGGGGAAGTGGACGATGTACTTCTCGTTGTTGCACGGCCAGGCCACGTCCTTCACGCCATCGACCAGCGGCATGCCGACGGTGTGCACGGCGGGCACGAACTCGCCCTTCTCACCCAGCACGTCCCACACGGCCTTGCCCATGCGGGTCATGATACGCATGCTGGCCACCACGTAGGGCGAGTCGGTCAGCTCGATGCCGATGTGGGCGATGTCGCTGCCTAGCGGACCCATCGAGAAGGGAACGACATACATCGTGCGACCCCGCATGCAGCCGGTGAACAGCTTGTTCAGGGTGGTGCGCATCTCGGCGGGCTCGATCCAGTTGTTGGTCGGGCCGGCGTCGATCTTCTCCTTGCTGCAGATGAAGGTCCGGTCTTCGACGCGAGCGACGTCGGAGGGGTTGGAGCGGGCGAGGTAGGAACCGGGGCGCTTGGCTTCGTTGAGCTTGATCAGCGTGCCTTTCCTGACCATCTCGGCACAAAGGCGATCGTATTCTTCCTGGCTGCCGTCCGCCCAGACAACCTGATCAGGCTGGGTCAGGGCTGCGATCTCCCTGATCCATTCGATGATTCCCTTGTGTTTTACTTCGGGAGGGACGGTGCCAATGTTTACGGCCGATGATGCTTGAGTCATGTCGGTTCCTTTATGGTCATCAAAATGCAATCCGTGGCTGACCAGAACCAGTCCCCTTGACCTGTCCCCCGTGAGGCGGGATTGGTCCAGCGGGCTGATGCTGGCTCCGCAGGGCAACGCTCGATGTACTGCTTTCGAGCCTCGTCGCTGAAAGCTTTCTCCTCCCACAATCCTATGCCTTTTATGCGCCTTGCGCCATCATGACTGACCAAATGAAAGAGGTTCCTGGGTGAGGTATCTCAAGGAAGGTGTGAAAAGTTGCCGTTCACTGTGGCAAAAAATCTCGCCGCCTGTTTTGTGTTGTCGCCTCGCAACACATGACGGCTTTGCTGGCGGGTGTAAGGGCTGCTCTCAGCGCAACCCGGGTAGTGGGCGTTGCATCCCTGTCGAGGTGGTGTCTGTCGCTTCCACCCGGATGCGGGGGATGATCCGTGAGCGATGGCGGCGGGCCGTGACGAGGCCGAGGGACAACAACACGGCAGGGGCGGGCTCGGGACAGCGCAGGAACAGCCGGGGGAGAGGTTGAGAGAAGGTAGAGCGCGAGGCAAGGGGAGCCCAGGTGCGTGCGGTCAGGCCGAGGCTGGGGGAGAATGTCTGGGCTTGCCGGCAGGCAGGCTTTCGTTGGCTGGAGAGATTTCCCGGCAAGGCAATGAAAGTAAGTGGTTACTATGTTGAAAGTGGTTTGTTGACGAGGAAGGAGAGTTGGTCGTGGCAGATAACAGCAGGGCAGGGCAGGGGCGTGATGATGCGGTGGCAGGTAGCGAGGGGGCAAAGCGGCCCGATCAGGCCTATCTGACTGCATCGCACGAACCCATCGAAGCAGGGCGCCGGATCAGCCGGAAGATCCGGGTAGTGAATCCGCCGCTTCAGAGGGCGTCGAGCGTGATCTTCGAGTCGCTCGATGACGCGCGCGAACAGGGGCGCCACACCGGCCGGGGAGAGCGCCACTACTCGACCTACGCCACAGCGGGCACGGAAACCACCTATACCCTGATGGACGCCGTGGCCGAGCTGGAAGGGCCTGGACACGCCGTGCGTGCCGCGCTGATGCCTTCCGGGTTGTCGGCCATTTCCACCGTGATGTGGGCATTCACTTCGCCCGGAGACGAGATTCTGATGTCGGATTCGGTCTATGGACCGGCCCGGGACTTTGCCGATGGCCTGCTCGCCCATTTCGGGGTGAAGACGATCTACTTCGATCCGCTGGCCACGCCGGATGATCTGGAAAAGTTGGTGAGTGCTCGCACACGAATGGTCTATCTGGAGAGCCCGGGCAGCTACACCTTCGAGATCCAGGACGTGCCGGCCATCTGTGCCTGGGCCAGGCAGCGCAACATCCTCTCGGCCATCGACAACACCTACGCCTCCCCCCGTCTGGCTCGTCCTTTCGACTGGGGTGTGGACATTTCGATCATCGCGCTCACCAAATACTGGGGTGGGCATGCCGACGTGCTGATGGGGGCGGTGGCGGTGCGCGAACCCCTCTGGCTGAAGCTGTGGCAGACGGTGCGCGCAACCGGCGTGTGCGTGGGGGGCGATGATGCCTGGCTGGTGTTGCGTGGCATGCGCACGCTGGACGCCCGCATGGCCATGCACGAAAAAACGGCGCTGGAAGTTGCCGCCTGGCTGGAAACGCACCCAAGTGTTGCGCGGGTGCTACACCCGGGGCTGCCTTCCCATCCCCAGCATGAACGCTTCAAGCGGGACTTTCTCGGGGCCAACGGGCTCTTTTCCTTCGAGCTGAAGGGGCCGGTGACGGAGGCCGGGGTGAAGGCGCTCTGTGAGGG
>JAUNHU010000183.1:2077-3802 GCA_030523825.1 Lautropia sp. | reverse complement strand
ACACCGACATCGAGGTGATCGAGGCGCACCACCGGCACAAGGTGGACGCCCCCTCGGGCACGGCGCTCGCCATCGGCGAGGCGATTGCCGCCCAGCTGGGCGACAGGCCGCTGCGCGAGATCGGCGTGTTTGCCCGTGAGGGCCACACGGGTGCGCGCGAGCCGGGCAGCATCGGCTTTTCCACCATCCGGGGCGGCGACATCGTCGGCGACCACACGGTGCTCTATGCCGGTCAGGGCGAGCAGATCGAGATCCGCCACCGCGCCACCAGTCGCGCCCATTACGCCGACGGCAGCCTGCGCGCCTGCCGCTTCCTGAAGGGCCGCCAGAACGGCCTCTACAGCATGCGCGAGGTGCTGGGCATCGGCTGATTGACCGGTTGAGGTCGACGCCCCTGCCCCCAATGCCCCTGTCATGCCCCGGGCAGAAAAGGAAAATGCCCCCGATCCGAAAACCGGGGGCATTTTCATGCGGGACACGGCAGTCGTCACCGACGGCCCTGGCAGAAACCGTGTTTCAGCTCGCCAGCGCGTCGCGCACCACGTCCACCGTCAGCAGTTCCGGCAGTTGCCGGGGCTTGTCGCTCCTGCCGTCATAGAACAGATAGAAAGGCACGCTGTTGCGACCATGACGGGCCAGTTCCGCCGAGATCTTCGGGTCGCGGCGAGTCCAGTCGGCTTCGAGCAGCAGCACCTTGCGCTCACCGAACATCTTCATCACCTCGGGACGCTGCAGGGCCACGCGCTTGTTGACCTGACAGGTGAGACACCAGGCGGCGGTGAAATTCACGAACACCGGCTGACCGGCAGCACGAGCAGCCGCCACCCGCTCGGGCGACCACGGCTGCCAGCCGACACACTCGGCCGGCATGCGGCCATCGGGGCCTGGCACACAGGCGGGCGCTGCCTTGCCCACCACCGCGCCGGCACTGGCCGATGAAGCAGCGGCATCGGCCACCACCGGCAGCCGGCTGACCAGCACCACACAGGCCACCACCGACAGCGCGGCTGCCAGCAGCCACGCCGGCGTGCTGCGGGCTCCCTTGGGCCGCAGCTCGAATTGCCAGCGGCCATACACCCAGGCGCTGAAGCCCAGGCAGATGGCAGCCAGCAGCAGCATCAGCACGCCCTCCGCATCGGTCTGCAGCGCCAGCACCCAGACCAGCCAGGCTGCCGTGAGGAACATCGGGAAGCCCAGCAGCTGCTTGAAGGTCTGCAACCAGGCGCCGGGGCGCGGCAGCATGGTCAGCAGACGGTCGCTGCTGGCCAGCACCAGATAGGGCACGGCCATGCCCACGCCCAGCGCGGCAAAGACCAGCAGCATCTCCCAGGCAGAGCTGCCCAGCGTGAAGCCCACCGCGCTGCCCATGAAAGGCGCCGTGCAGGGGGTGGCCACCACCACGGCCATCACCCCGGTCATGAAGCTGCTGCGATAGCCTCCCTGCTTGCCATTACCGGCGCTGCCCAGCTGGGTGAGACTGGCGCCTGCCTCGAAGACACCAAAGAGGTTCAGGCCGATGAGCACGAACAGCAGCGCCATCGTGGCCACGAAAACCGGCGACTGGAGCTGGAAGCCCCAGCCCACTGCCTGCCCGAGCGCACGCAGACCGATCAGCAGCGCAGCCAGAGCCACGAAGGTGGCCACCACGCCAAGACTGAACGCCATCGCGTGACGGCGCGCCACACCGGGCTTGCCACCGGCGGCTTCGGTGAAGGACAGGATCTT
>JAUNHU010000183.1:0-1977 GCA_030523825.1 Lautropia sp. | reverse complement strand
CCCTTGCCGGAGCCCTGCCCGCCCGAATCACCCTGGCCTTCGAGTTCGACCTCGCGAGGCTTGTCCACCCCAAGCGTCTTGCCGGCAATGGGCGTGACGCCCAGCTTCTGCAATTTCACTTCCACCGGCTGCCCGCCATCGACGATCAGCATGCCGCCCTTCTGCTCCCAGCCGGCTTCGGCCGATCGCACGGCCTGCTCGTTCAGGGACAGGGTCAACCCATAGCGGACCTCGCCATCGCCATTGATCTCGACGAGACGCTGCTCGGCCACCGGCCGGACGACTTCCTCGAAATAGGGCAGGAACAGGGCCGAGCGCGGCGGACCGTTCTTCGCAAGCCCGGGCGGCAGCACCAGGGTGGCATCGCCATTGCGCTGCCACCAGCCGGCCTCAAGGGCCTGACCGGCCTCGGGTGCCCGGCGACGGGTCTGCTCGAAGGCAGCGCTCTCGACATCGAGCGTCCGGGTGGAACCACCGACGGGAATGTCCAGGGCCAGCGCGGCCTCGCCGGGGATGCAGAGTTCCCGGCAGATCAGCCACTCGGCATTGACCTGAAAGCGCGCCTGACGCCCGCGGAAATCGGCCGGAAGCGTCACGTCACGGTAGAGCACCACCTCGCCTTCATAACCATAATTGGCAAGCGGGCCGATAGCCAGCCGCTCGGGCGCAGGCCAGACCATGTCGGAGTAAACGGCCCCCTCCGGCCCCTGCAGCTCGAATTTCGTGGGCAACCCGGTGTCGCCGGGGTTGCGCCAGTAGGTGTGCCAGTGGGGGTCGTGACGCAGACGTAACCCCACCCGGAAGCGTTCGCCCGGAGCGACCTGCTGCGCATCGGACAGCAGCTCGATTTCGAGCGATCCCACGCGCTGCGGCCCCTGCTTCCAGTCGCCGGCAGCGGGCTGCGATGCCTGCCCGGCAGCCGGCGCCGCGCCGGAGGCCGATTCACCAGCCGTTGCACCCTCCGATGCCTGCGCAGCCGACGCCAGCACCTGCAGCCTGCCCGCGTCGGCAACGAGGTTGTGCGACGGGGACTCGCCGCCATGTTGCGACGGGTCGGAGCCGGCATGCGCCGGCATCCCGCCCCCCATCAGTACAAGGGCAAAAGCGCCCACAGCCGCAGAAGCCAGCCCGTGCCGACAACCAGCAAGGATCGCACGCATCATGTGGAAGAAAATTCGCTGGAAAAAGTTGTAGAAGACACCAATGTTATCCCCTGCAACGCCCGTGGATGACAATGGGACGACAGGACGCGCGGACAACACCATGATCGGCGCCACGCCAAGGCTTTCCCGTGCTTGACCAAGGGGCCGGCAGTGCCTACCATCCTGCGGAATGGATACCGACCTCCAGCTTTTGTCCGAGCGCGTCCGCCGCCTGCTCGAAATCTCCCGCCAGCTCTCGGAAGAAAACCAGATGCTGCGCGGCCGTCTGGGCGAAGCTGCCGTTGCCCAGGCCGACATGCAGCAGCGTCTGGCACAGGCCCGTGCCCGGGTCGAGTCCGCACTGGCTCGCCTGCCAATGACCCAGGCAGAAAAAGACTGAACTCATGGCAATGGAACAGATCGAGGTCAAGATCCTTGACCGGGTATTCAAGCTGCAGGTGCCGCCCAACGAAAAGCCGCGCCTGATGAACGCCGTGCGCATCGTCGACCAGAAAATGCGCGAAATCCGCAACGCCAGCATGGCGCAGGGCACCGATCGCATTGCCGTCAACGCGGCACTGCAGATCACCTACGAATTCCTCGGCCAGCCGGCAGATGCCGGTGCCACCGCCAGCGAAGATGTTCAGACGCTGATCAGCGAACTGAATACCGAACTCGAAGACGAGATCCGCCGCCACGAGGCAGGCCGCTGATTGTTGCCTTCCGTCCTTCGACGGACGGTTTGGGAAAAATCCCGCACAGCGCGCTATAATCGTCTCAACCCTGCAGTGTTCGTTCAGGCCATATATTCCTTGAACCAATGCGATGCATGAGG
>JAUNHU010000182.1 GCA_030523825.1 Lautropia sp. | reverse complement strand
TGCGAAGCGCTGAGGTTCGGGCCTGACTGCGAAACCCGCATGGCATTGGACATCCTGGAATCATTGCCGTGCGATCAGCGTCGCCTCCGCCGATGGCTGGTGCACGCTCTCTCTGTGGGCGTGACCATGCCGGTTACGGCGCTCTCATCGGTCGGCCGCAATCGACCGTTGCCGGCGTGCCGGATGGCGGGCGAGGGCGAGTCACCCTACAGTGCGCCCACATCCTTCTCCTTCCTGTTGCGTCTCGCTGTCTGGCGGGCCATCGGCTTGCCGCAGCAAGAATCAGCACGTCGACACGATGTCCGAAACCGTTTCCGCCAGTGAATCCCCGCCGGTGTTGAACTTCCCCGAAGCATGGCCGAGGGCGGAGGAGCACCCGGTCAGCCAATGGCTGGGGGTTGCGATCAGCGTGGGTACGGCCGTGGCGACTACGAGCATCCTTGCCGGCCATGTGGCACACATCATGCCGCCCATCGTGCTGGGGCTTGGCGTTCTGGCACTGATGTACGCGCGTGTGCTTGGCCTTCCGCTGAAGGCATGGCACGTGCTTTACCGCGATGAAAACGGCCAGCCCCGTCTGGAAAGGCGGCTTGTTCTCTTTGGCAAGGTGGTGCGCCGGCGGGTGGTGGATCTGAACCGCTACAGCTGGATGCGTGTGGTACTGGCGGGCTACAGCCATATCGTCCGGCTGGAACTGGGTAATCCGCAGTACCTGACCCATACGCTGGCCGCAGTTTCAAGCGGCGGCCCCAAATATCCGCTGTGGCCTGCCGAGCAGCAGAAGGCCAGGGCCGAGCTGCTTCAGCTGGCTGAACAGGTGTCGCAGCTTACCGGCATCGAGAACCGGGGTTTTCGGGAGCATCATTGAGCTGCTCCGGTGCTCCAGCCTTTCTCCGGCCGGAATGCATGAAGACCGCCCGAAGGATGTCGCGGTGCAGCGATGGCATTTCCCCTGCGTGGGGACGTGCGCAGGATGGGGCGTCGGCAAGAGATTGCATTCTGATATTCCCGCAAGCATTATCGACGCACGCGCGCGAAAGGATAGTGCCAGTCACCATCCCGTGTCGGACATGAACCGCTCCGCGGGCGGGGCTTTTGCGCAGCGCGCCTGATGCGCTGCTACGCTGAACCGTTGTCAATGTGAGGTACTGGCATGACGACGAATCAGGAACTGCATATTCCCCTGTATGGATTCACCGATCTGGGGAGGCGTCAGGTGATGGTCTGGAAGAGCGCCGGGCTCTTGGCCATTGTCCTTGTCACGCTGCTGTATCAGCAGCCGTCCGATCTGCTCCTGCTGTTTGCCGGCGGGCTGCTTCTGCTGAAGCCATTGTGGATGCTGGTGAGCACTCACTATGGGCTAAAGGTGCGTCACGTCTTCTGGCTGGACGAGCAGGGCGGGGTTCATCTTGAACGCCAGCGGTGTTTTCGCGGGCAGGTGCTGCATCGCCAGACGGTGGACCCGAGCCGCTATGCCTGGCTGCGCATCTTCGAGCCGGGCGATGGCACCGTCACGCTGCAGCTCGGCAATGCGCAGGATCAGACGCATGTCATCGCCCAGATCAGGCCCGGGGTACACGCCCCGAGCGACGGTAGCGATGCGCAGAAAGCCCGCGAGGAACTGGCCGCAATCGCCAGCCGGATTTCGAGACTGACCGGCATCGAGAACCGGAGTGCCCACCAAAAACGGTGAGCCGGCAAGCGATGATCGCTGACGATCCGGGGCCGGAATCCCTGGTCCCCGAGCCCTGAACAACAACATGACGGAGGAGCGCGTGAGGTGTCCGGAGGACAGCGCGGGGTCGCAGCGCATGCCTGATGAAAGCGAGAGGGCGGCCGCTGAAGAAGGCCCGCAGCAGGTGCTGCCTTTCCCTTTCGATCTGCTGGTGGGTGGTTTTTCAGAGCCGGACGTGAGCGATGAGAAGGCGCAGCTTGTGACACTGGCCGAGCAGGTGTCGCAGCTTACCTGCATCGAGAGCCGGGGGTTTCGGGAACACTATTGAGATTAGTATTGTTCCGTGACATGTACTGAAGGGGCACGGTATGGACAACACGCAACCCATTCATGAGGTTGGTGGACAGGATGGGCTCGCAGCCGGGGCGCAGGAAGCGGTGCTGCTGGAGATGCCGGTGGAGCAGAAAAAGGCCAGCCGCGCTGCCAGACGGTGGGCTGGCTTCATGTTCCTGGCAGCATGTGTTTGCTATGTCATGTTTCTGATGAGCGAAGGTCTTCGTCCCTTCAGTGTCTGCTTTGCGATTCTTTGCGTGCGTCCTTTTCTGGAATGGGCGGATCTCTATATTCCGTTCGGCCACTGGCATGTCTTCTTTCGGGATGCCGGCGGCGGGGTACGGCTGGAAAAGCAGCTCCGTTTTCGTGACCGGGTGCTGCGCAGGCGCGATGTTGATCTGACGCCGCATACCTGGTTGCGTGTCTGCGAACCTGATAATTTCATCGTCAAGCTGGAGTTGGGGAACCCTGGCTACAACACCCATGTGCTGAGTGGCATTGATCTCCTCAGTATTGATGTCAACAACAAGGCGCTTCGTGAATCTGCGCGGGCAGATCTGGTCGCTCTGGGGCAGCAGGCAGCTGCACTTCTGGGGGTGGAGGATCGGGGGTTTCGTGACATCTGTTGATGGCTAATCAGGATTCTCCCTGGCGCCCGACGCAAGTCTGATACATATCTGTAGCTTTTTGTCATATCCGACGAACGGTTTATTACGGCCGCGAACTGCACGGCTATGCTGGGCTCCTCTCCAGGGCCTGTGCATGTCGACCGATCACGCTCTCTCCATTCCCCTGTATCGCTTCACCGATACGGGACGCCATCAGACCGCCATCTGGAAGCCCTGGGGGCTGGCGTTCATTCTTCTGGTTTCAGTGCTTCATCCCTATTGGGATGACCTGTTCCTGCTGTTTGCGGGCGGGCTGGTGCTGTTGAAACCGATGTGGATGCTGGCGTGCGAGCAGTATGCGTTGCAGACGCGACACGTGCTGTATCGGGACGAGCAGGGCCATCCCTGTCTGGAGCGGCAGCGCTGTTTCCGGGGGCAGATCCTGCATCGCAGGACGCTGAACCTGAGCCGCTACACGTGGCTGCAGGTTTTCGAGCCGGGTGATGGCACGGTAACGTTGCGGCTGGGCAACGCCTGTTATGAAACCCATCTGCTTGCCAGCATCCGGCCGGGTACGGCGGCGCTGGGCGATGGTACGGACATTGCCGAAGCACGGTGCGAACTTCTGGCGCTGGCCCGGCGAATTTCCTGGATGACGGGCATCGAGAATCGGGATTTGTCACTGGCTTGAGGTGTGAGCGAAGGCCTTTCCTGGCTTGATGACAATGATTCCCTCATGCACGGATGCTTCCTGTTTCAGCGAGTTTTTCCCGTATGGGTTGATGCTCCTGATTCCAGGGGGCTGTTGTTGATCTGAGCAGAGCCCGTGTCCGAATCGGCAGACAGTTCGGGTCGGAACTCATCAAAAAAAGCCCCTGTGCGCAAGCATCAGGGGCTTTCTTGTTGCTGCCAGGGTGGGGCCGCAGCAAAAGCGGCCGCCTGATACCTGCAATCAAGGGTTGCGGGCTTTGGCAGTCATCGCGCTCAGGGCGCCTGCATCTCGCTGTTGGCGTTGCGGGCCTTGTCCTGGGCGCGCCGGATGGCATCGGCGGCTGCCTTCTCTGCCTCTGCTGCGGCAGCGGCCGGTGCTGCGGTCTTGCCCAGGTTCAGCGGCACGTCCACATGCGGCAGCTTCAGCGCATCGCTGGTCATCTTGCGCACCTGGTTGGTGAGGGCAGCGCTGTCGTTCAGCT
>JAUNHU010000040.1 GCA_030523825.1 Lautropia sp. | reverse complement strand
GCTCGTGCTCGTGCTCGTGCTCGCCGGCATGATCGGTTCCGGTGGCGGGGACTTCGCACCAGCGCGAGTTGGGCAGGCGGGCTTCGGCCGAACGGATCAGGGCACGCTGCCAGTTTTCAGGGGTGAGCACGCTGGCGGTGGGGCCGCAGGCGATCATTTCGCGGGCAATGAGCAGGGTGCGCGGAAACCAGCGCCGGACAATATCCTGTTCATGCAGTGCCGCCACGATGGTGGTGCCCTGAGCATGCCATTGGGCCAGCAGATCGAGCAGGGAATCGGTGGTGCTCATGTCGATGCCCACGAAGGGTTCGTCAAGCACCACCATGCGCGCTTCCTGCAGCATCAGCTGCGCGAATCGCACCCGCTGGAACTCGCCGCCGGACAGGGCGCTGATGACGCGCCGGGCATAGGCTCGCATGCCCACCTGATCGAGTACCTCGTCGATGCGCGCACGATCGGCCCTGCCGAGCCAGCCGAAGGCGCCACGACGATGCCAGAGACCCGAAGCCACCATGTCCTGCACCGTGATGGGAAACTGCCGGTCGGTCTGGTTGATCTGGGGCAGATAGGCCACCCTGCACTGCCGGGCATCAGGCGGAGTGAAGCGCCCCTCCACCGAGAGCTTTTCTCCGGTCAGCAGCTTCAGAAAGGTGCTCTTGCCCGCACCATTCGGGCCGACGACAGCCAGCATGTCGCCATCGGCAATCTGCAGTCGCAGATGATGGATGGCCGGATGGCGGTCGTAGCCGACCGTGACGTTGTCCAGCGAGGCAAGGATCGGTGGTGTGCTCATGAACGCGCCCAGCCAATGACGAGCCACAGGAGTGCCACCAGGGCGCATGCCAGCAGGAGGCGCGCCGGCAGCCCCCACCAGATGGCGGAAAGCCTCGACGGAGAAGCAACGGTTGACAGTGCAGATTTCATGATTTAATGCTAATGAATTAGCATTTTCATGGCAACGACGGGAGAAGAAACATGCAGGAAAGCCGAGCCTGGCGCCCCCTGGCTGCCGGTCTGTTCATCGCATTCGGCCTGAATACGGGGCCAGCCGCACTCGCCCATGAAGCGCACACCCATCAGCATGGTGTGGCCAGCCTGGAACTGAGCCAGGAAGCCGACACGCTGGTCATCGCCTTCCGCTCACCGCTGGATAGTCTCGTCGGCTTCGAGACCCGGCCCGCCAACGCCCGGCAGCGGCAACAGATTGCCCGGCTGAGCGAACAGCTGAAGGATGCTGGCCGGATCGTGAACCTGCCAGCCGCCGCCGGCTGCGCCCCGCAGCACATCGACATCGACTCGCCCGAATGGCTGGAAAGCGGCCACGATGACGACCACGATCATCGCCATGAAGAAAAGGCGCCGCACACCCCGGATGACGAGGGACACGGGCATGGGCACGACAGGAAGCCAGCGACCGCGGCCGGCGATGATGACGGGCACGATCACGACAGGGGTGCGAAGGCACATGCCCACCCGGGTGGTCATGCAAAGAGCCACGGCACCGCCCAGGATGCCCATGCACATGGCAAGGAAGGACATGATGCCGATGACGATCATGCGCACGAGCATGCCGGGGATGCGCATCATGCCAACGATGGTCATGAACACGGGCATGCAGACCTGGCCGTGAGCTACACACTGCGCTGCAGCAACCTGGATGCGTTGAAGACCCTCACCGTGAGCGCCTTCGGCACCTGGCCGAAACTGCGACAGATCGACGTGGCGGCCGTGAGCGACAGGGGGCAGAAAGCCGCTCGCCTGACGCCGAAGCAGAACACGCTGCGCTGGTAACGATGCGAACGGGTTGCGCCTCGGGTTCCGTCACCGGATGATGAAAGGATGCCATCCATCCCGGACGGCATCCGGCACCGACCGGACTCACGCCCCCCTCCCACGGCAGCATGACGACATCAGCCTCATCCCCGGTTCTGGAAGCCATTGATCTTCAGTTTGCCTGGCCCGGCACCCAGGGCACTGCCCTGCAGGTGCCCCGGCTGACGCTGAGGGCAGGTGAACACGTGCTGCTGCTGGGCGAGAGTGGCAGCGGCAAGAGCACGCTGCTGGGCCTGCTGGGTGGCGTGCTTCGTCCTGACAGCGGCAGCGTTCACTGGCTGGGACGCTCAATCACGGAAGCAAGCGCTCACCAACTGGATCGTCTGCGCGCCGATCACATCGGGTTCATCTTCCAGCAGTTCAATCTGGTGCCCTACCTGAGCCTGGAAGACAACGTGCTGCTGCCCTGCCGCTTCTCGCCACTGCGGCGCGCACGCGCCGGCGCCGATCCCCGGGAAACCGCCCGGCAACTGCTGCGGGATCTGGAGCTGCCCGAATCCGCCTGGCAACGGCCAGTGACAGGGCTGTCGGTGGGCCAGCAGCAGCGGGCAGCGGCAGCCCGCGCACTCATCGGCCAGCCCGAACTGCTGATTGCCGACGAACCGACCTCCGCCCTGGACGCCACCAACCGCGACCGCCTGCTGAAACTGCTGATGGCGCAGCTTGCCCATCATGACGCCACCCTGCTGGTGGTGAGTCACGATGCGGCGCTGCAACCGCATTTCGATCGGACCCTGCGCATGGATGAGCTGAACGAGCCGGCCCGCGTCCACCCCGATGCAAGTGCAGGAAAGGTTCCGTGAATCCTGACGCAGAGACGCGCACATGAATCACTTTTCGTTCGGACTGGCTCGACTGGGAACACTGTGCCGGCTGGCATGGCGCAGCGCAGCCAATCGCCGCGTGAATTTCTGGCTGACACTGCTGTCGGTGGCGCTCTCCACCTGCCTGCTGCTGACGGTGCAGCGTGGCGAACAGGCCGTGCAGGCCAGCTTCACGCGCGCGGTGTCGGGCACCGACCTGATCGTGGGCGCACGCACAAGCCCGCTGCAACTGATGCTCTATGCGGTGTTCCGGCTGGGTGATGCCACGCACGAGATCAGCTGGAAATCCTTCGAGACCATTCGCCAGAACCCACAGGTGAAATGGGCGATTCCGATTGCGCTGGGGGATTCGCACCGGGGCTTTGCCGTGCTGGGCACCGATTCCGGCTACTTCACGCACTTTCGCTTTGGCTCAAGACAACAACTGTCTTTTGCCGAAGGCAAGGCTTTCGAGGGAATCTATGACGTGGTGCTGGGCGCCGAAGTGGCGCGCAAGCTGGGCTACACCCTGGGCAGCCGGCTGACGCTGACCCACGGCACGGCTGCGGCCCCCGGCATCGAACATGCCGACAGGCCCTTCACCGTGTCGGGCATTCTGGCGCCGACCGGAACGCCCGTGGACCGTACCCTGCACATCAGCCTGGAAGCCATGCAGGCCATCCACCTGAACTGGCAGGCGGGTGCCCCCATACCGGGCCTGAACATTCCGGCGGACAAGGTTCGCGCCTTCGACCTGAAGCCGGAATTCATCACGGCAGCGCTGGTGGGCCTGAAGTCTCGGGCCGGCGTGTTCAACATGCAGCGCACCATCAACGGCATGGAGGGCGAGGCGCTGCTGGCGGTGTTGCCAGCGGTGGCGCTGGATCAGCTCTGGCGCCTGCTGGATGTGGTGAGCCGCACGCTGCATGCGCTGTCCCTGCTGGTGCTGGTTCTGAGCCTGTGCGCGCTCATCACCGCGCTGCTGGCCAGCCTCTCGCAGCGCCAGCGCGAACTGGCGATATTGCGTGCCGTGGGCGCACGACCATTCGACCTGCTGGTGCTGCTGATGCTGGAAGGCTTTCTGCTGACGGCGGGCGGTGCACTGGCAGGGTATGCGCTGCTGATGGGCGGCTCGTGGCTGCTCGCGCCGTGGCTGGAAAGCCAATGGGGCATCGTCTGGCCCATTGGCACGCTCGATGCGACTGAGGCCCGACTGATGCTGCTGGTGGCGCTGGCCGGCCCGGTCATTGCGCTGCTGCCCGCCTGGCGAGCCAGCCGGCGCGCCCTGGCCGATGGACTGACGCCCCGGCTGTAGGGCAGAAACCGTACACTGCAATCTTTCCGCCTCCGTTCAATCTTGCTGCCTGCGGTCTTCTCGCACGTCTCATGTCACGACCTGATTTGTCCCGTCAACGCTTTTCCTCTGACCGCCTGCCCGCTCGGCCCGCGATGGCGGCCTGCCTGATGCTGTCATGGCTGGCCAGTGCGGGAAGCCTGCTCTGGGCTGATGCGGCCCGTGCGTCAGACACCGCGGGAACCTCGGCGATGGAAGCTCCGGCCGCCCAGCCCGGGAAGCCCCCCACCCTGCTTGCCCAGTCCGGCCAGGCGGGCGGCGGTCGTTTCGTGCTGGGCGAAGAATTGCCCAAGGTGGGTGAGCGCACTGGCAGTGGCTCGTCGGACAGCTCCGCCTCCAGCGGCACCGCATCCGGCGACGGAACCGCGGCCGGCACAGCCCCGGGAAGTCGCCAAGCGGGCGCGGGCAGCAACGAGCCCGCGGGGGGTGGCCGTGCTGGTGCTGGTGCTGGTGCTGGTAAAGGCGATTCTGGCGGTGCGGGCAACACGCGGCGCGCGATTGCCGACGAGCCGGCACCGGTCAGCAGCGCTCCCCGTGGCGCCGGCGGCCAGGTACGCTACACCCCCACCGACTGGGAAACCCTGATCCCACCCAACTGGGAGCCCCTGCAGGAATTCAAGTCGCTGGATTTCAACAGCATGTCGGACAGCGACCCTCGCGCGATTGCAGCGCTGCGCAAGTTGCAGAAAGCCTGGAAGGACGCCCCGCTGAATCCGGCCATCCAGCGCGAGAAGATCGAGATTTCAGGCTTCATCGTGCCACTGGACAGCAGTGATCCGAAGACCATCGAGGAACTGCTGCTGGTGCCGTATTTTGGGGCGTGCATCCACGTGCCGCCCCCGCCGTCGAATCAGGTCATTCATGTCACCCTGAAGAAACCGCTGAAGGGTTTTCAGATGATGGACCCGGTGACGGTACGGGGAGAGCTGGTGCCGGCGCGGCTGGACACCCAATATGGCAGCGCCGGCTACCGGCTGGACGCAGTCGAGGTGACAGCCTATGAGCAGCCTGCCGATGAGCAGGCGGAAGGCGCCTCAGCCGGTGCGGGAGCAGGCGCACATCCCTGAGCTTTATGGCCAGGCACGCACGGTGGATATGGCAAGCACGCATGACACGCCAGATGCGGCATTGATAACGGAAGCTCACGCCCGTTACCCGGGAATGCACGAAGGATTCCACCATCGACGGCCGACAACCGCTAACATCAGGGTGTAGGCTGAACACCTGTGGTTCAGCAAATGCCTCTCGATCGTGCTGCGTGCCGCGACATCTGTCGTCTGCTCTCCCGCAGCCGATCACGTCCCTCTGGAGATCTTTGATGACCGCAACACGCCAACTGTCTCGCTTCCTGCCGGTAGCCCTCGCATTGGCGCTGGCCGGCTGCAGCTTCCTGTCGGGAGACAGGCAGGCCGAGCAGAAAGCCGCCACCGCCGACCAGGCCCGGCAGCATGCGGACAACGAGCAGAAGGCCCTGGAAAACCAGGCGGCGGCAGCCCGCATGAAAATTGCCGGCGACCTGTGCGAGAACGAGCGCCGCATCCTGCAATATTCGCATCGCTTCCTGCGTCACGAGCCCCTGCCCATGCCGCCCGCCGGCCTCACGATGGCACATGCACGCTGTGCCGCAGATGGCTTCGTCAAGGGGCTGATCCCGTCGGCAGGCCGTATCGTCGGTTACAAGAGCCAGCAGATGCCTGCCACCGCCGGCAATCAGGATGATCCGGTGACGGTGGAAGGTGCCCTGCTCGAAAAGATGGTGCTGCCCAATGGGGTGGCGGTTTACACCAGCCGTTTTGCCACCCATCCCCGGGTGCAGGCCGGCATCATGGCGGTGGTGCGCAGCCCGGCCATCCACGATGCCCAGACGCCGCGCGAACTGCTGGCCAACCTCTCCTTCCTGCACCCCTTCATCGAGTTGCCCGATCTGGCCTATGAAAAGCCCGATCAGGTCGATGCCGTCGCAGCAACACTGGCCAATGCCAATGCCCGCTTCGGCGTGCTGGGTGAGCCCATCCCCGTGCGGGTCGATCAGCTGATGGTCGAACAGCTGGGCAACATGACCGTGCGGCTGAAGGACCAGAATGGCAAGGAACTGGAAGCCATTCCCGGTTCGGCGCTGGATGGCAACCCGCTGAATGCCATGCTGGCACTCATCCACAACCTGGAAAAGAAAGGCGTCAAGCTGCGCCCCGGCAACATCATCGCCGTGGCCCCCTTCGGCGGCCAGTACAAGCCGGAAGCCAAGCACACCTACCGGCTGACCTTTGAAGGGCTGGAAGGCAACCCCAGCGCCACGGTGCATTTCCAGTAAGTCCCTGGCCCGCCGGCCCGAGATCAGCCTGCTCCGATTGCCGGCTGGCTCTCACGGCCGGGTCTTTGGTCAGCGGCTGGCCCCTTGGTTCCCGGCAAAGGCGCCCTCAGATCCTGACCGCAGCCAGCCCAAGCCCATCGTGCGGCGGCTACGAAAAAGCCCCTTCTGCTGTTCAACAGTCGAAGGGGCTTTTGACGAGATCCAGGACGATGTCGACCGAGTGCATGATGATGCCCGTGGTGTTGGCAGCATCATCGACGCGGTCGATGACACTCCGGGTGTTCTCGCTTTCGTCTTTGGGGACGACTTCATCGGGAACAGCTTCATGCGCCGGGATTTCGCCCGCCCGGCTCATCGGGCCGGGCTTGCCTGATTCAACGTTCATTGCGCAGCGGGCTTGTTCCCGGTGCCGCTGGCCGTGCCGCCAGCCGCCTTCTCCCTGGCATCCAGCTCGGCAATCTTCTGGTCGACGGCCTTGACGCGAGTTTGGGCTTCCGCCATCCGGGCCTTGTAATGGGCGTCACGCTCACGCATGTGCTTCAGCATCTGCTGGTTTTTCTTCTCGCTGAAATCCGGATCGCCCCCGCGGGAAGCGGCCAGACGGTTCAGCGAGAGGCGCGAGAGTTCGGAGTCGCGCTGTGCCTTGAGGATGTTGAGTTCACGCTGGCGGTCGATGCGCTCGGCGAGCAAGGCCTTGCGTTCGGCGCTGTCGGTGCCTGCAGCCTGGCTGCCGGAAGCCTTCTGCGCGGCATCCTGGACACGAGCGGCACTGTCAGTGGAAGCCTTGGCATCGGCAGACGCCTTTTCTGCTGCCACCGGTTTGGAAGGTGCAACCACCTCGGCAGGTTCGGCCGCCATGAGCGCCGACGAAACCAGCAGCGAGGAGACGAACAGGGCACGCTTCATCATGATCTTTTCTTCCTTGAATGCAACACGGACCAGCGGCGTGGGCGCCACCCGGCACCCACATGGCCATGCGATCACCTTTCAGTCTAGCGCGCATCGGGCCTGCGGGCAGTGAGACTTTGCTCAAAGCCCACAGCCCCCTGTTACATTCGCCTCAGCCAAAGGCGAAGAACGACAGCACGATGAACAGCGGCAGCAGGAAGGTGAGCGACCAGAAGATGTAGGCAAAGAAGCTGGGCATGCGGATGCCACGATCTTCGGCGATGGCCTTCACCATCAGGTTTGGCGCGTTGCCGATGTAGGTGAAGGCCCCCATGAAGACCGCACCTGCCGAGATGGCCTTCAGCACCAGCGCCAGCTCGTTCATCAGCACCTGGGCATCGCCGCCCGCACTGTTGAAAAACACGAGGTAGGTGGGCGCATTGTCGAGGAAGGCACTGAGCAGACCGGTTGCCCAGAAATACATCACCGGGATCGGCTGACCATCGTCACCCGTGACCGCACTGACGACACTGGCAAACGGGCCGAGGACGCCTGCCTTGAGCATGAGGATGACCGGAATGATGGTGAGGAAGATGCCGGCAAACAGCTTGGCCACTTCCTCCATCGGCGCCCAGGAAAACTGGTTGTCGACGTGGACTTCCTTGGGCGTGATGAGCAGCGAGACGCCAATGACGATGAGCAGGCCCACGTCACGCACCAGCTCCTGCAACGGCAGGGGCGTACCCATGATGTCGAAGACCACCGACGGCTTCCACAGGCCGCTGAGCAGCACGAGGCTGACGATGACGCCCAGCAGCGCGACATTGTTCCATCCCCGGATGCGGATCGGCCCGGCATCGGAGGCCGGCCTGTCGAGAACGCCTTCCTTGCGGTAGAGCCAGGTGTCGAGCAGGAAGAACATGCCCAGCAGCGTCAGGACGAGGAACAGCGCCTCGCCGAACAGGTGGCGCAGCGTCCAGGTGAACTCGACGCCCTGCAGGAAGCCGAGGAACAGCGGCGGATCGCCCAGCGGCGTGAGTGCACCACCCACGTTCGAGACCAGGAAAATGAAGAAGACGATGACGTGCGCCTGATGGCTGCGGTTTTCATTGGCCCGGATGATGGGCCGGATGAGCAGCATGGATGCGCCCGTGGTCCCCATGAAACTGGCCAGGATCGTGCCAACCGCCAGGATGCCGGTATTGAGCAGGGGACTGCCACGCAGGTTGCCACCGATATGGATGCCGCCCGCACAGGTGAACAGCGCCCCGAGCAACAGGATGAAGGGAACATATTCCTCGATGGCGGCGTGCATGAAGCCGTGCAGGGCCGCATCGAAGCCATAGGTGGCCGCAAAGGGCACCAGGAAGGCCAGCGTCCAGACGGCCGTGACCTTGCCAAAGTGGTGATGCCAGAAGGCGGGCGAGACCATCGGCATGAAGGCGATGGAGAGCAGCAGGGCTGCAAATGGCACGCCCCACCAGATCGACAGCGCGGCTCCATCCACCGCCGCGGCCGCATTGGCCTCCAGGGGCAGACAGAACAGCAACGGCAACAACAGTCGGGTTGATTTGGTCATGCGAGATGGCTCCAGTTCCCTTCCCTCTGGCAGCAAACCGGCACGGCAGCGCAAGGTGATGCGCTCAGGGCATGCCTGAACGCATCATCGGCCGGCACCATACGGGAAAACCTGCAAAAAGGACGTGCACCCAACCCGGCACGGGCAACACGCAACACACCGACGACGCAGGGGCCAGACGCATGCCAAAGGGGCGGCAAGGCGGCATCCATGCAGGCCCGGCGCGATGAGGAGAAGCACCGGACAGTGATCGGGATACTGGAAGTTTCAACCATGAGACAAAAAACTGTCAAACGGCAACAACACACCGTGGCACGTTTCGGCGAATTTTTTCGCCAGAAGAAATGATGACCTCAAAACCGTGGCGGACTTCCCGACAGGCTGCCTCTCCGCACCTCCACGAAAACCGGTCTGTAGCCGGAAAAGCACCGCAGTGATGCCCCGGTTTGCGTGGATGGCAAGCGGTGGTATCGTGCGCAAGGATGCGGCAGGCAGGTCGATGGCGTGTACGCTGCCGCCAGGCCCCGACCCCGGTGGAAACCATCGGATGACGGTTTTTTCGCGCAGGGCGAACAATGCCCGGGCTCTGTCATGTTTGAACGAATCTTCGCACCTGCCTCGATCGACTCCCTGTTCTCGGATGCCGCATTGCTGGCTGCGCTGGCCCGCTTCCAGAACGGGCTTGCCCATGCCCAGGCATCCGTGGGCCTGATTCCCGACGAGGCGGCAGGCGCCATCGGCATGGCCTGTCACGAACTGGGCGATCCGGCCGCCAGCGACGGCACGGCCCATGCGGTTGCGCAGGGGCGCTTCGACCCGGCACGCCTCTATCCGGCTGCCCGCACCAGCGGCAATCTGGCAATCCCGTTCCTGAGGGCGCTGGCCGAGTCGATTGCGCAACGCCACCCCGATGCCGTCCGCCATCTCAATCATGGCGCCAGCCATCAGGATCTGATGGATTCGGCACTGGCGATGCAGTGCAAGGAGGCCGGGCGGCGACTGAACGACATGCTGGAGCGCACGGGTCAGGCCATCTGCCGTCTCATCGACGAGAACCCCGATACGCTGCTGCTGAGCCGGCAGCGCCTGCAACCTGCCACGCCGGTGCTGCTGGCCTGGAAGCTGGCAGGCTGGCTCGATCCGCTGATCCGCTGTCGACGGCATCTGCGGCTGGCGCTGCTGGATGCCTCGGTACTGCAATTCGGTGGGCCGGATGGCACCCTGTCCTCGCTCGGGGCGCAGACTGATCGCACCCAGGCCATTGCGCAGCGCCTGGCCGATTCACTCGGGCTGATGATGCCAACCTGCTCGTGGCACCCCGCCCGCGACCGCTTCGCCCGGCTGGGCACCGAACTGGCCGTGCTCTGCGGCGCCATCGGCAAGATCGGTCAGGACATCGCCCTGCTGTCCCAGGCCGAGATCGGCGAAATGCGGGCCGACCAGCGCCGCCCGGACGACAGCGTGGTGGAACTGCCCCAGACACCGCCGGCCACCCTGCTGATCCGCGAAGCCGCGCAGCGCGCGCCGGGGCTGGCCTCGATCCTGCTGAATGCCATGGACGTGGAGCACGAGGGCGGGCTGGGTCAGTGGCAATCGGGCTGGCACACGCTGCAACAGCTTTTCGGGGCGGCTGCCAGCAGCCTGTCGGCAGCCGAAGACCTGCTGACCAATCTGGGTATAAACCACCAGACCATGCAGGCCAACATTGCCCGCCAACAGGAACGCAGCCTGCCACTGGCACTGCTGGACATGCTGACGCCACGTCTGGGTCAGGACGAAGCCAGACAACTGGTGAAGGAAATCAGGGAGACGGCCCGGCAGAACAACTGGTCACTGCGGCAGGCACTGGGCCGGGATGCCCGCATTTCCAGCGTGATGAACCTGAGCGACCTGGAACGCCTGTTCGACCCGGCCGGCAATCCCGGCACCAGCTGGCCGATGGTCAATCGGGTGCTGGAGATATGGCGTTCGGGGCGCTGAGCAAATGATGAGCCAGATGCTTGCTGCAAGGGGCTCAAAACACCAAAGCCAAAGACGATTCCTGAAGAATGAAGGAGGATCAGGATGGCCGATCCCCCTTCGTCCTGATTGGCCCGGATCACGTCTGATGAAAATCCACCAAACCTGATCAGATCTGATCGGGCCTTGCTGCGCCGGGCGGGACACCGAATCGCCACGGCACAGCACCTGCCAAACCTGTCGGACAACCGCATGCCGACAAGTCAACGGTTCAATGCAGCAGCAGAGGCTGGTGCATCAAACCCTCGAAGCTGGAAAGGAAGTGGTCGACCTCCTCGATGGTCGGCTCGGCAGCGATCAGCACGGAGACATCCTGACGGAACTTGTCCGCCATGAGGCCGCCTATGAAAATCTCCCGCTTGCCTGCCTTGTCCATGATTTCGTAACCACGGCAACCCCGATCCGGCTGCTCGGCGTGGAACTCCACGATGCAGTAATTCGGGCTATTGTAGATCATGTTCATCGGTGTCACTGTCATGTGCGGTAACGACAGCAGCCAGTTTTGGGCAAGGGCTCACCTTGCCCTAGTGGGCGCCGATGGCCGATCCACGAACTCCGATGAGCGTAGGCACGGGTATCTGCCGGGCCGCGACGGCTGTATCGCGGCGCCAACTATCTGCAAATACGGGACAAAACCGGCTGAGCAGGCATGCCAGGTTCCCTGTACTGACGCAATCGCCAGTTCGGACCACATGGGCAGACCAGCGGCAACCGCCTCATCTGCCCCCGGCCTGCCCTGCCCCAAGGGCACCATGAAGCCGGCCAGGGCTCATTCCCAGAGCGCTTGCAGGGCATGCAATGCACCGTCCAGCGCCGCCCTGTCGACACCTTGCGCCAGTTCGAGCCAAAGTCTGTTGTCCAGACGCCAGCCGGTTTCCTGCGACCGAAGGACGGCGTTCAAGTCCTGCCAGCGGCTGCCGATGTCTGCCGCGGGCGGCAATGCTTCAGCCGCACCTGCTGCCGCCGGTTCGGCTGCGGCCAACCGCCAGTCGTAAGCCTCCCGGCTGCTCTGCAGCACCGCATGCAGGCCCGTCACGCCCGGCACGGCCAGCAGCGATTGCAGGGCCGCTTTCACCGCCTGCCGTGGCGGGCGCCCGCCTGCATCGGCCGGCCAGCAGTGGAGTTGTCCCCCTTCCCTGTCGGCCAGCGGATCGGGCGTCTTGCGATGCCCCGCTGGCGACACCAGCAGGCTGGCCCAGCCAGCCGGCGCTACCGACTGGGCTGGCTCGGCAACGGCATCATCGGGCACGGCCTGAATCAGCGCGACGAGTTGCAGATGCTGCTCGAAGGGCGGGCTGCGCAACTGGTCGATGATGCGAAAGACATGGCTTTGTTGCGCGCCGGTTTCCAGCCACAGGTGCTGCCAATCTGGCTGGCGCAGCAGGCGAACCAGCGTGGCACGGAATGCCGGGCCACCCAGACAGCAGATGCAGCCCCCCGGCAGCTGCTGATCGGGCTGCTCGCTGCCTGCCGGCGCCGGTTCACCGGTCTGCAGCCACAGCGACGGAGGCTGTGGCTGCCCGCCTGCGGCATGGCGCAGATGGTGCATGACCTCAGCGCGAATCCGGGGATTTTCACCGGCAACCAGCGTGACGGTACGGCGCGCATCCAGTGAAGAAGACATGGCGGGAAAACGGCAACCACGACGGCATCACACAGGCCGGCGCAGAAAAAGAAAAACCCGTCGCGGGCGACGGGTTGTATGGTGACACGAGGCGGTTGCAGAAGGAAGGTTGTCAGGAGCGAAACCGGCTGACTGCTTTCCTGCGCACCTCGGCAGGCACCGGCTGCATCAGTAGCCGGCCTCGTCACGGCGCTTGATGAGCCCTTTCTTGATAAGCATGTCGAAGGCATCATGCAGGCCACGATAGCGCGGGAGCAGATCGCGGAACTCGCGGACCATGCGGCGGCCATTGACGAGGAACAGCAGCATGCGAAGGCGGTCGGGCAGCTCGACATTGCTGCGCGACAGGGTGAGCGCACCACGCATCGTCTGGACGAACACGTCATCGTCCTGAATGTCGGCAACAGGGGTGTTGACCAGCACATCCAGCTTGGATGCCCAATCGGTTGAGCCACCTTGAATCATGTTTCTCTGCTCCTCGGCTGCGGGTCAGGGCAAATGACCCCGTGCACATCGGAAAAACCATGGCGGCATGGTAAGAGACCTGCCCGGAAACGTCCGTGCCACCCGTCACGATTGCCCGATTGCCAGCAAGCCCTGCACGACCTGCCAGCCAAAAACCGCACACACTTCACCGGAGCACGGAACGCATGATTGAGCTGCTGCCAGCTGCATGGGGGCATGAATGCCCCGACACGGGCTTGCAGCACACACAGCTTCCCGGCTAGAAGCTGCGCCATTCTGGGAATGGAACGCGCACGACGACAGCGCCATCCGAAAGGACGGCGCGATGAAGACGTGCGGGAAGGGTTGAGGAGAAACCGGCTGGACAGGCAACGGGCAGGATGCCTGTCAGGCCAGCGGCCGGCAGAAAGAAACCGGCCTCCTCCGAGATCAGATCGACTGGCTGACGCCCCGGCGATAGTTGCCCTTGGAGAGGTCGATGCCGAGTTGCTTGAGCTTGCGATAGAGGTGGGTACGTTCGAGCCCGGTGCGCTCGGCCACGCGGGTCATGCTGCCATGCTCGCGGTGCAGGTGGTGCTCAAAGTAGGCGCGCTCGAAGGCTTCACGCGCTTCGCGCAGGGGAACGTTGAGCGGCAGGTCGCGCACCATGATGGACGGGTGCAGGTTCATGGCGGGCATGCCGGTAACAGGCGCGGCGATGAACTGTGCGGTGGGCGAGCCCAGGGGAACGACCTGCTGCACGGTCTGCGTGCCGGGCATCTGCAGGTTGCTGAGGGAAGGATTGGCAGGTGCAGCAGCAGAAAAACCCGGCGTGGCAGCAGCATGACGCGCCTGCCCGGCGGCGCCCTGACGGCCCTTGGCCAGGCCCTGTTCGACAGCCTTCAGCAGTTTCTGCAGGGCAACGGGCTTCTCCAGGAAATCCATCGCGCCGATCCGGGTGGCTTCGACAGCGGTTTCGATGGTGGCATGCCCCGACATCATGATGACCGGCATGGTCAATTGTCCGTTGGCGACCCACTCCTTCAGCAGGCTCACGCCATCGGTATCCGGCATCCAGATGTCGAGCAGCACCAGGTCCATCCTGGTGGCTGCCATGGCTTCACGCGCACGCTGCGCGTTCTCCGCCAATGTAACCACGTGCCCCTCGTCTCCAAGAATCTCCGAGAGCAGTTCGCGGATGCCCATCTCATCATCGACAACCAAAATTTCTGCCATGTCTTTTCCAGCAAGGTCCCACACCAGGCAACAGAGAACGAAGTTCGATTCATCCCGCTGAGCGAAATGGATCAGGTTGCCTGGTGCAAATGTTGTTCATACAGCGCCAAAATTGTCTGCTTTTTTTACGGTTTTAGCAAAAGCAATATTGATGTAAGCGCCAGAAACATTATGTACCGAATCCGCTGTTTCTTTACTGGCACTGTCATCATTTTGCAACGCTTTCGGGTCGCCGTAATTGCCCACCTCAATGGTACCGCCATGCTCCTGAACGATCTTCTTCACGATGGCCAGACCGAGGCCGGTACCCTTCGGTTTCTGGCTTACATAGGGCTCGAAGACGCGCGCCAGGATCTCGGACGGGAAGCCGGGACCATTGTCCCGAACCACCAGCTGCACACCGTCCGGCTGACCGCCAGCATTGTGGATTAAGTTGGTAGTTACCTCAATGCGTCGCACAGATTGTTTCTCGGTGGCTTCCGCTGCATTTTTCAAAAGATTGTGGATCACCTGTCTTAACTGTCCGGTATCCCCCATGATCCGGGGAATTTCCGGGGACAACCCGGCAACCACGTCCAGCTTCGGATCGAGGTCGGTATAGAACACCAGCAATTCGGAAACCAGTTCGTTGAGATCCAGTGGTTCGAGCTTGGCCGAAGGCAGCCGCGCAAAATCCCGGAATTCGTCCACCATCACTTTCAGCGCATCGACCTGGGTGATGATGTTGCGGGTGTTGCGCACCAACAGATCCTGTTGCGGCTCTGGCAGCGCAGGTTCCAGTTTCAGTTGCAGGCGCTCGGCTGCCAGCCGGATGGGCGTCAGCGGGTTCTTGATCTCGTGTGCCAGCCGACGTGCGACCTCGCCCCAGGCCAGTGAGCGCTGGGCCGACACCACATCGGTGATGTCGTCGATGACGAGCACATGATCGCCCTCCACCTCGGGCAACAGGGCGCCACGCACCAGCAGCGTCTTGCCCTGCCGACTGCGACGAACCTGTCCCGATTCGGGCTCGGCACCGATCACGATCTGTTGCTGCCAGGTACCACCATCCGTCTCACGCGCCTCACCGAAGGCCCGGGCAAATTCATCCTCGAATGGCCCCAGCGGACCCAGATCGCTGAGCGACCTGCCAAGCGCCCGATCCCTTTCCAGCCCGAGAATGCGTTCGGCACCATGATTCACCATCGTGACCCGGAACTGCTGGTCGAAAACCAGCACCCCGGCGCTGAGGTTGGCAAGCACGCTGGCCAGTCGCGCATTGGCCTGCTCCAGCCCGATCCGTGTGCGAACCACCTGGCTGCGCGCCTCTTCGAGCTGCCGGATCATCAGGTTGAAGGAATGGGTGAGCGCGCCGAGTTCATCGCGCCCCGTGTAGTTTTTCAACTGGCGGAAATCGCCTTCGGCCACGGCACGGGTACCGGCTTCCAGCATCGACAGCGGCCCGGTCATCCAGCCAGCCAGCAGGAAGGCCGCCGCGATGGCCGAGAACACGGTCAGCATCATGGTGACGGTGAGCGTCACGCGGAAGATGCGCTTCAGCCCGCGCCGGGAGAGGGACAGTTCCTGATAATCGCGGAAACCGCCCTGCACGGTTTCGGCGTTCTGTGCGAGCGCAGATGGCACCGGCTGCACGAACTGCAGGAAACGCATTTCCTCGTGAACCCCGGTACTCAGCAGCGGCATCAGCACCCGCATGCGCAAGAGCTGCACGCCACTGTCGCGCACGCGCTGTTCATCGGCTTCGGAAGCAGCACCTGTCACCGCTTCGGTGCTTTCGATGGCGGCATACCGGCGTGCCAGCCGGGCCTGCCGCAACACGGAAGACGAAGGCATGTCGGGCAGCAGCGCCGCATACCGGCTGCCGCTGCTCTCGATGATGCGGCCCGAGCCGGTGAGGATGACGGCTTCCTGCACATCGAAACGCTCGCGCACCCGGTCGAGATGGCGCGCCTGATCGCGCCCGCTGATGTTGTTGAGTTCCTTGGCGGCAAGCCGCCCCCGGGAGGCAAGATCCAGCAGCAGGGAATCGAGCGTGTTGCGTCCCAGGCTGAGGCCCGATTCGAGCGCACGCTCCATCGGCACATCGAACCACGATTCGATGGAGCGCTCCAGGAACTGCACGGAAATGAGGTAGATGAGGCCGACCGGGATGACGGTCATCAGCACGAAGGCAATGGCCAGCCGCGCCATCAGGCGCGTGCCGAACAGCCGCTGGCGAAAGCGCAGGAACAGCCGGCGTGCCAGCTCGATGGCCAGCCCGGCCAGCGCGACGGCCACGCCGATGTTCAGCCAGATCAGCAGGCCGTAGTGCTGATCGAAGAAATCGTTGTTGATGCTGGCCAGCGCCAGCAGGGACAGCAGGACGGCGGCAAAGGCCACCGACAGGACCAGGGCAATCCGGAGGACGCGGCTTACTGATCGGGAGTCAGTTTGGTCGGCACGACGAAGCTCATTCCTTTCCATTCCGCTTGAGGATTCCATTCGGAGTCGGTCAGTGCCGTGATCTGGAACGGCTTGGGCAACCGGGATGTATCCAGCCGCATGCGGACCCTGACCCAATACTCCTGTTCCGGTTCGAGATGGTCAACCCGGGAGACGGTCCAGTCCCGTACATGGGTCATCTGGGCAATGGCTTCATCCAGGGTGGGAAAGCTCTCACTGCCCCGAACCGAGCTGAGACGGTATTGGCGTGTCAGCGCATGATACGACAGCCGCCATTCGATATGGCCGGTACTGGTCTCCTCGTCGAACCACAGGCTGCGCTGACGATGTATTTCGTATTCGGTAACGAAATGCAGGGGGAGTCCCCGCTCGACCGCGTCCTTCAGCGGGCCGCTCAGGTCGACCACGAACTGTGCCGTCAAAAGCACAGCACCGTCCTCAGGTGAAAGATCCATCTGGATGCTTTTCACCTGCATCGACTCGCTGGCCAGAAGCTGAGCGCCATGAATCAACAACGCCGCACCTGCCAGCGCCTTGAAGACATGACGCCTGTTCACCGATGCTTGCTCAGTCGCGCGTAGAAAAACCCATCATGTTCTTGATCGCCATTCGAGGACGGCAGCAATTGACCCGAAATCGGCCAGTCCGGCCAGGGCAATGGGGCGGCATCCCGCTGCCAGCTGCAATCGGAATGACGGCTGGCAAATGCGGAAACGACGGCTTCACCTTCCTCGGGGAAAATGGAACACGTTGCGTAAAGCAATGTACCACCCGCGCGCAACAGCGGCCAAAGCATCGTCAAAAGCTGGCTTTGTGTTGCAGAAAATGTCTCCATATCACGACGTTCGCGGTGCCAGAGCACGTCGGGATGGCGCCGGACGATGCCACTGGCACTGCAGGGCGCGTCGAGCAGGATGCGATCGAAGGGGCGACCATCCCACCAGCCAGATGGGGTGGCGGCATCGGCCACCATCACATGCGCGCCCCAGCCGCTGTCTTCGGCCCCGAGGATCGGCAGGCCGCCGCGCTTCAGGTTGGCGGTAATCGAATCGGCACGCTTCGCGTCGATGTCCAGCGCCCAGACCTCGCAATCGGCCATTTCCAGCAGGTGCGCCGTCTTGCCCCCCGGTGCCGCACAGGCATCGAGGATGCGCTCACCCGGCTTGGGGTCGAGCAGCGGGGCCGCGCATTGGGCACCAATGTCCTGCACGCTCACCAGCCCCTCGGCAAAGCCGGGAATCTGGTCGACCGGCAAGGGCTGATCCAGCACAATGCCATCCGCCCCCATCAGCCGGAAGCCGATGCCGGCGTCCTGCAGCCGCAGGGCAGCCGCCTGCTGGCCGCCCTGGCGCCGGTTGGCACGCAGGCTGAGCGGCGCACGCGCGAGCGACTGGGTGAGGATGTCTTCCCAGCGGTCGGGCCACTGCTTGCGCACACGCTGCACCCACCAGCCGGGATGGTTGAAACGGGCCTCATCCGGCAGGGGTTCGGCCATCAGGGTGTTCTTTTCGCGCAGGAAACGCCGCAGCGTGGCGTTGATGAAACCCGACGCGCTACCGTGGGCAGCACCTTCGGGCAGGCGCGACACCGCCCGTACCGTCTGGTCGATGATGACGGGCATGGGACGGCGGGCGTCGAGGATCTGCGCAAGCCCCATGGCCTGGAGTGCGCCCAGCAGCGCGGGCGGCTGCTTGCGATTCAGCTTGTCGCACAGATAGGCCAGCAGGCCATACTGGCGGGTGGCATCGTAGGCCATGTTGCGCACGGCCTTGGCCGATGCCGCCGGCAGACTTGCCGTCTGGCGGTCGATGGCCTCGTCGAGGTGGTCCCCGGCGAGCATGTCGCGCAACGAAACAGCGGCAGCCACCAGCTCATCGGCCAGGGCTGCGCGCAGGACAGAACCGGTACGGTTCGCCGGCTCGGTGGCCGGCCGCTCAGGCGCCGTGTCCACCGGCACTCATCGCCATCAGCCGCCTGATCCGTTCCTCGGTCGGCGGGTGGGTGGAAAACAGTTTGGAAATTCCGCCACCACTGAGCGGATTCAGGATCATCATCTGTGCAGTTTCCGGGTGAGCCTCGGTAGTATGCAGCGGAATGCCCGCCGAATACTTCTGGATTTTATCCAGTGCGCTGGCCAGTGCCTGCGGTTCACCACAGATTTCTGCACCCAGACGGTCGGCTTCGTACTCGCGGGCACGCGAAATGGCCATCTGGATGACCGAGGCGGCCAGCGGCGCCAGCAGGGCCAGCACGATGCCGGCAATGGGGTTGCTGGGGCGGCCTTCGCTGTCGCGCCCGCCAAAGAACATGGCGAAGTTGGCCAGCGCCGAGATCGCACCGGCCATCGTGGCCGAAATGGTGGAAATGAGGATGTCGCGGTGCTGGATGTGGGCCAGCTCGTGCGCCATCACGCCCCGCACCTCGCGGGCATTCAGCATGCGCAGCAGGCCCGAGGTGGCAGCCACGGCCGCATTCTGCGGGTTGCGACCGGTGGCAAAGGCGTTGGGCGCATCCTCGTCGATGATGTAGACCCGCGGCATGGGCATGTTGGCCTTCTGCACCATTTCCGCAATCATGTTGTAGTACTGCGGCGCCGAAGTGGCATCCACCTCGCGGGCGTTGTACATCTTCAACACCATCTTGTCCGAAAACCAGTAGGCGAAGAAGTTGGAGACGAGGCCAAAGCCCAGGGCCATGATCATGCCCTGCTTGCCGCCGACGGCAGCCCCGATCACGCCGAACAGTGCCATGATCGCTGCCATCAGGGCAGCGGTTTTGATCCAGTTGAACATTCGTTTTCCGTCTGTGGGAAGAAGCGCGGTCAATGAAATCCGGTGGAACGGATGGTGGATTGAAGAACGACGTTGTCAGCGGATGCCGCATGCGCCGGGTTGCCAGCCCCCATGCCCCTGGCATGACGGGCCCGGCATCAGCCCCTTGCGCTGTGCATGTTGGGGGTGTGCCCGCCGGTTTCAAGGGAAAGACGCCACGGCAAGCCGGCCAGCAGCCAGCGGACACCCGGCAAGGCTGCGCTGACGAGACCCACCTTCACCCCTGAAAACGATCACCAGCCTGTAGGGGATGACCCCGCAGGAAGGCATCCACCGGCTGACGCCGGCCGCCGGCGCGCTGTACCGATTGCAGGCGGACGAGGCCGGGCGCACAGACCACGTCGATGCCGGCTGCGCTGACGGCGTGAATGCTACCGGCCGGCAGGCTGACACCGGCGTCGGGCAGGACCAGCGGCTCGAATACACGCAGCGGCGGTTGCCCTTCGGGCACACCATCGAGCTGCGTGACGGCACCGGGCGGATCGAAGGCCCGGATATGCCGCGCCACCACCTCCGCCGGCTGCTGCCAGTTGATGCGGGCCTCGCGCTTGTCGATCTTGGCGGCATAGGTAACGCCCTCGGCCGACTGCGGCCGGAAACTGAGCCCACCGGCGGCCAGCGCATCGAGCGCCTCGACGATGGCACGCGCCCCCATGTCGGCCAGCCGGTCGTGCAGGGTGGTGGCCGTGTCGGTATCGGCAATCGGCGTGCGGTGCTCGATGCCCACCGGGCCAGTGTCCAGCCCGGCCTCCATCTGCATGATGCCTACGCCGGTTTCGGCATCACCGGCCTCGATGGCACGCTGGATGGGCGCCGCCCCCCGCCAGCGCGGCAGCAGCGAGGCATGGATGTTCAGGCACCCCAGGCGCGGCACATCCAGCACGGCCTGCGGCAGCAACAGGCCATAGGCCGCCACCACCATCACATCGGGCGCGAGCGCCCGCAGTGCCGCCATCGCCTCGGCCGCCTCGGCATTGCGGGCTTCCCGCGTCACGCGGGCCTCGTCGGTTTCGCCGTCCACCGCATCGCGCACGCGCAGCGCATGCGGCTGAAAGACTGGCACGCCGGCATCGAGCGCCCGCTGCTTCACCGCCGAAGGTTGCAGCTTCTGGCCCCGGCCCGACGGGCGGTCGGGCTGGCTGAACACCCCCACCACCGGATGACGCGAACCGAGGATGGCGTCGAGCGCCTGTGCGGCAAAGGCCGGCGTGCCGGCAAACACCACCCGAAGCCCGCCCCGGTCAACCCCTTTCATCTCAGCCATGCCGTTCATCCCTCTCCAAAAAAGAAAAGGGGCGTTCCAGACGCCCCCTCGAATTCATGTGTGCGGCGCGCATCAGGCGTCGCTGCGTTCCTGCTGCTTCAGCACCTTCTGGCGGATGCGCGACTGCTTGAGCCGCGACAGGTACTGGATGAACAGCTTGCCATCGAGATGGTCGATCTCGTGCTGGATGCACACGGCCAGCAGCCCGTCGGCCTCGATGCTGAAGGGCTTGCCGTCGAGATCCAGTGCCGTCACGTTGACACGATCCGGCCGTTCGACCTTGTCGTAGATGCCGGGTATCGACAGGCACCCTTCCTCGTAGGACTGCAACGTGTCACTGTGCCAGGTGATCTCGGGGTTGATGAACACCTGCAGGTTGTCGTGCGTCTCGGTCAGATCGATGACGACGACCCGCTCATGCACATTGACCTGCGTGGCAGCCAAGCCAATGCCCGGTGCCGCGTACATGGTTTCGGCCATGTCAGCCACCAGCTTGCGGATGCGGTCGTCCACAGTCGCAACCCGCTCGGCGACCGTATGCAACCGGGCATCAGGATACTTGAGTATGTCGAGAACAGCCATCGGAAACTATCCACCACTAAACCTGTCGCCCATTGTCGGGCCAGGATGCCGTCAGAAAGAATTGCAATCGCACGTCAAGTCGGCACGCACCGCCACCAGTCTGGTGGGGCGTGCGTAGACGACTCCAAGGACCGACCATGTCGATGAAAAAGTTTAGCACCCGGACATTGAGCACCCTGAGCCTGAGCATCGCACTGGCATTGGGCGCCGTCATGCCTTCCACCACTCACGCCCAGGAACGCCAGGAACAGATCCAGCTGGCAACCGACGCCCCCGACCATCACACGGTGGTGAAGGGTGACACGCTGTGGGGCATTGCCGGCCTGTTCCTGAAAGAACCCTGGCGCTGGCCGGAGATCTGGCAACTGAACAAGGCCGAGATCCGCAATCCGCACCTGATCTATCCGGGCGACATTGTATATCTGGATCGTTCGGGCTCCACGCCGCGCCTGCGCCTGGGCCGCTCGCTGACCGGCTCCAATGCCAACGGCAAGGGCTTCGGTGGCAACGGCATCAGCCGTCTGGAACCCACCGTGCGGGCCACGCAGCTCGACCGTAGCGCCATCCCCAGCATCGCACTGGCCGACATCCAGGCATTCATCAACCGCCCGCTGATCGTCGAGGACGACAGCTTCAAGACCGCGCCGCGCGTGCTGGCCAACCGTGAAGATGGCCGCATCTATGTGGGCAACAGTGACCAGATCTACGTGCGTGGCCTGCCGGCCAACAGCGAGACCAAGACCTGGCACGTCTACCGCCCGGCCAAGCCGCTCATCGACCCGGTGACGCGCAAGCCGCTGGCCTTCGAGGCGATGTACCTGGGCACGGTCGATCTGGTTCGCCCCGGCGATGTGGCCCTGATGAGCGTTACCAAGCTGGCCGAGGAAATCACCGATGGCGACCGCCTGGTGCCCGCCAACGATGACAACACGCTCAGCTTCGTGCCGCGTGCCCCCGAAGTCGAGAACCTCCACGGCCGGATCGTTTCCATCTACCGCGGCATCTCGATGGTAGGTCGCAACAGTGTCGTGGCCATCAACCTGGGCAGCGACCACGGCATCGAAAACGGCCATGTGCTGAAGATCGAACAGGCTGGCCGCGAAGTGAAGGACCGCGAAACCGGCGACCGGGTGCGCCTGCCCAACGAGGAAATCGGCCAGCTGATGGTGTTCCGCACCTTCAGGAACGTGGCCTATGGCCTGGTGGTGAAGTCCGACCGCCCGGTCTCGGTGGGTGACGAGCTGAAGACGCCCTGATAGCGCGCAGCAAGGCCAAAACCGCCGAAATATTAAATTCTGAATTCTTCATGCAATATTTCGGCGACCGCAAACAGGAAAAGAAGGCAGGGTATTGCTGATCCCCGGCCTTCCTCCCGAAAGCCATCTGCCTCACCCGCGGATGGCTTTCCTGCTTTCTGCGAGCCAAGAGAGGCTTTTTCCCTTCGGGCTTGGCTCCGGAACCTTGCACTGATGGCGTTACCACACTTGACGAAGTGGCCCAGCCTGGGCGGCGCAAGGTGCCTTGCCAGCACACAGCTCCGGCGCCGGCGCCGGCACGGGCACGAATAAAGCATGACGCTCTAGGCCATCCGGCCGATGGCGGGACGGCCACAACTTTGGCAAGATCAGCGGGCTGCGAAAACCGCCCCGCTCCTCCTGCCATGCCCCACACTCCCATCAATCCGTCTTCCGAAGTAAACCTGCCACCGGGCACGGACGACGAAGACATGGCCGCCTGGTTGCGGCTCACGCTCACCCCGGGCATCGGCCCCGTCACCGGCCAGCACCTGCTGCGGCATCTGGGGCCGCCCGACCAGATCTTTCGCACCCCGCGCTCGCACCTGCGCACCCTGCTCAACAAGGAAGCCCTCGTCAGCGCGCTTCTTGATGACGACCCCGAGCGTGAGCGGCAGATCGAGCAGGCTCTGGCCTGGCGGGGCGGCCGGCGGCACCTGCTGGCACTGGACGACACACGCTACCCGCAGGCACTGCTGCACCTCACCGACCCGCCGCTGCTCATCCATGCCGAGGGCGATCTGAGCGCGTTGCAACAGCCACGCAGCATCGCGGTGGTGGGCAGCCGGCGCGCCAGCACCGAAGGGCTGCGCAATGCCTTCGCCTTTGCCGATGCACTGGCCCGACGGGGCATTCTCATCACCAGCGGTCTGGCCGAGGGCATCGACGCAGCCGCCCACGAAGGAGCCCTGGCCGGCGCACCGGCCAATGTCCCCGGCACCATTGCCGTGCTCGGCAACGGCATCGACCACATCTACCCCAGCCAGAACCAGCGGCTGGCCGACGAGATCCTTGCCCGGCACGGCCTCATCCTCAGCGAACTGCCCCTGGGCACTGCACCCACCCGCGCCGGCTTTCCGCGCCGCAACCGGCTCATTGCCGCGCTGTCGCAGGCCGTGCTGGTGGTGGAGGCCGCCATGCAGAGTGGATCGCTGATTACCGCACGCCTTGGCACCGAACTGGGGCGCGACGTGATGGCGATTCCAGGCTCCATCCACAACCCGCAGTCCCGCGGTTGCCACCACCTCATCCGTCAGGGCGCCCAGCTGGTGGACTGCGTGGATGACATCCTGCAGGCCCTGGGCGTGAACGCAGGCGTGCCGGGAACCACCACGACCGGCAACGGCCGGCCACGACGCACCGGCCCTTCTTCCACCAGCGGCCGGCTTGCCGACCGCGATGACAGCCCCATGCAGCCCGGCAGCAGAATCGTCACCAGAGCATCGCCCGATGACGACATGGCGCGCGGGCGTACATCAGGCTCTCCCGCTTCCGATGCACGGGAGCCGGCCCGCCCCCGCAAGACGCTGCCCCCCAGAAGGATATGGGCGTCCCCCGCCAGCGAGACCACGCGGCCACAGTCCGGCACCACCAGCCGGACAACCGCACCGGCCACGCCATCGTCACCAGACACCACGGCAACCGCGTCCCCCTTTGTAAATCAGCCCGACGAGCGCCAGCAACTGCTGGCCTGCCTCGCCGGCAGCCCGCAATCCACCGATGCGCTGGCGCAGCAGCTGGGCTGGCCGGCCGCGCAGGTGCTGGTCACGGTGCAGTTGCTGGAAATGCTCGGGCAGGTCAGCCGTCAGCCCGACGGTCGCTGGCAACGCGTGCAGGGATGATCGCAGCCGGAAAACTGTCGCACCACCCACCGCAACAGAAACACATTTTCATAAAACCGCGATAATGGCCCCTTTGTTCAGAACCCCCGACACCCGAGCTGACGTAACTCCCCTGCGCACGACCGCAGTCAGGGCAGCACGGCATGGCCGTCCTCACGGCCTCCGCCCGGATGTCGGTGCCGCCGGCACCAGCCCGGTGGTCAACCCCTGAATGAAGATCCCGGTATTCGTGATCGACGACACGTCATCCCCGCGTGCGCGGATACAGTCGTTGCCACGGCTTGCACAACCGGGGATCGCCCTCTTACTATGGCGCCGCCATGACTAAAGCACTGATCATTGCCGAAAAACCCTCCGTCGCCGCCGACATCGCGCGGGCGCTGGGCGGCTTCGTCCGTAACGGCGACTACTTTGAAAACGACGACTACGTCCTCAGCTCGGCCGTCGGCCACCTGGTCGAAATTGCCGCGCCCGAGCAATACGATGTCAAACGGGGGAAGTGGTCGTTCACCAACCTTCCTGTCATCCCGCCGCATTTCGATCTGAAACCGATCGAAAAGACGCAGGACCGGCTGAAGCTGCTCACCAAGCTCATCAAGCGCAAGGACGTGACCAGCCTCATCAACGCCTGTGACGCGGGGCGCGAAGGTGAACTGATCTTCCGGCTGATCGTGCAGTACGCCAAAGCCAAACAGCCCATTCAGCGGCTGTGGCTGCAGTCGATGACGCCCAATGCCATCCGCGAGGGCTTCGCCCAGCTGCGCAGCGACGAGGAGCTGCACGGCCTGGCCGACGCCGCCCGCAGCCGCTCCGAGGCCGACTGGCTGGTCGGCATCAACGGCACCCGCGCCATGACCGCCTTCAATTCGCGTGACGGCGGCTTCTACCTCACCACCGTGGGCCGCGTGCAAACCCCCACGCTGTCCGTCGTCGTCGAACGCGAGGAAAAGATCCGCAAGTTCGTGCCACGCGACTACTTCGAGGTGAAAGCCACCTTCGCCGCCGAGGCAGGCACCTACGAAGGCAAGTGGTTCGACCAGAAGTTCAAGAAATCCGACGACCCCGAGCACAAGGCCGACCGTTTCTGGACCCGCGCCGAGGCAGAGGCCATCGTCGCTGCCTGCGAAGGCAAGCCCGGCACCGTCACCGAGGAGTCCAAGCCCTCCACCCAGATGGCTCCGGCGCTGTTCGACCTGACCACGCTGCAGCGCGAGGCCAACGGCCGCTTCGGCTTCTCGGCCAAGACCACGCTGGCGCTGGCCCAGGCGCTCTACGAGCGGCACAAGGTGCTCACCTACCCGCGTACCGATTCGCGTGCGCTGCCCGAAGACTACCTCGGCACCGTGAAGCAGACGCTGTCGCAGCTGTCCGAGTCCAACGCCCACGGCACCTTTGCCCGCACCATTCTGGAAAAGGACTGGGTCAAGCCCAACAAGCGGGTCTTCGACAACAGCAAGATCTCCGA
>JAUNHU010000181.1 GCA_030523825.1 Lautropia sp. | reverse complement strand
CCCAGCACCGTGCCCGACACATAGAGCGACATCAGGCGCGTCATCGTGCGCCCCTCGTACTCCTCGCCGATGTAGGCAATGAGCACCACCGTGATGCCCGGCACCGCCACCCCCTGCAGAAAACGGAGCGCCATCATCTGCTCGATGCTGGACACCCAGGCCATCAGCGCCGTGGGCACACCCAGAAACAGCAGCGACCCCACGATGAACAGCTTGCGCCCGAAGGCATCCGACAGCATCCCCATGAAGGGCGACACCAGCGCCACGCCAAACACCGTGGCCCCCACCGCCAGCCCGGCCTGCACCTCGGTGGCCGCCAGATCGTGCATCAGCACCGGCAACACCGCCTGCACCGAATACACCTGCAGGAAGGCGAACAGCCCGGTGAGGGCGATGGCGGTGAGCAACAGGGGCCGTGGATTGTCGGTATTCATCGTGCGGGTGTTCTGCGGTGATCGGGGCGCACTGCTGCAGCTCCGGCATTGCCTGAACCCACCGTGACGCGACACAACCCGGCAAACCACGGCAGCTCAGTCAGGTCTCCATGTCCTGATGATGCCATGCAAAGCGCTCTCCGGCCCTGATGCCCGCCGCAAGGCAACATTGATCTTGGTCATGTCAAACACGTCGAAATAGATTTCTCATGAATGGATAACGCAACATCCTTGTCGTGGAGTTATGACATGACCTTTCCTGCCCTCGCCACCAGCCTGCTCATCGCATTCTCATCAGCCCCCCTGCTCGCTCACGCGGCCGACGCTGACACGCACCATCACCCTCACTGGTCCTACCAGGGGGAGGAAAGCCCCCTGCACTGGGGAGAGCTGAGTGCCGAATACGCCGATTGCAGCCGGGGCAAGAACCAGTCACCCGTGGACTTCACCGAGGCCGAAGGCACCCAGGGCGGCAGGCTTCACCTCCAGTACAAGCCCACCCGCTTCAGTGTCATCAACAACGGCCATACCATCCAGGCCACACCTGCCGATGGCGTGCAGTCGCTGCAAATAGGCACGAAACAGTTCAGGCTGCGGCAATTCCACTTCCATACGCCCAGCGAGCACACCTTCAAGGGGAAGCATTTCCCGATGGAAGTGCACCTGGTGCATCAGAGCGACGAGGGAGAACTGGCCGTACTGGGAGCGGTGTTCAAGGAAGGCCCGGCCAATCCGGCACTCACCGGGCTGCTGGCCCAGCCGGTTCTGCCCGGCAAGCGTGTGCATCTGAACACTCCCCTGAAACTCGAAGACCTGCTGCCCAAAAGCAGCATCCATTTCCGCCTGAACGGCTCGCTCACCACCCCGCCGTGCAGCGAAGGGGTGAACTGGGTGGTGTTCTCCTCGCCGGTGCCGGCCAGCGCCCAGCAGATCGAGGCCATGCACAAGATGATCGGCCAGGACAATGCCCGCCCGATTCAGCCGCTGAACGCCCGAATCATCATCCAGGAAGACAACTGAGCGCGACCACGGCAGGGCCTCCACCGCCGGGCCGCAGCATCAGAACCCGAAAGAACGCTCCTTTTGCAAAGAAGCAGCCTCAGAACACCCACTGCGCAAACAGCAGCCCGAAGCCCAGGCAGAAGATCATGCTCAGCAGGCCAGGGATCATGAAGCTGTGGTTGAAGATGAACTTGCCGATGCGCGTGGTGCCTGTGCTGTCGAAGTCAATCGACGCGATGATCGGGCCGTAGTTAGGGATGAAGAAGTAACCGTTCACCGCCACCAGCGTGGCGATGAGAATGGGTGCGGGCAGGCCCAGCGCAATGCCCACCGGGAACAGCGTGGCCACCGTGGCGCCCTGGCTGTTCACCAGCACCGACAGCACGAACAGCGCGCCTGCGAAGGCCCAGGGTGCCGCATGCACCAGCGCCGACACGCCTTCCTTCACCTCGGGCAGATGCGCCTGCATCAGCGTGTCGCCCATCCAGGCCACGCCAAACACCGCAATCACCGCACGCATGCCGGCGTGGAACACCGAGCCCTGCGTGACCTCATCGCCATCGGGCTTGCAGATCAGCATGATGAGCGCAGCAGCGGCCAGCATCACGATCTCGATGGTGTGCGCCATGCTCATCGCCTCGCCGCCAAAGGCCGGGCGCAACTCGGGCAGCGCACCCAGCAGCACCACCAGCAGGGCTGCCGCCAGGAAGATGAACAGCGAAGTCTTCGCCGTCGGCTTGATGACCATTTTGTCCGGGTCGATCATCTGCGCGTTGTTCCGGCGGACATATTCCGGGTCTTTCAGCAACTGCTGGTAGTGCGGATCGTCCTTCAGCTCCTTGCCCATGCGGTTGACGAAGACACAGGCCAGACCAATGCCCAGCACGGTGGCCGGCATCGTCACCAGCAGGATATCGAGCATCGTAACGTTCTGCGGTTCCAGAAATTTGGTCACGGCATTGACGGCCGCAGCAACCGGACTGGCCACGATGGCAAACTGCGACGCAATCACAGCCATCGACAGCGGACGCTCGGGGCGCACGCCGGCGTGGCGGCTGACTTCCGCAATGACCGGCAGCACCGAGTAGGCCACGTGCCCGGTACCGGCGCACACGGTGCAGGTCCAGGTAACGGCCGGCGCAATGAAGGTGATGTAGCGCGGATGCCGGCGCAACACACGTGTCGCAATCTGGACCATGTAGTCCAGACCGCCCGCTGCCTGCATGGCGGCAGCAGCCGACACCACCGCCATGATCATCAGCATCACGTCGATGGGCGGGCTGGTGGGTTGCAACTGAAAGCCGAAGGCCAGCACGGCCAGACCGATGCCGCCGAGAACACCGAGACCGATGCCGCCCACACGCGCACCGATCAGGATGCACAGCAGGACGATTGCAAACTGAATGAAGAACATCATCACCCCTGGTGAGGCACGACGCAGACGGCATCCCGCCAGGGAAGATGGATACCGGGTGCCGCCGTGGATTGAGAAGGAAGGACGCCAGCCCGCTCGCCGGGTGGCGGCAGATTGTGCAACACAATGATAATCAATGTGAAGAATCGTCCCGGCAAATGGGGAACTGAAATGGCCTGACGAATCCGCACCCGCCCCTGCCTGGGCAGTAACCCCGCGCATCTTCC
The DNA here is from genome assembly GCA_030523825.1 of Lautropia sp. Lineage (GTDB taxonomy): Bacteria > Pseudomonadota > Gammaproteobacteria > Burkholderiales > Burkholderiaceae_E > Lautropia. The sequence continues at coordinate 810 of JAUNHU010000181.1, read as the reverse complement.
CACATCTGCGGCCTTCTCCCCGCTGCCCAGCGCCTCTGCAACGCGCACGCACGCCAGCCCCGCGAGCCACTGCCAACAGCAGGGATATTGGCGGAAGTCAAGATATCCGTAGTAGTCTTCGCCCTCCGGGCGAGCAGGCAGCTGTCTGCCCCCTCTCCGCTTCGGTCATGCAGGCATTCCAGGAGCCCTGCAGATGCCGTCACCAGGCCACCTCACGACCTGCCGGGGTCGTGCGGACGGCCTTATCCCGTCTCCTTCCTCTTTATAAGAAAGCACCCATGCGTATCTTCAGATTTCTGAGATGGCCGATCCTGCTGGCCATCATCGCGGTAGCGCTGTTTCTCCTCTGGCCGCTGCACCAGCGCAGCATTCCCGCCCCCGACAATGAAAAACCCGTCGATGCCGTGCTGATCGGCGGCGGCATCATGAGCATGACGCTCGCCACCTACCTGCAGGAACTGCAACCCGACTGGCAACTCCAGATGTTCGAGCGCCGTGGCGCCGTGGCCGAGGAAAGCTCCGAGGGCTGGAACAACGCCGGCACCGGCCATGCCGGTTTTGCCGAGCTGAACTACACGCCGCAGAAGCCCGACGGCACCATCGAGACCACCCGCGCGATCAACATCGCCGAACAGTTCGAGATCTCCCGCCAGTTCTGGGCCTCGATGACCCGCGAAGGCCGCCTCAGCAATCCGTCCGACTTCATCAACCCCACTGCGCACATGAGCTTCGTCTGGGGTGAGGATCGCGCCGAGTTCCTGCGCAAGCGCCACGAACTGCTCACGAAGAATCCGCTGTTCTACGGCATGC
>JAUNHU010000180.1 GCA_030523825.1 Lautropia sp. | reverse complement strand
CATGGAGCAGATCTCCCGACGGCAGTTTTTCAAGGTGACGGGTACGGCTCTGGCTTCGTCCAGCATGGCGGTGATGGGTTTCTCCCCCCGCGAAGTGCTGGCCGAGGTCCGTCAGTTCAAGCTGGCAGCCACCTCCGTCGCCCGACAAACCTGTACTTACTGTTCAGTGGGTTGCGGCATCCTGATGTATTCGCTGGGCGACGGCGTGATGAACGCCAAGCGCTCGGTGATTCACGTCGAGGGCGACCCGGACCATCCGGTCAACCGCGGCACGCTCTGTCCGAAGGGGGCAGGTCTGCTGGATTTCATCAACAGCCCCAACCGGCTGCTGCATCCGCAGTATCGTGCCCCAGGTTCCGACCACTGGGTGAACATGTCGTGGGATGAGGCGCTGGACCGCATCGCACGGCTGCTGAAGGACGACCGCGACGCCAACTTCCTGACGAAGACGGATGATGGCAAGCTGGTGAACCGATGGACGACCACCGGCATGCTGGCCGCTTCGGCCTCCAGCAATGAAGCCGGTTACATCACCCACAAGGTTGCCCGCAGCTGGGGGATGCTCCCCTTCGACAACCAGGCGCGTGTCTGACACGGCCCGACGGTGGCAGGTCTTGCCCCGACGTTTGGCCGTGGTGCGATGACGAACCATTGGGTTGACATCAAGAATGCCGATGTCATCCTCATCATGGGCGGCAATGCCGCTGAAGCGCATCCCTGTGGATTCAAGTGGGTGACGGAAGCGAAGGCGCACAACAAGGCGCACTTCATGGTCGTCGATCCGCGTTTCAACCGTTCTGCCTCGGTTGCCGATTTCTATGCCCCCATCCGGTCGGGCAGCGACATCGTGTTCCTGGGCGGCATCATCAACTACCTGTTGACGACGGATCGCATTCATCACGAGTACGTCCGCAACTACACCGATTTCTCGTTCATCGTGCGGGAAGACTTTGCCTTTGATGAGGGCATCTTCTCGGGCTATGACGAGGAAAAGCGTACCTATGACAAGGCGAGCTGGGACTACGAGCTGGGTGAAGACGGTTATGTGAAGACCGACCCCACGCTGCAGCATCCGCGTTGCGTGTATCAGCTGATGAAGAAGCACTACGCCAGCTACACGCCCGAGGAGGTCGAGCGCGTCTGCGGCACGCCGAAGGACAAGTTCCTGCACGTGGCCGACAAGTTCGCGTCCACGGCGGTGGCGGGTCGTGCGGCCACCATCATGTATGCGCTGGGCTGGACGCAGCACTCGATCGGTGCGCAGATCCTGCGCTGCGCGGCGATGGTGCAGCTGCTGTGCGGCAACATCGGCGTGGCCGGTGGTGGCATGAACGCACTGCGCGGTCACTCCAACATCCAGGGTCTCACCGACCTGGGCCTGCTGTCGGCCAGCCTGCCCGGCTATCTGTCACTGCCGCGCGAGGCCGAGCAGACCTATCAGCAGTTCATCACCTCGCGCACGCAGAAACCGCTGCGCAAGGGGCAGATGAGCTACTGGCAGAACTATCCCAAGTTCTTCGTCAGCCTGATGAAGTCTTGGTATGGCAGCACCGCCACGGCCGAGAACAACTGGAACTTCGACTATCTGCCCAAGCTGGATCGTGAATACGACATGCTCCAGATCTTCGAGCTGATGAACGAAGGCAAGGTGAACGGCTACCTGGCGCAGGGCTTCAACCCGATTGCGGCGCTGTCCAACAGCGGCCGGGTGCGCGATGGCCTGTCGAAGCTGAAGTTCCTGGTGGTGATGGACCCGCTGGCGACCGAAACCTCCGAGTTCTGGCGCAATTTCGGCGAGTACAACGACGTGGACACGGCCTCGATCAAGACCGAGGTGTTCCGCCTGCCCACCACCTGCTTTGCCGAGGAAGACGGTTCCATCGTCAGCTCGTCGCGCGTGCTGCAGTGGCACTGGAAGGCTGCCGAGCCGCCGGGTGAGGCGCATACCGACATCTTCATCATGTCGAACCTGCATCTGCGGATGAAGGCGCTGTATGAGAAGGAAGGCGGTGTGTTCCCCAACCCGATCCGTGACCTGCACTGGTCTGAGTATGCCGATCCGTATCATCCGACTGCCGAGGAAGTGGCGAAGGAGTTCAACGGCAAGGCCATCACCGATGTCTTCGATCTGAAGGACAAGACGAAACTGGTGCGCAAGGCCGGCCAGCAGGTGTCGGGCTTCGGCGAGCTGCGCGATGACGGCTCCACGGCCAGCGGCTGCTGGATCTGGGCGGGCTCGTGGACCGAGGCCGGCAACCAGATGGGGCGGCGCGACAACTCCGACCCGACCGGCATCGGCAATACGCTGGGCTGGGCCTGGGCGTGGCCGGCCAACCGCCGCGTGCTCTACAACCGTGCGTCTGCCGACCTTTCCGGCAAGCCCTTCAATCCGCTGCGCAAGCTGGTGGAGTGGAACGGCAAGTCGTGGGTGGGGGCCGATGTGCCCGACTTTGGTGCCACGCTGGCGCCCGAGACCGGAGCAGGGCCGTTCATCATGAACCCGGAAGGCGTGGCGCGTTTCTTCTCCCGCAAGGGCCTGAACGAAGGACCGTTCCCCACGCACTACGAGCCCTTCGACACCCCGCTCGGCTACAACCCGATGTATCCGAAGAATCCGAAGGCGACCTCGTCGCCGGCGGCGCGGGTGTTCAAGCCGATCTGGGAAACCTTCGGCAAGCCGGAGGAGTTCCCGCACGTGGGCACCACCTACCGTCTCACCGAGCATTTCCACTACTGGACGAAGCATGCGCTGGTGAATGCCATCACGCAGCCCGAGCAGTTCGTGGAAATTGGCGAGGCGCTGGGTGCCGAGCTGGGCATCAAGGCGGGTGATCGCGTCAAGGTGTCGTCCAAGCGCGGCTACATCAAGGCGGTGGCCGTCGTCACCAAGCGGATCAAGCCGATGAAGATCGACGGCAAGACCATCCATCACGTGGGTATTCCGTTGCACTGGGGGTTCAAGGGCGTCACGCGCCCCGGCTTCCTGGCCAACACGCTGACGCCTTTCGTGGGCGACGGCAATACCAATACCCCCGAGTTCAAGACTTTCCTCGTGAAAGTCGAGAAGATCTGAGGAGCACGCGATGGCATTGCAATCCCTTGATATCCAGCGCCGTTCTGCAACGACCACGCCGCCGCCGCAGATCCGCGAGCCGCGCTCGGGCGAGATCGCCAAGCTGATCGACGTGTCGAAGTGCATCGGCTGCAAGGCATGCCAGTCGGCCTGCATGGAGTGGAATGACCTGCGGGACGAGGTCATCGACACGCCGTTCGGGCCGCAGGTGGCCAGCGCCTGTCATGGCACCTATGACAACCCCACCGACCTGACGGAGAACGCCTGGACGGTGATGCGCTTCACCGAGTATGAAAACGAGGAAAGTGGCAACCTCGAATGGCTGATCCGCAAGGACGGCTGCATGCACTGTGAGGACCCGGGCTGTCTGAAGGCGTGTCCGTCGCCGGGCGCGATCATCCAGTACACCAACGGCATCGTCGATTTCCACGAGGAAAACTGCATCGGCTGTGGCTACTGCATCACCGGCTGCCCGTTCAATGTGCCCCGCATTTCCAAGAAGGACAACAAGGCGTACAAGTGCAGCCTGTGTTCCGACCGGGTGGCGGTGGGCAAGGAGCCGGCCTGCGTGAAGACCTGTCCCACGGGCGCCATCATGTTCGGCACGAAGAAGGCCATGAAGGATCAGGCCGAAACGCGTATCGCCGACCTGAAAAGCCGTGGTTTCGAGAAGGCGGGCCTGTATGACCCGGCCGGGGTGGGCGGCACGCACGTGATGTACGTGCTGCATCACGCCGACAAGCCGTCGCTCTACGCCGGTCTGCCCGATCAGCCCACCATCAGTCCGCTGGTGAGCTTCTGGAAGGGGCTGGCCAAGCCGCTGGC